>NZ_JBGCCT010000002.1:300000-600000 GCF_041260665.1 Catenulispora sp. GP43 | reverse complement strand
CGTCAACGGCGCGGACCTGTCGGTGCAGCCGGAGCAGACGCTGTGGAGCGCGTACTACGTGCTGGCGGCGCTGACCCTCGGCTGGTTCCGGCTGTGGATGCCGTACGTCCGCGACCGGCGGCACAAGCTGCGGGTGCACTCGGTCGTGCCGGAGGGGCCGGGCGTCTACTCGGTGATCCTGAAGGGCGAGCGGCTGGACGATCTGAACGCCCGGCCCGGGCAGTTCTTCCGTCTTCAGTTCCAGACCCGGAACCTGCGCTGGGTGGCGAACCCGTACTCGCTGTCCGCCGCGCCGCACCCGAACTACCTGCGCTTCACGATCAAGAGCCTGGGCGACCACAGCTCGGCGGCGGCTCGGCTCCGGCCGGGCACGAAGGTGCGGGCCGAGGGGCCCTACGGCGCCTTCACCGAGGACAAAGCCCGCTCGCCGCAGGTGCTGCTGATCGCCGCGGGCGTCGGCATCACGCCGATCCGGGCCCTGTTCGAGACCCTGCCCGGGCGGCTGACGCTGCTCTACCGGGCCGGCAGCGACCGGGAGATCATCTTCCGGCGCGAGCTGGAGGACATCGCCCACGACCGGGGCGCCCGGCTGGTGTACTTGGTCGGCAGCCGTCGCCGGCACGGCAAGACGCTCACCCCGCGCGGGCTGATGAATCTGGTGCCGGACCTGAAGGCGCACGATGTCTATCTGTGCGGGCCGGAGCCGATGCAGCAGGCGGTCATCGCCGCGCTGCGGGAGGCGGGGGTGCCCACCTCGCACATCCACCACGAGTCGTTCGAGTTCTAGAGAGGCTGTTAATGCGACGCGCGATCGTCACCGGCACCGCGACCGTTTCCGGGGTCGTCCTGCTGCTCGGTCTGAAGCCGCACAGCGACACGCCGCTTGCGGGCAAGGGGACGAACAACAACTTCACGATCACCCAGTCGGGGGCGCAGGGGAGTCAGCCCGGCGCGCCTAGTGCGCCGAGTTCTTCGCAGTCCGGCTCCGCGCCTTCGTCTGCACCGTCGTCTGCACCGTCTTCGTCGGCGCCGAGTTCGGCCCCGTCGTCGGCCCCGGCGCCGGCCAAATCGTCAGCCCCGGCTCCGGCCCCGGCCGCCACGACCAAGAACGTCACCGGCGACGCCGTCGACACCCGCTACGGGCCGGTGCAGCTCGAGGTCACCTTCAACGGCAAGAAGATCACCCAGATCCAGGTGCTCCAGTACCCCACCGAGACCGGCCGGGACCAGGAGATCAACAGCTACGCCATTCCGCAGCTGAACCAGCAGGCGATGAGCGCGCAGAGCGCGAACATCGACGGCGTGTCGGGCGCGACGTACACCAGCCAGGGCTACCAGCAGTCGCTGCAGAGCGCGATAGACAAGGCCGGCGCGTGACGGTCCGCCACGTCGAGCAGGTGATGGGCACGGTCTTCTCGATCGCGGCCGACGACGGCGCCGGCATCCCGGCGGCCGTGGCCCGCCTGCACGCGCTCGACGCGAAGTTCTCGACGTACCGCGACGACAGCCCGATCAGCCGCATGGCCCGCGGCGAGGCGGTGGAACGCGACCCGGAGATCGCCGAGGTCCTGCGCCGCTGCGCCGAGATCGAGGCCGACACCGACGGCGCCTTCACCGCCTACCCGGCCGGCCGCCTGGACCCCAGCGGCTGGGTGAAGGGCTGGGCCATCGAGGAGGTGGACCGCCTCCTGACCGCCGCGGGCTCCCGCAACCACCTGATCGTCGGCGGCGGCGACGTCCAGGCCCGCGGCGAGGCGGAACTGGGCCGCCCCTGGACCGTCGGCATCGCGGACCCCCTGCACCCCGACCGCTACACGGCCCTGGTCCGAGGCCGCGACTTCGCCGTCGCCACCTCCGGCACCGCCGAACGCGGAGCGCACATCATCGACCCCGCCACCGCCGAACCGGCCACCGGCTTCGCCTCGGTGACCCTGATCGGCACCCGGATCGCGCACACGGACGCGTACGCGACCGCGGTGTTCGCCATGGGACCGGAACGCGGACTGGAGTGGGTCGAGGAGCGCGCGGGAATCGAGGCCTACGCGGTGCTGCCGGACGGGGCGACCGTGGAGACGGCGGGATTCGCGCGGTATCTGGCGGGGTGAGGGTCAGGCCCCTGCGGTACGCAGATCGTCGGCGGTGAGCAGAGACAGCAGCCGGATGTCTTGTGCCGCCAGGGCTTCGGCGCCGCCCTGCCAGCGGTCGATGACACACAGGGCTTCGCGCACGTCGGCGCCGAGGGTACGCAACTCCTCGGTGGACAGCAGGATCTGGCCGCCGCTGGTGACCACGTCTTCGACGATCAGGACCCGGCGACCGCCGATCTCGGCACCCTCGGCGAGACGACGCGTGCCGTAGGCCTTGGCGGCCTTGCGGACGAAGGCGCACGGCAGGCCGGTGTGCCGGCCCAGGGCGGTGACCACAGGGATGCCGCCCATCTCCAGCCCGGCCAGAACCTCGGTGCCGGCCGGCACGAGCGGGGCCATGCGCTCGGCTATCGCGTCGAGCAGGACGGGATCGGCCTCGAAGCGGTACTTGTCGAAGTACTCGGTCGCGGTGCGGCCGGAGCGGAGGACGAAGTCGCCGGTCAGGTGGGCGGCGGCGTGGATGCGGGCTGCGAGGTCGGAGTGGGTCACAGGCAGCCAGTATCGCAGGCGGCGTTCTGCGTCGTGTCGAACAGAATCAGCCGGTCCCCGTCAGTGCCTCGCCGAACCACTCCGTGACCTCGTCGGCGACGGCGAACGCGGCGCGCGAACCGTCCACCTCGATCACCCGGATCCCGTGCGCCTCCGCCTGCCGCACCGCGTCCTCGGCGACCAGGCGGTCGCGCGCGACGCGGTTCGCCTGGGCGCGCGCCGGGTCGCTGGTCTGGATCCCCATCGCGGCGGCGCGTGGCAGGGTATTGAGTTGGTGGCGGCGGAAGTCTTCGCTCGGGACCAGCACCACCATCCGGTGCGGGCTGTCCAGCAACGGCGCGACCAGTTCCGGGCGCAGGCCCCAGCCCTCGGCGATGATCGGGCGAGGCGAATACAGGCCGCGCAGGTCGTCCAAGGCCCAATCGAAGCGATCCGGGAAGCCCGCGAGGGTCTCCGCGGCCATGGCTTCCGGCGTGGTGTGGACCCATACCGTGTCAGGGGGCGGATCCTGCAGACTCTGCCCGAGCGCCACGCGCCGAGCGATCCGCCGGTCCTGGTGGCCGCGGGCGTCGTGGTAGTCGTAGTGATAGGCGGTGAGGCCGTGGCGGTGGGCGAGGATGCGCGCGACCGTCGACTTGCCGGCCCATTGCGCGCCGCCGATCCACAATGTGCGGCGCAGTATCTCGGAGGGATTCCAGGTTTGCTCGGACATCGCTGCGACTGTAGCCGAGATCCGCTTGCTGCGGATCTCGGCTGCCGGATCGGCGGTCGGCGGTATCAGGGTTCTCAGGTGAGGCGTGCCTCGCCGGCCAGCGTCTCCAGCAGGCGGCCGGGGTCGGCGAAGTGCTCGGGCAGGCCGTGGGCGGTGAACCACTTGGCGACGTTGTGCACGTCCCGGGACAGGTACTCCCGGCCCCTGGGGTTCACCACCACGTCCACCACCTGCGGCAGGTCGATCAGGACCAGCCGGCCGTGGTGCACCAGGATGTTGTACGGCGACAGGTCGCCGTGCGTCTGGCCGCGCTCGGCCAGCGCCAGCAGTGCCGAGACCAGTTGCTCCCACAGGTCCAGCAGCTCGTCCGGCTCGGGCCGCAGCTGCGCCAGCCGGGGCGCGGCCGTGCCGTCGGGGTCGCCGACGAACTCCATCAGCAGCTCGGTGCCGTACAGCTGCACCGGATACGGGACCGGCACGCCGGCCTGCCACAGGTCGGACAGGGCGCCGAACTCCGCGATCGCCCACTGCTGGGCGATCAGGTTCATGCCGAAGGAGGTACGGCCCTCGATCGCGCGCATGTCACGGGTGCGGCGCAGCCGGCGGCCTTCGAGGTAGCCGGCGTCGCGTTGGAAATTGCGGTGTTCGTTCGAGCGGTAGCGCTTGGCGGCCATCGTGACCTCGGCGCCGGTGTCGGGGGAGACGCGGCGCAACAGGAACACGTCCGCTTCCTTGCCGGTCTTCAGCACACCGAGTTCGTGGTCGCAGGCGCCCTGCTCGGTGATCACCCACTCCGGACGCGGCTCGGGGCCGTGGCCGGCGTCGGGCCAGTTGGACCAGCGGTCGCCCTCCGGCGGCGCCATGTCCGCGTTCTCGCGCTCGATGGCGAGGCGGGCCTTCTCCTCAAGCGTGAGGCGGCCTTTGCGGCTCGGGCTGGCGAGGGATTCGTCGACGCGCCGACGCATGCGCTGCGGGCGCGCGGAGGTGTCCTCGAAGTCTTCGAAATCGTCGTTCAGGTACTGCGAGTGCTTAGGCACTGTGGTGTTCTCCAGAAAGAAAGGAGGTAAAAGGTTCGGGATTCCGCGCGCGCGGCAATGACGAAAGACGTCACTGTCCCCACCTCCTTTCAGGAGAACTCGATCGGCGACCCGGTGGTCGGCGATGCGCACGACCTTGGCACGCCATCCGACGGCGCGCAAGCGATTATTCGCACCGCCGGTACGATCAAGCCCGTGAGCGCCGACGCGGACCCGCCTACCGCCGTCCGCTGGGTCCGCGCCGCCCAAGGCGGCGACGCGCTGGCGATGAGCCGCCTCCTGGACGAGCTGACGCCCTACGTCGGCCGCCTGTGCGCGCCGATCGCCCTGTCCGACGCACCGGACGCCGCCCAGGAAGCGCTGATCGCGGTGTTCCAGAACCTGCGGACACTGCGCGAGCCGGCCGCACTGTACGGCTGGGTCCGGCGCATCGCGGTGCGCGAGGCGATCCGGGTCGCGCAGCGCGGCGCACGCCAACAGCCGGCGGAGCTCGCCGAGCTCCCGGCGCCCGGCAGCCCGGAGCTGGCGGTCGACGTCCGGGACGTGTTGGACCGGCTGTCGCCGGAACACCGTGCGATCCTGATGCTGCGCGAGGTGGAGGGTCTGGACGAGCGGGCTGCGGCGGAGGTGCTGGAGGTGTCGGCGGGGACGGCGAAATCGCGGCTGAGCCGGGCCAAGGCCGCGTTCCGGAAGCAGTGGACGTCATGAGCGGCGCGGACGAGATGAGTGGCATGAGCGGCATGAGTGGCTGGCCGGTCGCGGACCTCGACCCCGTCCGCCGCATGCGTGTCCTGGCCTCGGCACTCCCGTCCGGCGCCTACGGCGAGCTCCGCATCGAAGCCCCCTTCGACCGCGTCTGGCACTACCTCGCGGACCTGGACCACAGCATCCCCGACCTGATCGGCTTCATCCGCCGCTTCGAGCTCGCCGCCGACGGCTCGGCGCTCGCCACCGGCCTGCTCGGCAACCGCGGCCGCTTCGAGGTGGAGCTGCGCGAGGGCTGGTGCGTCATGCAGGACCGGTTCGTCGTCGGCGGGTTCGCGGCGGTCGCGGACGGCGACGCCACCCTGCTCGCGGGCTGCGGCGCCGTCCGCACCGCCGGTATCCGCAAGGTCGTGCCGCTGCTCCTCGGCCGGCGCGCCGTGCTGCGCACCCTGGGCAAGGTGCGCAGGCGCGTGGAGGGCTAGGGCTGGGGCTTGCGCTGGGGATAGACCTTGTCGTCCAGCGGCAGGGGCATCGCTTCGCAGACCGCTGATGTCGGGGCGCCGCCGTCCAGCAGGTAGTCGTTCACATGCGCGTCCACGCACGCGTTGCCCGTGTCGTAGGCGATGTGGTTGCCGCCGTCCCGCACGAACACCATCGCCTGATCCGATTCCTGCGCGTCCTCCAGCGCGCCCTCGATCGGGGTCGCCGGGTCGTACTGGTCCTGCACCATCAGCATGCGCGGCAGGTTGTCCGCACCGGGAGACACGGGATGCTGCGAGGTGTGGGGGTAGAACGCGCACGGCTCCTCGGTGGACTCCGCACCCACCAGCGGATACGCCGCACCGAGCCGGTCGCCCTCGGCCACCCAGTACCCGGGATCGTGCGACCACGGCGTGTCCGCGCACGTCACGGCCCAGTACGCGCCGCTGTTCGCCTTGCCGGTCGGGACCCGCACCTCCGGCAGCAATGTCGTGGCCTGAGTCGGGCCTGCTCGCAGGGCCTTGAGAACCCCGGCCCATTGCGGCCAGCCGTCCGCGTTGTACAGCGCCTGCGCCTGCGACAGGTCCAGCGAGCTGCCGCGGCCCTGGGCCGCCACCGCGGCGCGCAGCGCGTCGTAGGAGGCCTGCGCCTGCTCCGCGGTGGCGCCGAAGCCGTAGAGGTCGTCGTGGCGGGCCAGCCAGGGCAGGAACTGCACCTCGAAGCGGCGGTCGAAGCCGCGGGCCCAGGCGTCGACGTAGTCGTCCTCGATGGTGGCGCGCCAGTCCATGTTCGAGTCCAGGGCGAAGCGGTCGGTGCGGGCCGGGAACGTCGCGGCGTACCAGGCGCCGAGCCAGGTGCCGTACGAGAACCCGAGGTAGTCGACCTTCGGCTCGCCGAGCAGCGCCCGGATGAGGTCCATGTCACGGATGGTCTGGTCGGTGGTGATGTACGGGGCCAGCGGCGCCGCGCCGCAGCTCTGACCGACCAGGCGCGCGTCGGCGAGTTGCAGCGCGGTGGTGGCGGGGGAGCGGTCGCGCTCGTCGGCGACCGGGGTGTACTTCGACCAGTCGATGCCGCAGTCCAGGGTGGTGGACGGGGCGACGCCGCGCGGCGCGAAGCCGATGATGTCGTAGGCGGACAGCAGGGCCGGTTCGGACTTCGCGGTCTTCGTCGCCAGGGTGGATCCGTCGCTGCCGGGGCCGCCGGGGTCGACCATCAGGATGCCGCGCCGGGCCGAGCCGTCGTTGCCGGGCACTCTGGTGACGCGCACGCTGATCGTGCCCTTCGACGGGTCGTACCAGTCCATCGGGACGGTGATGTCGGCGCAGTAGGTCACCGGGTACTGGCTCCAGTCCGGGCCGCCGGGCGCCGGGTGCGCGTACCAGTCGCACACCTGCCAGTCCAGGTGCTGGGCGCCGAGCGTGCCGTACGGATCGACCGGTGCCGCCGCCGCGCTGGGCCCCTCCACACCGATCAGCGCCAGACACGACACGCCGATGAACACCGAACGCAGGGCTTTGCAATGGATCATGGCCCCACGATAGGAGGCGGAGATCATCCGGCGGATCGCCCGGCGGAGGGAAGGCCGCCGCCGAGAAACTCCCTCAATCGGGGGAGCGGAAGCTGTCGAGAACGCCCGGCCGGCTCCGTCCCAGGGGTGAGAACGGACCTACACACAGGAGCGAGAACCATGGACCAGCACCAGATCACCGAGATCCTGAACCGCCCGACCAGCCAGGAGCTGCTGGCCCGGGACATCACCCGCCTGGCCTACGTCGCCGGGGACGGGACCCCGCGCAGCATCCCGATCGCCTTCACCTGGACCGGCTCGCAGATCATCCTGTGCACCTCCAAGAACGCCCCGAAACTGCCCTCCCTGCGCCGGAACCCGCAGGTCGCCCTGACCATCGACACCGAGGTGCACCCGCCGAAGATCCTGCTGGTCCGCGGCCGCGCCGAGCTCGACGAGGTCGACGGCATCCCCGAGGAGTTCCTGCAGATGAACGGCACGTACGGCATGACGGCCGAGCAGCGCGTCGAGTGGGAGGCGGAGGTCCGCTCGCTGTACCACGAGGGGATGGTGCGCATCGTCATCACGCCGACCTGGGCGAAGCTGATCGACTTCGAGACCACGCTGCCGAGCGCGGTCGAGGAACTGGTGCGGGCGCGGGCGGAGCGGGAGGGGGCCTGAGGGCCGCGCCCCCGGCACGGCCCTGACAACCCTCCGCCTTGCCGGCGGCCGCAGGGCCAGGCCGAGAAAGCCCAGCAAATCAGCCGAGGAAACGCAGCAGTTGCTCCGCCACCGCCCCCGGCTGTTCCTCGGGCAGCAGATGTCCGCCGCCGGGCAGCACCACGACCGACAGCTCGTCGGCGTGCCGCTCCCCGCCTTCCAGCACCGCCGGCGGGATCACCACATCGCGCTCCCCGCCGATGATCAGCGTCGGCACGCTCAGCCGCGCCTTGCGGTACCGGCCCAGCGGGTGCCCGAAGATCTCGCGCCAGACGTAGGCCGCGTTCACCTGCTCCACGGCCCGCGCCCGCCCCGGTTCGCGCAGCAGGTCGGTGTAGACCCGCAGGTCCTCGCGCTCCCACAAGGTCGGATCGGCCGACCAATGGCGCAGCAAGAAGGCTGCGAAACCGGTGTGCCGCAGCACCAGCCGGCCCAGCGGCGGGTGTTCGATGAACGCCGTGTGCCACATGCGCCACAGGTTCGGCAGCACCCGGCGGTGCACCGGCCACAGGTGCGTCATGTTCACCGACACCAGGGCCCTGACACGGTGCGGGTGCTTCAGGGCCGCGACGAAGCCGACCCAGCCGCCCCAGTCGTGACCGACGATCGCCGCCTGTTCGGTGCCAGCGCCAGTGCCGATGCCGAGCGCGTCCAGGACGGCGATCACGTCCTCGGCCAGGCTGCCGGTGCTGTAGCCGTGCTCCGGGGCCTCCGACCAGCCGCATCCGCGCAGGTCCAGCGCCAGGACGCGGTGGGTGGCGGCGAGCTCGGGCAGGATGTGCCGCCAGAGGTGCCAGTGCTGCGGGAAGCCGTGCAGCAGCACCACGGGCGGGCCGTCCGCGGGCCCTGCTTCGGCGATGTGGAATCGGACGCCGCGCGCGGTCACGTAGCGATGCGTGACGCGATGCGTGGCCTCGTCGACGGCGGGCATTGGGAGAACAGTCACGGGTGGCTCCTCCGGTTCGACTGCGGTGGATGCTGTCGAGCTGAAGAGGAGCCACCCGGGCTATACGTTCCCGCCGATCACGCCGGCGAGTGTGTGATGTGCCTCACTCGGCCAGGCCGAAGGCGTTCACCAGCTGGCCGTCGGCGGTGTCGCCGTCCAGCGACCAGGTCATGTCGCCGCGCAGTCCCAGGGCCTTGATGAACCAGACCTTCTCGGCGATGCTCTGCGGGTCGTCGAACGTCCAGAAGGTCTTGCTCACCGGGTCGTACTTGTAGGCGGCGCCGGAGAACGGGTCGTGGTGGACCGTTCCGGGCTGCGCCGCGATCTGGTTGTAGACGACGTCCGCCGCCACGCCGGTGGCCGGCTGGAACTCGCCGTCGCCCTTCGGTCCCGGGGCCACGCCGGTCCAGCCGTGCGCGTAGAACGGGATCGAGATGGCGATCTTGTTCGGGCTGGCGCCCTGCCGGAGGTAGTTCGCGACGACCTCCGCCGTCGAGATCTCGCCGTTGTCCGGGTACGGGTTGCCCGGGGTGGGGCGCGGGGCCGGGTCGAACGGCGAGGGGAAGAGGTTGGACTGGGACTCCGTCGGACCGGTGGTCTCCCAGGGGCCGTTGAAGTCGAACGTCATCACGTTCATCCAGTCCACGATCCGGGACACCGGGCCGACCTCGATGTGCGAGACCTTCTCCGGGCCGGACGGGGTGTCGGCGGTGAGCAGGTAGTGCTTGCGGTCAGCTGAACCCTGAGCGTTCAGCTGGCTGCGCAGTTCCTGCAACAGCAGCGTGAAGTTGTGCGTGTCCTGCGGTCCGTGCGGGTTGCCGTTGCCGACTTCGTCCGGGTACTCCCAGTCGATGGCCAGGCCGTCGAAGATCCCGGCGGCCGCTCCTGGTGCGGCGCCGGGCAGGTTGCCCTTGATGTACATGTCGATGCAGGACTGCGCGAACTTCGCCCGGGAGGCCGGGGTGGCCGCGGCGGCGGAGAAGTTGGTGGACTCCGACCAGCCGCCGATCGACATCACGATCTTCAGCTTCGGGTAGGCCTGCTTCAGTTCGCGCAGCTGGTTGAAGTTCCCGGCGATGGCCTGCGCGCCGGTGTCGGCGGTGCCGTTGACCGCGTCCGCGGCGTCCACCGGCTTCTGCCAGTCCGCCCAGGAGTCGGCGCTGGCGCAGGTGCCGTCCGGGGCGATGTTGGAGAACGCGTAGTCGATCTCAGTGAGCTTGTTCACCGCGCCGGAGGTGATCAGGTTCTTCTCGTAGAACCCTGAGTAGATCCCCCACTGGGTGAAGTAGCCGACCGAGACTTTTCCGTTGCTGTTGCCCAAAGACGCCGCCGTGGCGGTGGCGCCGGGGTTGGCCAGGGCGGGCGAGGCGGCGGCGACCGGGACGATCGCCAGGCTCAGGACCGCGGTCGCGGCTAAGGCGACGCGGCGGTGCCGGTGGTGCTGGGAGGGGCGGCTCATGATGCTCCTCGAACGATGCTCAGATGTCTAGACCAGCGATGGCGAGCGCCATGCTCCTCGCCGCCGACCCCGCGGTCAAGTCCTCGTAACGGCTTCTTTGCTATTCGCTGACCTGCACCGGGATGACCATGGTCTACGCCAGTAGGTCTAGACCTTGGTCTAGACCTCACCCTTGACAGTCCCCTTGGACGGCGGTACTTCTTCCCTACGACCCGATCCGTTTATTGCGGCGCCGCTCTCCGGATCAGCTCCATGCGCAGTTTCTTTCCGAACGGTTTCCCTCCCGCCACAGGAGCGTGCGTAACGAATGAGAGCGTCACGAAGCTCTGTAAGCAACAAACACAGATCTGTAAGCAACAAACACAGATCAGCCCTGACCGCGGTGCTCGCCTCCGCGGTCATCGTCGCGGGTGCCACCGCGGCCATCGGCGCGAGTCCCACAACCCACGCCGCGACACAGCAGACGAACACCACGGGGGCCGCTGCGACCTCCGGCGGTCTGAAGGTGGCCTACTTCGACCAGTGGTCCATCTATCAGAACGCTTACTACCTGAAGAACGTCGACCAGAGTGGTGCGGCCGGCAAGCTGAACTACCTGATCTACGACTTCGAGAACATCGACCCGACCAACCTCACCTGTTTCGAGACCACCAAGGCCACCGACCCCGACCCGGCCGGCGAGAACGACCCGAACGCCGGTGACGGCGCCGAGGACCAGTTCGCCGACTACCAGAAGTCCTACGACTCCACGATCAGCGTCGACGGGACCTCTGACGTCTACAACCAGCCCATCGCCGGCAACTTCCACCAGCTGCAGGAGCTGAAGAAGAAGAACCCGAACCTCAAGGTTCTGCTGTCGATCGGCGGATGGACGTACTCCAAGTACTTCTCCGACGTGGCCGCCACCCAGGCCTCGCGGCAGAAGTTCGTGTCCAGCTGCATCGACATGTTCATCAAGGGCAACATCCCGGCCTCCGGCGGCTACGGCGGCACGGGGACCGCGGCCGGCATCTTCGACGGCTTCGACATCGACTGGGAGTACCCGGCCTCGTCCGCCGGGCACCTGGGCAACCACGAGTCCCCGGCCGACAAGGCGAACTACACGGCACTGCTGCAGGAATTCCGGACCGAGCTGAACGCTCAGGGGTCAGCTGACGGAAAGACCTACGCACTGTCCGCAGCTCTGCCCTCGGGCCAGGAGAAGATCGCGGCCGGCATCGAGACGCAGAACATCGGGAACATCCTGACGTTCGGCGACGCGATGACGTACGACATGCACGGCGGTTGGGACGCGACCGGGCCGACGAACCACCAGTCGCCGATCTACAGCGACCCGAACGACCCGATGAACCCGATCGCGCCGGGCAACGCCAAGTACAACCTCGACGAGGCGGTCAAGGCGTACACGGTCGGTGATCCCGCCTACGGGATCCCAGGAGGGTTCCCAGCGAGCAAGCTCACCGTCGGAGTCCCGTTCTACTACCGGGGCTGGACGGGGGTGACCGCCGGATCGGCCCACGGCTTGTTCCAGCCGGCCACGGCCCCCGCGGCGGGAGCCGCGGACTCCGGGAACGTGCCGGGCATCCAGATGTACAAGGAACTCAACGGGATCGTGAACAACCCCGCTGACACCTACTGGGACCCGGTGGCCGAGGCCGCGTACTTCTACGACGGAACCAACTTCTGGTCCGGCGAGGACGCGCAGTCGATCCAGGCCAAGGCCGACTACCTGCACTGCAACGGCCTCGGCGGCATGATGATGTTCTCGATGTACGACCTGGACAGCGCCAACACGCTGTTCAACGACGCGGTGAACGACGTGAACGGCTCGGCGGCCTCCTGCCCGACCGGCCCGCCGACCTCGGGCTCGTCCAGCTCGTCGTCCCCGACCACCCCGCCCACCACCCCGACGACGCCGTCCTCGACGCCGCCCACCACGCCGACCACGCCGACCTCGCCGAGCTCGTCCTCGTCGTCCTCGGCACCGGGCGGAGTCTGCGGCGCCCCGGCGTGGAGCGCCTCGACCGCCTACAGCGGCGGCGCGGTGGTCTCGTACAACGGCCACACCTGGACCGCCAAGTGGTGGACCCAGGGCGACATCCCCGGCAACAACTCGCAGGGGGTGTGGACGGACAACGGCGCCTGCAGCGGTGGCACCAGCACTCCGCCCCCGCCGCCTCCGGGCAGCTGCACCCTGCCGGTGTGGAGCTCCACCAACGCCTACAGCGGCGGGGCGGTGGTCCAGTACGGGTCGCCGGCGCACAAGTGGACCGCCAAGTGGTGGACCCAGGGCGACATCCCCGGGAGCAACTCGCAGGGGGTGTGGACCGACGGTGGAGTGTGCACCAGCTGATCTTTAGCTGATGCCGCTTGTCTGGCCGCTTGTCTGTGAGCCCGGAACCGTGTGCCACTGCGGTTCCGGGCTCTGCCGTGTGCTCCGGTGCGGATCGGCGCCGGGTGCGCCGATGGCGAGGTGCCGGTCGGCGGCCAGGTACAGGGTGTCGATCCCCTCGGCCCGGTCGTCCTGGATGGTCAGGATCGTGATGAAGCCCAGTTCCGCCAGGAGCTTGAGATGGCCGGAGTTGGTGGACCAGGTGCGCAGGACGACCCACGACGGCAGCGTGGCGGGCAGGCCGAACAGGCCGGCGTAGAGCCTGCGCGCGACACCGGAACGGCGCTGATCGGGCCGGACGGCGATCGTGCTCACATACAGGCACGGGCTGTGATCCGGGTACCTGGCGTCCTCATGGAAGGCGCGGAACGACAGAAAGCCGGTGAGGTGGCCGGGCTGCCCGGCGAGGATCGTGTCCTGGTCGAGCATCTGCTCGAAGTAGTCGTCGTTGTCGGCCGCGGCCTGTCCGCGCTCGCGCAGATCGGTTTGCACCGTACCGCTGCGGGTGGTCAGCGGGGGGACGAAGTCCCCGGCCACCCCGGCGAAGAGATCTGCCAGTCCGGTGCGCTGACCGCTGGTGAGGCCGCCGGGCCGGACCCACGCGAGCTGTGAGTCATCCATGTTGTTCCTCCGGGGCGCCGACCGGTGGGCCGACCTCGACGACGAACCGTTCTGCCTGCCGATCTCTTCGGCGCTTCCGGCGGGCCGTAAACCAGCGTCGGGTCACAGCCAGGTCGATCGCGAACAACCCCCACAGGCCGAGCAGCGGGGCGATGGTGGTGATCGTGTGCATGTACGAGAAGCCGACCTGGGCCAGTGCCGGGACCAGGCTCGCGACGCCCGCGGCCGCCGAGATCGCGAACAGGGCCTGGAACCTGCGCAGCTCGGACTCGCTCTTGAAGTCGGCGAGCTGGCGTGAGTGGTTCTCCAAGGCGCGCAGTCTGGACATGGCGGTGGCACGGTGCTTCTGCACCTCCATGCGGGCTTCTAGGAACGTGGCCACGCGCAGGAGTCCGGGGTCCTTCAGCATGACGCTGAGGTTCTCGACCTCGGACAGGTCGTGGGCCAGCGCGAGCTGGTTCGCGGTGAGCACGTGCGCGTCGGCCAGCTCCCACTGCGAGCTGCGCGCGGGCCCGCGCAGGCTGTGCGCGTTGATCCACAGTTGGCAGATGTACCACTGCGCGTGGATCAGGTTGAGGAGCGTGAGCACGAGATCGATCTGACCGGCCGCGGTCTCGGCGTCGGTGCGGATGATCGTCGACCAGCCGGAGCTGGCGATGGCCAGCCCGCCGAACTGGCGGAACTCGACCGCTTCCTCGGGGCCCCCGGTCGAGGACCCGGCCGAGAGCCAGAGCAGCCGGTGCACGGTGTCGTCGTCGAGCATCCGGGCCTGCCCGGTGAAGCACAGCCTGAAGTCGTGGAAGGCGTAGCGGAAGGGGCGCGGTTCGATCAGGTCGGACGTCGCGCGCTGAAGGTCCCGGATCAGGGATCCGTGCAGATCGCTGCCGGCCGCCGGGTCGGCGGACCCGGGGAGCTGGAGTCGCAGGCTCGGACTCAGGGCGCCGCTCGCGTGCAGGTAGGGCAGGTAGTCCTGGTTCTTCCAGGCGACGAGATCGTCGTAGAACCCGGAGAGGGCCAGGACCTGGTCGTCCTGCGGCTCGGCGGCGGTGAGCGTGTAGTCGACGGAGACCACACCGAGCCAGGGGTAGACGCGCAGCCGCCGGCTGTAGTCCCAGGCGATGCCGCCCAACACGACCGCACCGCCGGGGAGCGGGCACCACAGCACCGGGGCGTGTCCGGCGAGGTAGGAGAGGTTCCAGCTGCGGAGCAGCGCCGCGTCCACTTTGGGCTCGCAGTGGAGCCCCCGCAGTACCGCGATCAGCTGTTCGGTGTCGGTGACGGCTCCGCCGAGGTCGTACTTGAAGGGCAGGAAGACCGACAGCTGCGGTGCGCGCCCGAGACCCATGTCTGCGCAATCCCCCGAGTATCAGAGTTCGGATACGGCCGAGGGTACCGGTATCCGACGAGGCGGGGATCCACCCGCGAGGGCGGTCCACCGGGCGCGAGCCTTTCGGGCGCCACGCACGCGTGCGCGGCGCCCGGTCCGGCGCTTGATCAGCCCCGCAGCACCTTGAAAGCCTCCGGGTCGCTGTCCCCGAGGAACGTGGCGCAGCGCTCGGCCTCCTCGGTCTCGCCGATGCGCTCGGCGGCCAGGCCCAGGGCGTTCAGGGCGCGCAGGAAGCCGCGGTTGGGCTCGTGCGACCACGGGACGGGGCCGTGGCCCTTCCAGCCGGCGCGGCGCAGCAGGTCCAGGCCGCGGTGGTAGCCGGTGCGGGCGAAGGCGTAGGCGGTGACCGAGCCGGCGGTGGATTCGTCGGCGGCCAGGGTGGCCTCCGCCAGGGCGGCCCAGGCGGCCGGGGCCGCCGGGTTCGCGGCCGCCACCTCGGCCGGGGCGGTGCCCGCGGCCAGGGCCTCGCGCACCGGGGCGTCGTCGGGGAGCTGGGTCGGCGGCGGCGCGCCGAGGAGGTCCTTGTGCATGGCTAGAGGCTACCCGGGCCGGTCGGGGTGGGCCGGTTCGGCTGGGCCGCCGCGTGTTCCGCTACTGGTCCGCCGAACGCAGGCCGTGTTTGCCCGTGTGGTGCGTGCCCGGCAGCGGCCACTGGGGCCATTGCGGCAACGGCGGCAGCTGCGGCAGCTGCGGCCAGGTCACGGTCACCCACGGCAGCGGTAAGCAGAGCGGGTCCCAGCGGGCCGCCAGGATCAGCCCGATGTTCTCCGGCGTCGGATCCTGGAGGGTCTGCCATGCCAACTCGCAGATCGTCGGCTCCTGCGACGACGAGGTGGTCGGCGCTGGTGTCGGCGTGCTCGTCGGCGGCGGGGGCGGGGGTGTGGTCGGCAACGACTCGGTCGGGGTCGGTGCCGGCGTGGGTGTCGGGCGCGGCGCCGGCGTCGGTGTCGGTGTCGGTGTCGGCTTGGGCGGCGTGGGCCGGGGGCGGGGCACCACCGGCGGCTTCACGATCGGCGTGTGCCGCACCGGCGGCGGCACCGCCGGCGGGTTCGAGGGCTTCGGTGCCGGCGGCTTCGGCGACGGCGTCGCGCCGGCCACCGGCTTCGGCGCGGGCAGCGCGACCGCCGGAGCGCTGGACGACGGCGCGCCCAGCGGCGGCGCCCCCGAACCGCCCGACATGCCCCACGCCAGCACCGCGCACGCCACCACCGCGACCGCCGCCATCGTGATCGCGTGGGTCTTCGCCCTGCGCAGCTGCATCAGCCAGCGTGCCAGCAGTGCGCCGGACTTCGCCGAGCCGTCGGCCGCGGCGCCCGCCGCAGTACCGCCTGCCGCCCCCGCCGCAGCGCCGCCCGCCGCAGCACCGCCGCCGACCACCGTCGCGGTCGTGCCCGCCGACGTGGCCATCATCCCCGCGCCGGCCGCGGCGCCCAGGGCCACCCCGGCGATGATCTTCGCCGCCGCCGCGGACCCGAACACCAGGGGCGAGAGCACCTCCGGCAGCGCCTCGTTGAACTTCAGCAGCTCCAGGTACAGCCCGGTGCAATCAGCGCACGTGTCCAGGTGCCGCTCCACCTTCGCGTGCTCCCGCGTCCCCAGCTTCCCCCGGACGAACGCCGCCAGGCGCTGCGCGTGCGGCCGGCACCCGTCGTTCACCGTCTCGGACAGGTGCTCCTGTAAGAACGCCTGCCGCAAGCCCTCGCGCGCCCGGAACGCCAGCGCCGAGACCGCCGACGGCGACAGGTCCAGCAGCGGCGCCACCTCCGTCGGGCTCTCGCCCTCCACCTCCAGGTGCCACAGCACGATCTGCCAGCGCTCCGGCAGCGAGTGGAAGGCCCGCGAGGTGATCTGCCGGTCGAAGGCCTCCTCCAGCGGGTCCCGGTCCGCGCCGGTGAACGGCGCCGCCGTCACCTCCAGCTCGGCGATGTTCTCCACCAGCCGGACCCGCTTGTCCGACTCGGCCCAGTCGAAGGCGGTGCGCCGAAGCGTCGTGTACAGATACGCCCGGAACGCCTCGTCCGGGCCGTTCCCGCGGTCGATCGCGGCCAGCACCCGGGTGAACGCCTCGGCGGCCAGGTCGTCCGCGGCCGCCTCGTCGCGGGCCAGGTGGCGGGCCACCCGCAGCGCCGCGCGTCGGTGCCGCTCGTACAGCGGCCCGTACGCGCGCCGGTCGCCAGCCCGCACCATGGCGATCAGCTCAGCGTCGGTCGGTGGGTGCTGCTGCTCCCCGGGGACGGGCACGGACGGCCTCCTAGCGTCGGCGTCAACTCAGTCAACTCACGGACAAAGCGGTGACTGGCGCGCGACACCGGGGAGGTGGCGCCTGGTGTGCGGGCCGGGGACACAGCTTGGACCACCGCACACTCACTCGTGCGCTAATACGAGTGCGATGTACCCGACCGGATGAACTCAGGATCTTGACACTGCCCGCACCGGGGCCGGCGCGGGTAGTTTCCGGTCGTCTTACAGGGCTCTGGCCCCGGCCCGTTCCGAAAGCACGGCCCGGCGCACGCCGAGGGCCCCGCCTAATCGGCCGGCCCAGTCGCGCAGCGCCGCGGTCTCCGCATGCCCGACCACGAACTCCGGGGCCACCAGGAACCCCACCCTCATCACGGACCTCCGCGAGTCGGCGACGACGGGACCGAGCCGCACTCTGCGGGCCCGCAGCGCGCTCAGCGCTGCCTGCCCGACGGCCGCCGGCATGCTCACCAGGTCGAAGGCCTGTCCCACCGCGATCGTCAGCGGTTGGGCGGGGTCGGTGTAAAGCCCCCGCAACTCGCCCCGGCCGTTCTCGGTCACCATCGTCGCCTCCCTCGCGCGGGGCCCCGTACGAAGGCCCCTCGCAGAAGAGACGGGGTTCGGGAGATTTCATAACGCGGGTTTGGCGGTGAATTCAGCGGCTACCCGGGGAACCGCCTGATCCACCCGGATGCGCGGGTAAGAGGGACAAGGGTTGCGCCGCCGGGCCCGCGCCGGATGATCGGCGGTGACGCCGGTGGCGCGGCGGCGGTCCCGCCGCGCCCGTGTGTCGCTTAAACGTTCGAAAGGGAACCTGTGATGGACGACAAGGCGCTGGCCGGACTCCTCGGACGCCTCACGCTCGAGCAGAAGGTCGCGCTGCTGACCGGTGAGGACTTCTGGTCGCTGCGCGCGGTCCCGGAGATCGGGCTGCGCAAGATCCTGCTCTCGGACGGCCCCGCCGGCGTGCGCGGCACCACGTGGGACGAGCGTGACCCCTCACTGCTGTTCCCCAACCCGACCGCGCTGGCCGCCACCTGGGATCTCGGACAGGTGCGGCGCGCCGGGGCGCTGATGGGGGCGCAGGCCCGGGACAAGGGCGTCGCCTGGCACCTGGCACCGAACGTCAACCTGCACCGCAGCCCGCTTGGCGGACGCCACTTCGAGTGCTACTCCGAGGACCCGGTGCTCACCGCGACGATCGCCGCGGCCTTCGTCGACGGCGTGCAGAGCACCGGCGTCGCCTCGACCGCGAAGCACTACATCGGCAACGAGTCCGAGACCGACCGCATGACCTACGACGCCGAGATCGACGCCGCGACGCTGCGCGAGGTGTACCTGCCGCCGTTCGAGGCCGCGGTGCGCGCCGGCGCCTGGTCGGTGATGGCCGCGTACAACTCCGTCGACGGCGTCAGCATGACGGAGAACGAACCGCTGATCACCGGAACCCTGAAGGGCACGCTCGGCTTCGACGGGGTCGTGGTGTCCGACTGGTTCGCCACGCGCTCGGCGGCCGCGTCCGCGAACGCCGGGCTGGACGTCGTGATGCCCGGGCCGCAGGGCCCGTGGGGCGAGGCGCTGGTGGCGGCGGTGGGCAAGGGCGAAGTCCCCGAATCGGTGATCGACGACAAGGTCCTGCGAATCCTGCGCCTGGCCGACCGCACCGGCTTCCTGGACGGCGCCGACCCGCTCCCGTCGGCGACCACCCCGGACGACGCCGGCGCCCAACTCCGCGACATCGCGGCGCGCGCCATGGTGGTGCTGCGCAACGAGGCCGTCGCCGGTGAGCCGCTGCTCCCCCTGAACCCGCACTCGGTGTCGCGGGTGGCGGTCATCGGCCCGAACGCCGAGCATCTGACGGCGCAGGGCGGCGGCTCCTCGCACGTGAACCCGGCGCACGTCGTCAGCCCGCTGACGGCGCTGACCGAGGCGCTCGGCCCGATGGTGACCGTCGAGCACGCCGAAGGCGTGGTCACCCGGCGCCTGCTGCCCCCGCTCACACCGCGGACCGCGACCGATCCGGACACCGGGCACGCCGGTCTGCGGGTGGACTTCATCGACCCGGCCGGCGACGTGCTCGGCAGCGAGGTGCGGCAGACGTCGCGGTTCGTGTTCCTGGGCGGGCTGCCGGCCGGCACCGCCGGGATCCGGGTCCGGGCCGACGTGGCCGTCGCCGCGACCGGCAACCACCAGTTCTCGGTGTCCGGCCTCGGCTCGTTCCGGCTGGTGATCGGCGACAACGCGCCCATGAAGATCACCCTGGCCCCCACCGAGGGCGCGGACCTGGCCGAGGGCCTGGTGAAACCGCCGGAGCACCGGGTCGAGGTCGAGCTGGACCCGGGGACGGTGCGGATCGAGGCGGTGGTGCAGGTCGACGAGAACCTGCCGGTCGCTGTGTTCGGGCTGCACCACGCGGCGCCCGGGCCCGAGGCCGACGAGCTGTTCGAGGCGGCAGTCGCGGCGGCGCGGGGCGCGGACGTGGCGATCTTGGTCGTCGGCACCACCGACGAGGTGGAGAGCGAGGGATTCGACCGGACCGGCCTGAAGCTGCCGGGGCGCCAGGACGACCTGGTCGCGGCGGTGGTGGAGGCCAACCCGCGCACGATCGTCGTGGTGAACGCCGGGGCGCCGGTGGAGATGCCGTGGCGCGCGCTGACGCCGGCCGTGCTGTGGGCGTGGTTCCCCGGGCAGGAGGGCGGCCACGCCATCGCCGACGCGGTGACCGGCGCGGTCGAGCCCGGCGGCCGGCTGCCCACGACGTTCCCGAAGACCGCGGCCGACGCGCCGGTGCTGTCCACGCGGCCGGTGGACGGCAAGATCGTCTACGCCGAGGGCTCGCTGTTCGGCTACCGCGGGTATGCGAAGGCTGACATCGTCCCGGCGTACCCCTTCGGCCACGGCCTGGGCTACACCACCTGGGAGTACGAGGACATCACCGCCGCGGTGACCGCGGCCGGGGACGTCGAGCTCGCGGTGCGGGTGCGGAACACCGGCGCGCGGATCGGGCGCGAGGTGGTGCAGATCTACCTGGCCGGCGAGGACGCGGACGAGCCCTGCGATCCCCGGCGGCTGGTCGCGTTCGGCTCGACGCTCGCCGCGCCGAACGAGATCGCGACCGTCCCGATCACGATCCCGGTGCGGGTGCTGGCGCGGTGGGACCGCGAGTTGGGGGTGTGGCGGGTCCGCGCGGGGGTGCGGGAGCTGATCGCGGCGCGCTCGGCGGGGGACGAGCGGCTGCGGACGCGGGTGGAGATGACCGGATCGTAGGCGGCGGCTGGGGATTCCGCCTTGGTTCTCACTTCCGGCGGACGGCCCGGGCCAGCGTCGCGGCCAGGGCGAGGGTGACGACCACCGGCAGCAGCCACCAGCACGCGGTGGTGTGCGTGCTGAGCACGGCGGTGCCGGCCAGGGCGGCGATGACCAGGACGGCCACGAACGGGTCGTCGCCCACGACGAAGTCGTACCAGAACAGCCCGAAGGCCTTCACCCTGCCCACGCCGCGCGCCTCCGTTTCAGGACCCAGACCGCGCCGAGCGCGACGAGCAGGACGTAGGCCAGCACCGCCGGGAGCGCGGCGTCGCCGCCGGGCCACTGGGCGCCCGCGCCCTCCGCGCCCCAGAAGACCCCGAAGCCGGTGAGCATCACGCCGACCGCGAACTTCATCGTGTTCTCCGGCACGCGCGCCAGCGGCGCCTTGATCGCGACGCCCGCGGCGCACACGGTGAGCACCGCCGCCACCGCGGCGACGGCGGCGAGCGGGATGTCGTGCTGGTTGGCGCCGAAGGTCAGGGCGATGAACGCGACCTCCAGGCCCTCCAGCACGACGCCCTTGAAGCTGAGGGTGAAGGCGTACCAGTCGGCGACCAGGGACTTCTTCGCCGTGGCGGCCTCCCGCGCGGCGGCGACCTCGCGCTGGTAGGCGGCGGCCTCGTCGCGCATGTCCTTGTAGCCGGACGCGCGCAGGATCGCCTTGCGCAGCCACTGCAACCCGAAGGTGAGCAGCAGACCGCCGACGATCAGCCGCAAGGCCTTGAGCGGCAGCACGGTGAGCGCCGGCCCGAGCGCGGCGACGACCACCGCGAGCAGGAGGAGGCCCGCCGCCACGCCCTGGAGCGAGGAGCGCCAGCCGCGCGTGAGGCCGACCGCGAGCACGATGGTGAGCGCTTCCACCGCTTCGACGGCGCAGGCGAGGAACACGGAGAGGAGCAGGAAGGCGGTTCCCACGTGCCTAATGTAACGCCGGGCGGTGAAGGTTCCGGGGATGGCGGGTGTCTCGGCGGCGTGGGGGGCTTGTCCGGGTCGGGGTCTTGGCGTCTTGGCGTCCTGGCCGGTTGTCGGGAGCTCGGCGGGGCGCCGCTACATTGGCGCCATGCGATCTTCGTCCCGGGCGGTAGGGCTGGTCCTCGGCTTCGCGGCCGACTGGTACTTCGGGGATCCGCGGCGAGCGCATCCGGTGGCGGGCTTCGGGCGGGTGGCCTCGGGGCTGCGTCGGGTTTCGTATGCGGATTCGCGGGTTGCCGGCGCCGCCTATGCCGGCGTGCTCGTTTCGGGCGCCGCTGCGCTGGGTGTCGCGGCCGAGCGGGTCGGGCGGCGGCCGGTCGCCGGAGCCGCGTTGACCGCGGCCGCGACGTGGACCGTGCTCGGCGGGACGTCGTTGCGCCGCGAGGCGTCCGCGATCGGTGAGTCGCTGCGGGCCGGCGACCTCGCGGCGGCGCGGGAGCGGCTGCCGCACCTGTGCGGGCGCGATCCGCGCGGGCTCGATGCCGACCAGATCGCGCGGGCGGTGGTCGAGTCGGTCGCCGAGAACACCTCCGACGCGGTGGTGGCGCCGCTGTTCTGGGGTGCGGTGGCGGGGATTCCGGGGCTGCTGGCGTATCGGGCGTCGAACACGCTGGACGCGATGGTCGGCTACCGGAACGCCAAGTACCGCAACTTCGGGTGGGCCTCCGCGCGCCTGGACGACGTCCTCAACTGGGTCCCCGCCCGCTTCACCGGCGCCGTGACCGTCGCGGCCGCACCGGTGGTCGGCGGCAGTCCCGTCCGGGCGCTCAGGGTCCTGCGAAACGACGGCGCCCGGCACCCCAGCCCCAACGCCGGACGCTGCGAGGCCTCCGCCGCCGGTGCCCTCGGCGTGCGCCTCGGCGGGACCAACACCTATGGCGACGTCGTCGAACACCGGCCGGTCATGGGGACCGGCCGGGCGCCGCGCGTGCCCGACATCCGGCGCGCCGCCGTGTTGTCGGCCACAGTCGGGCTCGCCTCGGCCGCGGCCGCCGCACGTCTGGCCGCCGCGTTCGCGCCGGGCCGTCGCGCACGCCGCTTGCGCTGACGTCGGATCTGGCACACTGTCCACCAAGACGACAGTCCAGGAAGCCCGTGCGAATCGGGCGCTGTCCCGCAACTGTGAGCGGACCACGGTCCGCGAGCCAGGAACTGCCTGTCGTCCGTACCCATCAGCCCGAGGCGGAGCGCGGACTCCGCGAGAGGAAGTGCCGTCGCATGCCCGCGCGCGTTCTGTTGCTGTCCACGGCCGACACCGAGCTTCTCGCCGCCCACGCCTGCGGCGCTCCCTACGTCACCGCCAACCCCGCGCGCCTGGACGCCGAGGCCCTGGCACCGCTGCTGCGTGCGGCCGACGTCGCCGTGCTGCGGCTGCTCGGCGGGCACCGGCCGTGGCGCTGGCTGATCGAGGCGGTCGCCGCCGCCGGCGTGCCGGCCGTCGTGCTCGGCGGGGAGGCCGAGCCGGACGCTGAGCTGATGGCGCTCTCGACGGTGCCCGGCGGCGTGGTGGCCGACGCCCTCAACTACCTCACCGCCGGCGGTCCGGCGAACCTGGCGCAGCTGGCGAACTTCCTCACCGATACGGTGCTCGGCGGCGGCGAGGGCTTCGAGGCGCCGCAGGCCATGCCCGAGTTCGGTGTCCACGGCGAGCGCGAGCGGCGCGAAGGACGCCCGACCGTCGGCATCGTCTTCTACCGTGCGCACGAGATCTCGGGTAACACAGCCTTCGTAGACACCCTCGCCGACGCCCTCGAAGACCGCGGTGCCAACGCTCTTCCCGTCTACTGCGGCTCGCTGCGCGGGTTGTCGGACGCCGCGGGCGCGGGCCTGGTCGACCTCCTCGGCCGCTGCGACACCCTGGTCGTCACGGTCCTGGCCGGAGGCGGTGCGACGGCGGCGGATGCCAGCGCAGGCGGCGACGAGGACGCCTGGGACGTCGGCGCGCTCGCCGCGCTGGACGTCCCGGTCATCCAAGGGCTCTGTCTCACCTCCCCGCGCCAGACCTGGCAGGACTCCGACGCCGCGCTCACCCCCATGGACGCCGCGATGCAGGTCGCGATCCCGGAGTTCGACGGTCGCCTCATCGCCGTCCCCTTCTCCTTCAAGGAGAACGGCGACGCGGGCATCCCGGTCTACGTCGCCGACGCCGAACGCGCCGCGCGCCTGGCCGGCATCGCCTATCGCCATGCCGCACTGCGCGCCATCCCCAACCGCGACAAGAAGCTCGCGCTCGTCCTGTCCTCCTACCCGACCAAGCACTCGCGTGTCGGCAACGCCGTCGGGCTCGACACCCCGGCCTCCGCCGTCCGCCTGCTCCACGCCCTGCGCGAAGCCGGCTACACCGTCGGCGACTTCCCCGACGACGGCGACCAGCTCATCCACCGGCTGATCGCGGCCGGCGGGCACGACGTCGAGTGGCTCACCGAGGAGCAGCTGGCCGCCGCGCCGGCGCGAGTGCCGCTGCGCGACTACGAGTCCTGGTTCGCCACGCTCCCCGAAGACCTGCGCGAGGGTATCCGCCGGCACTGGGGCGAGCCGCCCGGCTCGCTGTACGTCGACGGCGAGGACATCGTCCTGGCCTCGCTCCAGTTCGACAACATCCTGCTGATGATCCAGCCGCCGCGCGGCTTCGGCGAGAACCCGATCGCCATCTACCACGACCCCGACCTGCCGCCCAGCCACCACTACCTGGCCGCCTACCGGTGGCTGGAGCACAGCTTCGGCGCGGACGCGGTCGTCCACCTCGGCAAGCACGGCACGCTGGAATGGCTGCCCGGCAAGGGACTGGGCCTGTCGGAGTCCTGCGCCCCGGACGCGGTGCTCGGCGAGCTGCCGCTGGTCTACCCGTTCATTGTGAACGACCCCGGGGAGGGGACGCAGGCCAAGCGGCGCGGGCACGCCACCGTCGTGGACCACCTGATGCCGCCGATGGCCCGCGCCGACACCTACGGGGACCTGGCCAAGCTCGAGCAGCTGCTCGACGAGTACGCGACCGTGCAGGCCCTGGACCCGGACAAGACCCCGGCGGTGCGCGCGCAGATCTGGACCCTGATCCGCGCCGCGCAGCTGCACCACGACCTCGCCTCGATCCTGCACGGCGACGTCGACCACCAGCCCGCCGACGACGACTTCGACGACTTCGTGCTGCACCTGGACGGCTATCTGTGCGAGATCAAGGACGTGCAGATCCGCGACGGGCTGCACATCCTGGGGCGCGCGCCGCAGGGCGAGGAACTGGTCGCCGACGTGCTGGCGATCCTGCGGGCCAAGCAGGTCTTCGGCGGGGTGAACGGCGCGGTCACCGGGCTGCGGCAGGCGCTGGCGGAGTTCGTCGGGCTGGACGAGCAGGTGCTGCTGGCCGAGCCGGGGGCGGCGGTGAAGGTGCCGGAGGCGCTGGTCGCGCTGGCCGGCGACGACGGGGCGCCGGCCCGGTCGGCATCGGATGCCGTGGACCTGTTGGAGAAGCTGGCGACCAAGCTGATCTCGGGCTTGGCGGCGCGCGACTGGGAGGTCGAGGCTGCTGCGGAAGTATGCCTCGAAGTGCTTGAAGTCGCTGATCCGAGCACTGTGAAGGTTTTGGACTTCGCCGCCACCGAACTCGTCCCCCGCCTGGCCCGCACCACCGACGAGATCGCCAACATCCTGCGCGCCCTCGACGGCCGCTACATCCCCGCCGGCCCCTCCGGTGCGCCGACCCGGGGCCTGGTCAGCGTTCTGCCGACCGGCCGCAACTTCTACTCCGTCGACCCGAAGGCCATTCCCTCGCGCAACGCCTGGGACGTCGGCGTGGCGCTCGCCGAGTCGCTGATCGCGCGCCATCTGGCCGACACCGGCGAATACCCGCGCTCCGTCGGGCTCACCGTCTGGGGCACCTCGGCGATGCGGACGCAGGGCGACGACATCGCCGAGATCCTGCACCTGCTGGGCTGCCGGCCGGTGTGGGACGAGGCCTCGCGGCGGGTCACCGGGTTCGAGGTGGTGCCGGTCGGCGAACTGGGGCGTCCGCGCATCGACGTGACGGTGCGCATCTCAGGGTTCTTCCGTGACGCATTCCCGCACGTCATCGCGCTCATCGACGACGCGGTCCAGGCCGTCGCCGAGCTCGACGAGGGCGCCGGGGACAACTTCGTGCGCGCGCACGCCGACGCCGACACCGCCGTCCACGGCGACCGCCGCCGGGCCACCACCCGCGTCTTCGGCTCCAAGCCGGGTGCCTACGGCGCCGGGCTGCTGCCGCTGATCGACGCCCGCGACTGGCGCACCGACGCCGACCTCGCCGAGGTCTACGCGGTCTGGGGCGGCTACGCCTACGGCCGGGGCCTGGACGGCCGCGAGGCCCGCGGGGACATGGAGAGCTCCTTCCGCCGCATCCAGGTCGCGGCGAAGAACCAGGACAACCGCGAGCACGACATCGTCGACTCCGACGACTACTTCCAGTACCACGGCGGCATGGTTGCGATGGTGCGCTCGCTCACCGGCACCTCGCCGGCCGCCTACGTCGGCGACTCGGCGGTGCCGGAGGCGGTCAGGACCCGGACGCTCGCCGAGGAGACGCACCGGGTGTTCCGGGCCCGCGTGGTGAACCCGCGGTGGGTGGCCGCCATGCAGCGCCACGGGTACAAGGGCGCCTTCGAGCTGGCCGCGACCGTGGACTATCTGTTCGGCTACGACGCCACCGCCGGGGTCGTCGACGACTGGATGTACGAGCAGCTCGCACAGACCTACGTGTTCGACGAGACGAACCGCGCGTTCATGGAGCGCTCGAACCCCTGGGCGCTGCGGGGGATCTCCGAGCGGCTGCTGGAGGCCGCCGAGCGCGGGCTGTGGGCCGAGCCGGAGGCCGAGACGCTGGACGGGCTGCGCCAGGTGTTCCTGGAGCTCGAAGGGGAGCTCGAAGGCGAGTGACGCCACATGCCCCGCCGGACAAATGACAGGAAGATCCGGCGGGGTCCTTGCTAGGCTCCGAGATCATGTGTTGCTTCAACGCCATCTTCATCCGCACCCGCGCCTGACGGCGGGTAGCCGATCTCCTGATCCGCGATTCCCGCCGCATCCGAGTCCACGCCGGTGCGGTCGTTGAGTGCTGCCCGGCTTCGAACGCGAGAATGCCGCGGAGCAGCACGTGCACTACCAAAAGACTTCTTCCTCCATGTCCGGGTTCGTCGGCGGACGCCATGAACTCGGACAGAACTTCCTCGCCGACCCCGGCCTGATCGCCGCGATCGGCACGCTGGTCCGGGACCGGACGCGGGGCCCGATCGTCGAGCTCGGCGCCGGCGACGGCGCCCTGACCGGCCCGCTGTCCCGGCTGGACCGGCCGCTCACGGCGCTGGAGATCGATCCGCGGCGGGTGCGGCGGCTGGCCGCGCGGTTCGAGCGCCGGCCGGACGTGGACGTGGTCCGCGCCGACGTCCTGCGGTACCGCTTCCCGGCCGCGCCGCACACGATCGTCGGTAACGTGCCGTTCCACCTCACGACCGCGATCATCAGGAAGCTGCTAGCCGAGCGCGGTTGGAGCAGCGCGGTGCTGATCGTGCAGTGGGAGGTGGCGCGGCGGCGGGCCGGGGTCGGCGGGGCCAGCATGCTGACCGCGTCGTGGTGGCCCTGGTACGACTTCGGGCTGGTCCGGCGGATCCCGGCCTCGGCGTTCCGGCCGGTGCCGTCGGTGGACGCCGGGCTGCTCACCATGTGGCGCCGTCCGGAGCCGCTGGTGCAGGGCCGGCCCGGGTATCAGGCCTTTGTGAAGCAGGTCTTCCAGGCGTCGGGGCGCGGGGTCGAGGAGATGATCGGGCGGACCGGCCGGGTGCGGCGGGCCGAACTGCGCGAGTGGGTCCGCCGGAGCCGGATCCCGGCCCGGGCCCTGCCCAAGGACCTTCAGGCCGAGGACTGGGCCCGGTTGTGGGAGCTGGTGCGGGACTGAGGGATCAGGCGGCGGCCTGGATGGCCTCCAGCAGCTTGGCCGTGCGCGTCCCGTCGCTGTGGTCCCGGGACTCGGCGATCAGGCCGTCGACCACCCGGACCACGTTGATCGAGGGCAGCTCGAAGCCCTCGCCGGTGGGCACGAGCGTGCCGACGACCGTGAATTCCACGACCGCGACCTGCGGGTCGACGGTCTCGTAGATGATCACGTTCTTGATCTCCGTGTAGTCCAGGTACTGCGCGAAGGTCTTCATCCGGCTGCGCAGCGCCTCGTTGCCGCGCGACTCCCGGAGGCCCTCCGGCGCGAAGGGGTTGGTGACCAGGACGTCCTCGGCGTAGAGGTCGGCCAGGTCGTCCCGGCTGCCCTCGACGGCGGTGCGCAGCATCAGCTCGATGGTCTCGCGGGTGGTGCGGACGTGCTCGGACATGGCGTTCTCCTGACGGGAAAGCTAAGTGGGGCGAGCGCCCCGTTTCGCTGACCGGAACGATACGGGGCGACCGCCCCGGTTGTCGAGGGGTCTACTCTGGCGCTGTGAACGGGTCCGCGAAAACCGATGTGGGGGCTGACAGAGCCGACCTGCGGGGCGTGTCGGCGGCCGAGCGGCCGCTGCGCGCCGACGCGCGCCGCAACCGTGCCCGGGTGCTCCAGGCCGCGGCCGAGGCGTTCGCCGCCGAGGGTCCGGCCGTGCCGCTGGACGAGATCGCCCGGCGCGCCGGGGTCGGCGCCGGCACGGTCTACCGGCACTTCCCGACCAAGGAGGAACTGCTGGCGGCCGTGCTCATCGCCCGCATGGAGACGATGCTGGCCGAGGTGCGCGACGCGCTGGCCGAGCCGGACCCGGGTCCGGCGTTCTACACGTTCTTCCTCACCATGACCGTCGACGCGCAGGACAAGATGGACCTCGCCGAGGCGTTGACCAGCCACGGCATAGACATCAGGGCCGCGACGGCCGGCATCGCCGGGGAGCTGAAGGGCGCTCTGGCCGCTCTGCTGCGCCGGGCCCAGGACGCCGGCGCGGTGCGCCCCGACGTGAACGTCGAGGACCTGCACGCGCTCGTGATCGGCGCGATCGCCGCCGCGCGCGCCGCGCCCTCGGCGGACGTGCCGCGGGTGGCGGGGCTGGTGGCCGACGGGTTGCGTCCGCGCCTAGGGTAAGGGTCGGCAGGAGGGTGGGATGATGACGCCGACTTTCACCACACGTCCGGAGCTGAGCGGTACGTTCGGCATGGTCTCCAGCACGCACTGGCTCGCCTCGTCGGCGGGCATGGCGGTGCTGGAGCGCGGCGGCAACGCGTTCGACGCGGCGGTCGCCGCGGGGTTCGTGCTGCACGTCGTGGAGCCGCACCAGAACGGGGCCGGCGGCGATCTGCCGGTGATCTTCGCGCGCGGGGACGACAAACGGCCGACCGTGTTGTGCGGGCAGGGGGTGGCGCCGGCCGGGGCGAGCGTTCAGCACTTCCGCGAGCTCGGGCTGGGGCTGGTGCCCGGCTCGGGGCTGCTGGCCGCGGCCGTGCCGGGGGCGGTGCCGGCGTGGCTGACGCTGCTCCGCGACCACGGGAGCATGGAGCTCGCGGAGGTTCTCGCTTACGCCATCGGCTATGCGCGGGACGGGTATCCGGTCACTCCGGCGATATCGCAATGCATTGCGGATATCGAGCAGATGTTCCGGGAGCATTGGTCGACTTCTGCTGACGTCTACCTTCCCGGCGGCGCGGTTCCGGCTGCGGGATCGGTGTTCCGGAATCCGACGCTGGCTGCCACCTACCAGCGCTTGGCCGACGCGTCCGGGTCTACGCGCGCGGCGCGTATCGATGCCGCATTGGATGCGTGGCGGCAGGGGTTCGTCGCCGAGGCTGTCGATGCCTTTGCGCGGACGGCGTGGCGGGACTCCTCCGGGGCCGACCATGCCGGAGTACTTACGGGTACTGATATGGCGGCGTGGCAGCCTTCTTATGAAGAGCCGGTGCGTTATGACTTCGGCGGATATACGTTCTGCAAGACCGGTGCGTGGGGGCAGGGGCCGGTTCTGTTGCAGCAGTTGGCTTTGTTGCAGGGGCAGGAGCTCGAACCGGGGAGTGTGGACTTCGTCCATCGGGTGGTCGAGGGCGCCAAGTTGGCCTTCGCCGATCGGGAAGCCTGGTACGGCGACGGCTTCGACACCCCGCTGGATGCTCTGCTCTCTCCGGAGTACAACGCCGAGCGGCGCGCGCTGATCGGGGAGGTCGCTTCGCTGGAGCTGCGTCCGGGGTCGCCGCTGGGGCGTGTGCCGGTGCTTCCGGAGCGTCCCGACCTTCCGATTCCCGTCGATGCCTCCACCGGGGAGCCGGTCGCCTCCGGCGCGGGGCGTGGGGAGGCGCGGGGGGACACGGTGCATGTGGACGTCGTGGATCGGTGGGGGAACATGGTCGCGGCGATGCCTAGCGGCGGCTGGCTGCACTCCTCGCCGGTGATTCCCGCGCTCGGGTTCTGTCTGGGGACGCGGATGCAGATGACGTGGCTGCAGGACGGGCTTGCCAGCACCCTGACACCCGGGCTGCGGCCCCGGACCACGTTGTCGCCGACGCTGGCGCTGCGCGGCGGGGAGCCGGTGCTGGCGTTCGGGTCGCCCGGCGGGGACCAGCAGGACCAGTGGCAGCTGTTGTTCGTGCTGAACCACGTGGCCGGCGGGATGAACCTGCAGGAGGCGATCGACGCGCCGACGTTCCACAGCTCGCACTTCCCCGAGTCGTTCTACCCGCGGCCGGCCTACCCGGGGCGGGTCGTGGCCGAGGCGCGGCTCGGCGCCGCGGTCCTGGACGGGCTGCGGCGCCGGGGGCACGAGGTGGTGGTGTCGGAGGACTGGTCGCTGGGGCGGATGTGCGCGGTCGGGCGGGATCCGGAGCGGGGGTTGGTGCGCGCGGGGGCCAATCCTCGGGGGATGCAGGGGTATGCGGTGGGGCGGTAGAAGACTCTTTATGCGGCCGGGCGCCAGTCGGGCGTGCGGCCGAGGTAGAGCAGGATGTGGTCGAGCGTCGAGGCGTCCTCGGGGATGTCCAGTGCGGGCACGAAGGGTGCACCGGCGGGGGCGCGGTTGTCGCCGTTCGGCACGGCCAGCGTGATCCGCAGCGCCTCCGCCTCCAGCTCCGGCCGCAGCACGTAGCCGACGCCGAGCGTGGCGGCGACGTCCCAGGCGTGCACGACGTAGTCGATGAAGTGGAAGCCGATACCCACGCGCGCGGGGAAGCGCGGCGGATCGATCTTGAACTCCGGCAGATCGAAGACCGCGTCCAACTCCCCGCCGAGCGCCGCGTACGCCGCCAGCACGTCCTCCGACGCCGCCAGGTACTGCTGCACGGCATCGGCCCCGGCCGGCGCGAACTCCCAGTGCTTCATCTCGGCGCCATCCCCCCGCGCCGCCGCCGCGAACCCCCGGTGCTGCACGGTCATGTGGCCCAGCAGATCCGCGAGCGTCCAGCCCGCGCAGGGCGTCGGCCGCCCCAGATCGGTGACCTGCACCTGCCGGACAATGTCCATGCTGTCGCGCACCGCACGCGCGTTGAGGTCTCTGATATCGGTCATGCTCCGATGATCCGCCGGTCCGGCGGGGCTGGTCCACTTAAAAGCGGGTGAGGGGGCTGTGAGCTGGCGCTTAGGATGCGCAGGTGACGCACAAGGCGGGTGGGCGGACGGCTCGGTCGATCGAAGCCGCGATCGGAGCCGTGGTCGGGGCGGCGGTCGGCGACGCGCTCGGAGCGCCGTTCGAGTTCGGGCCGGCCGGGGTGTTCTCCGCGAAGTACCCGGTCGGCGAACCGCAGCCCGATGAGATGCGGGGCGGGGGCGGCTGGGACCCCGGCGAGGCCACCGACGACACCCAGATGGCGGTGCTGGTCGCGGACTCGCTGCTGGAGCGCGGCGGCCTGGACCCGGCTGACGCCTTCGAGCGGTTCCAGCGCTGGGCGGCCGGGGACCCCAAGGACATCGGCCTGCAGACCGAGACCGTCCTGACCAGCGGCGACCCCTGGGACAGCGCGGCCGGCCTGCACTTCTGGATCACCGGCCACGCCGCAGGCAACGGCTCCCTGATGCGCGCCTCGACGTCGGCGGTGTACTTCGCACCGGCCGGCCGCGAGGCGACGATGGACGCGGCGCGGCGTATCGCGGCCCTGACCCACGGGGACCGGGCGGCGTGGGAGGGAACCGCTGTGTTCCACGAACTGGTCCGCCTCGCCCTCGCCGGACAGGACCCGCTCGCCGCACTGCCCGAAGTCGTCGCGCAGATCCACCCCGACCACCGCGACCGCTACGCCACGATCCTCGCCCCCGACTGGCATCCGAGCATGGCCACCGAGTTCAACGGCGCGGTCTGGCCGTGTCTGGCCTCTGCCGTCTGGGCGCTGCGGAACACCCCGGACTTCGCCTCGGCCCTGCGCGCGGCCATCGACCTCGGCGGAGACACCGACACTGTGGCGGCGGTGACCGGCGGCTTGGCCGGGGCCGTGTACGGGGCCGGGGCGATTCCGGCGCGGTGGACCGCTGCGCTGCACGTGCCGGTGCCCGGCTGGGGCGACCGGGTTCTGCGGTGTGCGGACCTGGTTGTGCTGGCCGAGCGGCTGGTGGGGGCCTCGACCTAATAGGCTTTCCCTCATGAACCCCTTCTCCGCCCCCGGTCCTGTGCAGTTCGACGGCGCCGCCGTCACCGTCGTCGGAGCCCGGGTCGTCGGGTTGTCGGCTTCGGCGGCGCTGTTGGCGCGCGGGGCTCGGGTGACGCTGATCGACCGGTACGACGACGAGGCGACCACCGCGCGGGCCGCGCAGGCTGCCGCGCAGGGGGCCACGCTGCGTTTGGGCGACGGTGACACGCTGCCCGAGGGGACCGAGCTGCTCGTCGTGAGTCCCGGGCTGCCGCCTTCGGCGCCGATCGTGGCGGCGGCGCGGGAAGCCGGGGTGCCGATCTGGGGCGACGCGGAGTTGGCGTGGCGGTTGCGGGCTCCGCTGGCCGACGGGAGCTACGCGCCGTGGCTGGTCGTGACCGGGACCAACGGCAAGAGCACTACGGTGCGGATGGCCGAGGCGATGCTCAAGCAGGCCGGGAAGAACGTCGCGGCGTGCGGGAACATCGGGTACCCGGTGCTCGACGCGGTGCTGCGGGGGCAGGCCGGCTGGGAGGCCGGGAAAGCCGAGGAGCCCGGGGAGGCCGGGGAGCCGTTCGAGGTGCTGGTCATCGAGCTGTCCAGCTACCAGCTGTACTGGAGCTCGACGCTCAGCCCGCTGGCCTCGGTGGTGCTCAACATCGCGCCGGACCACATCGACTGGCACGGGTCGTACGCCGACTACGTCGCGGCCAAGGGCCGGGCGTACGAGAACTGCCAGGTCGCCGCCATCTACAACGCCGCCGATCTGGAGACGGTGCGGCTGGTGGAGGAGGCCGAGGTCGTCGAGGGCTGCCGGGCCATCGGGTTCACGCTCGGCGCGCCGGGGCTGTCGATGCTCGGGGTGGTGGACGGCATCCTGGCCGACCGGGCCTTCGTGCCCGACCGCCGCACCAGCGCCGCGGAGCTGGGCACCGTCTACGACGTCGAGCTGCACGCCCCGCACAACATCGCGAACGCGCTGGCCGCCGCCGCGCTGGTCCGCGCCTACGGCGTGGAGTCCACGGCGGTGCGCGACGGGCTGCGCGAGTTCCGGCCCGAGCCGCACCGCATCGCCTGGGTCGCGACCGTCGACGGCGTGGACTACGTCGACGACTCCAAGGCCACCAACCCGCACGCCGCCTCGGCCTCGATCGGCGCTTACGAGCACGTGGTCTGGCTGGCCGGCGGCCTGGCCAAGGGCGCGGACTTCGACGACCTGGTCGAGCGGCACGCCAAGCGGCTGCGCGGCGCGGTCCTGTTCGGCGCCGAGCGCCACCTGGTCGCCGAGGCGCTGCGCCGCCGCGCGCCGGAGGTGCCGGTGGTGGACCTCGGCGGCCCGGGCCCGGAGCAGGCGGCCGCGGTGATGGCCGAGGCGGTCGCGGCGGCGCGGGCCATGGCGGTGTCGGGGGACACGGTGCTGCTGGCGCCGGCGTGCGCGTCGATGGACATGTTCACGTCGTACGGGCAGCGCGGGGACGTGTTCGCCGAGGCGGTGCGGGAGATGAAGGCGCGGGAAGCTGGAGAAGCAGGGGAAGCCGCAGAGGCCGGGGAGTAGGCGGGGGAGGCCGGGAGCGGGCGCTCTACTGCCCGGGCATCCGATTGTCCCGGAAAGCCCTGGCGAAAGCCGCCCCGGTCGGCGTCACATCGGGATCGTCGGCGATCACCGAGTACAGCGCGGTGGCCGCGATGACGTCACCGAGCGAGGCGTACAGCCCCGCCTTGTTGAGCAGCAGCGTGGTCCGGGTCTCGGGGTCGGGGTCGCCGGCCAGGCCGTTGTCCATCGCGATCAGCCGGTCCTGCGGGTCCTCCAGCAGCAGCGAGAGCTCCTTCCAGGCCGGCGGGAAGCCGGGGAAGCGCTGCGTGATGCCGCGCAGGATCCGCGTCTTCTCCACGCGGTCTTCCAGCCACTCCAGCTGCACGAAGGACCTGGAGAAGCCCGGTGCCAGCTGCCCGGCGTGCTCGCGGCGCAGCATGTCCAGGGTGGTGCGGCAGGTGAAGAAGCCGGTCGGGGACAGGCTGGCCACGCGTTCGTACAGGTTCTGGGCGGCGCGGGTGTCGCCGCGCATCAGGTGCGTGAAGGCCGCGTCGTACGGCGGGTAGGGCCAGTCCGGCGCCAGGGCCGCGGCCCGGCCGAGCAGGGTGAGCGCCAGGTCGTAGTCGCCGCGGGAGCCCGCGGAGCGGCCTTCCGCGTGCAGGCGGTGGGCCTCCGGCGGGATTTCGTAGCTCATGGTCAGACAAGGTATGCCGCTCGTCTGTTCGAGGGTAGCCCTCTGATATCAGAGGGCAGATCCGAGATGGGCTGTCCGGCCGCCCGCGCCCCGTGCGAACACCCCCGGCGTGATCCCGTACGCGCGCTTGAACCAGCGCGCCAGGTGCGCCTGGTCGGCGAAGCCGGTGGCCGCCGCGACGTCGGCCGGGGTGCCGCCGGTGGCCAGCAGCGCGCGGGCGTGGCGCAGGCGCAGCTGGCGTTCGTAGTCGCTGGGGGACATGCCGAACTCGGCGGAGAAGGCCCGGTAGAGGGCGAACCTGCTGCACCCGGCGGCCGCGGCGAGCAGTTCCACCGACAGCGGCTCCGGGTACGCCTCGCGCATCAGGTCCCGGGCCCGGCGCGCAGCCTCGCGCTGCGCCGCGTCGGCCAGCGTCCTGATACGCGGCCGATTGGTCGCGCCGCGCAGGTGCGCGCCCAGGATGACGGCGCGCAGGCGCTCGTCGCGGGCCAGCGGGCTGGCGTCGGCGGCCAGCGCGGCGTGCAGGCGGGCGATGGAGTCGGCCAGGCGCCGGTCGCCCAGCACCGGATCGGTGAACAACGGCAGCGGGGCGGCGGCGTCCAGCGGGTCGGTGCCGTCGGCCGGGTCCGCCGCGTCGGCCAGGACCGCGCGGACGATCCGCGGGGAGACGTGCACGATGCGGTAGTGGTAGCCGAGGTCGGCGGCGGCGCGGCCGTCGTGCGGGTCGTCGGGGTTCAGGGCCATCACCATGCCGGCGGCGCTGGTGTGCAGGGCCCCGCGGCAGTGGAACTGCTGCGCGCCGGCGTCGGTGACGCCGAAGGAGTAGGCGTCGTGCGAGTGCGGGGCGTACACGTGGTCGCGGAAGCGGGCGTGCATGGCCTCCAGGCCGCGGGTTTCGTCGCGCCAGTACTCGGCCCAGCCTCGGGAGTTCGCCGCGGTCCCCGCCATGCCCCTCATTGTGCCCCGGGTCTGCGTCTTCGTCGCCGCACGAGCGTTCAAGACCGGATGCTGGGACGCGGGCCAGGATCGGGGCATGTCAGCTCAACGGTCGGCCGGACAGCCGAACCCCTACCTGTTCCTCGCGATGACCATGATGCTGTGGGGCGGCGCGTTCTCCAGTTCGGAGGCCGTGGTCGATCACGTCCCGCACACCGTGGCCGCCACGCTCCGCTTCGGCGGCGGCGCGATCGCGCTCCTGGTCGCGATGGCGCTGACCGGCCGGTCCCCGCGGGTCGGCGCGCGCGCCGCGGGCCGGGCGTGCCTGGCCGGGGTCCTGGGCGTCTTCGCCTACAACGGCTTCTTCTTCTGGGGCCTGTCGCTGGCGCCGTCGTTGGACGGCGGGATCCTGATCCCGGTCATGAGCCCGGTGCTGACCACGGCGTTCCTGGTAGTCAGCGGACGCGAGAAGGCCTCGCGCCGCCGCCTGGTCGGCCTGGCGCTGGGCCTGGCCGGCGCGGCGGCCTACCTGGTCGGCGCGAACAGCGCCGGCGGCGGTTCGCACCGGTTGGCCGGGGACCTGCTGTACGTGCTGAGCGCGGTGTGCTGGGCGGCGTTCACCCTGGCTGCGCCGAAGGTGCTGGCCGGTATCGAGCCGCTGACCGCGATGGCCTACGCCACCTGCACCGGCGCCGTCCTGCTGGCCCTGGTCGCCGCGCCGGATCTGGGGCATGTGCGGTGGGGCTCGCTGCCCTCAGGGGTCTGGGTCAACGTCGCCTACCTGGCGATCGGCGCCACCGCGGTCGCGAACGTCTTCTACTACCGCGGGGTCGCCGCGGTCGGCCCGGCCAGCGCTTCGCTGATGATGTTCCTGGTCCCCGCGGTGAACACGGCCTGCGCCACGCTGTTCCTCGGCGAGTCGTTCACCGCCGTGCAGGCCGCCGGGGCCGTGGTGCTGCTGGCCGGCGCGGCGCTCGCCGGGAAGGCGTCACTCCGGGTGAGGCGGCGGAGCTCCAGGACCAGCGCGACCACGACGAGGACGACTCCGGCGAGCACGTAGCCGTTGCCGTACAGGATCTGGAACGGATCCCAGGCTTCTTCGCGGCCGTGCAGGCGCGGCGCGTAGTTGATCAGTCCGGTCGGGATGAGCGGCAGGGCGGGATCCGAACCGCCGGAGTCGTTCACCCGCATCGGCCACGCCAGCGCCAGGAGCGTGCACACCGTGACCCAGGCCAGGGCCCGGCGTTGCCGCGAACGCAGCGCCGTGTGCACGCCCAGCACGACCAGCGGCTCGAACCACACCCAGTGGCAGGTCCAGGAGATCGGCGAGACCTCCAGTGCCACGACCGCGACCACGCAGCCGCCGAGCAGTTCGGCGCCGCGGTTCGCGGCCAGCGCGGCGGCGACCAGCCCGGCCACCACGATCAGTGCGCTGGCCAGCAGCCACGGGTACTTCGCCGCGTTGTCGCTGTCGTTCAGCAGTCGCAGGAACATGCCCTGCAGCGACTGGTTCGCGGCGTAGTCGCGACTGAAGGGGGTGATGCCGACGGCGTGGAACCAGAACTCGTGCGAGGCCTTCGGCAGCACCAGCCAGACCCCGCCGCTGACCGCCACGAAGGTGCCCGTGGCGACGATCGCCGCCCGCACCCGCCGGGTGAGGAGCAGGTAGACGATGAACAGACCCGGGGTCAGTTTGATCGCCGCGGCCAGCCCGATCCCCACGCCCTTGGTCCACCGGCGGTCGGACTGCGCCAGGTCCGCGACGACCAGGGCCATCAGGAGTACGTTGACCTGCCCGAGGTTCAGGTTCGAGTGCACCGGTTCGAGCCAGATGACCACGGCGGCGACGATCCCGGTGGCACCGAGCCGTCCCAAGCCCGCCCGGTAGCCGAGCATGCCCCACGCCGACCAGGCGACGGTGACCAGGCAGCCGATGCTCACCGCCGCCGTCAGGACCTTGACCTGGTCGAAGTCGAGCCAGGTCAGCTCGTGGAACCCGAGCGCGGTGAGCGGGGGATAGAGGTAGGGCAGGTTGCCCGGACCGAATCCGCTGGAGTACAGGGCATCCTGGCCGTGCGCCAGCGACTTGCCGGCGTCGTAGTAGACCCCGAGGTCGATGGTGAGCCACAGGTTCGACGGATGCGCCGAGACCACGACGATCCGCAGCCAGACCGACAGCGCGAAAGCCACGACGCCGATCACCGCGAGCGTCCTGCCGCGCGGGATACGCGTGTTCTGAGAAGCAATGCCCGAATAACGAACGCGTTCGCTCCGGCGCAGGGAGACGAACGCGGCTTTGCTGACGTTGCGAAAGGTTCCGATGGCAGTGTGTAATTGTGACATGCGGAACGGACCCCCGAACGGCTGCGAGCATGACAAGGTGTTGCCTAACGCGATTCACGCAGGCAATGCGATCTTCACTGTAGCCGCTGTTTATTAGCCCCGCGTAAATCGGCAGTGATTAATTCCGCACTATGGGATAAAGGCGCCCGGTCCATCTGGTAATAGCGCCGCCCCGACACCCTGCCCCGAGCTGACACCCCGTCCGCCGGGCGGCTGGCTACCCTAAGGACCATGAGTGAACAGGCCTCGGGCCCGCCGGCGTCGCCGTTGAAGAACGCCGTCCGGGCGCTGCGGGCCCGTCGCGCGGTTCTGAGATCCCTGTTCGACCTCGAACTCACCTCGTACTACCTGCTGGTCGGGGCGGTGCTGCTGCTGCTCGGGATCGGGCTGCTGGAGGTGTTCTCGGCTTCGAGCGTGAACAACCTGGTCAACGGCCGGCCGATGCTGTCCTCGATCCAGAACCAGGCGATCTCCGCGGTGCTGGGGCTGGCGCTCATGTGGGGGGCCTCGCGGCTGCCGCCGAGGGCCTACCGGGCGCTGGCCTATCCGGCACTGGTCGGGACGGTGCTGGCGCTGCTGCTGGTGCTGGCCGTCGGGTCCTCGCACAACGGGAACAAGAACTGGCTGATCATCGGGCCGCTGACGGTGCAGCCCAGCGAGTTCGCCAAGCTCGCGCTGGTGCTGTGGGGCGCGGACCTGCTGGTGCGCAAGGAGAAGCTGCTCACCACCTGGGACCACCTGCTGGTGCCGCTGGTGCCGGGGGCCGTGGTGATCATCGCCCTGGTGATGATGGGCGGGGACATGGGGACCTCGATAATCATCGTCGCCATCGTGTTCTGCCTGTTGTTCACCGCCGGGGCGCCGGGGCGGCTGTTCTCGATCATGGTGGCCTCCGCGATGGGCCTGGCGGCGCTGGCCATCTTGATGCGTCCCTCGCGGGTGCGCCGGTTCACCAACTTCCTCAGCCCCGAGAACGACCCCGGCGGGACCGGGTACCAGGCCATCCACGCCTTCCAGGCGCTGGCCAGCGGCGGCTGGTTCGGGGAGGGCCTGGGCGCCAGCAAACAGCGCTGGGGGCAGCTGCCCGAGGTGCAGACCGACATGATCTTCGCGATCATCGGCGAGGAACTGGGGCTGATCGGCGCGCTGACCGTGCTGGCGCTGTTCCTCACCCTGGCCTACGCCGGCATCCGGATGGCGCTGCGGACCGACGACCCGTTCGTGCGCCTGGTCTCGGCCTCGGTCACGGTCTGGCTGGCCGCGCAGATGATGATCAATCTGGGGGCGGTGACCGGCGTGCTGCCGATCGCCGGGGTGCCGCTGCCCTTCGTCTCCTATGGCGGGTCCTCCCTGCTGCCCTCGCTGACGGCGGTCGGGATGCTCATGTCCTTCGCCAGACGCCGCCCGGAGCCGATTGGTTTGCCGGGGATCGATACCGACCCGGCCACGGTCCGCGACCGCGGCGTCACCGCACCGCGTCCGGAAACGGCCCCGGCCGACCGATAGGGTGGCCGGGTGCATGTGGTCATCGCCGGCGGCGGCAGCGCCGGGCATATCGAACCCGCCCTGAACACCGCGGACGCGCTGCGGCGTGCCGACCCCTCGATCGGGGTCACGATGCTCGGCACCGCGAAGGGCCTGGACACCAAGCTGATCCCGGCCCGCGGGTACGAGCTGCGCCTGATCCCGGCGGTTCCGCTGCCGCGCAAGCCCTCGGCGGCGCTGCTGACGCTGCCCTCGCGGCTGCTCGGCACCGTCAAGGCGGCGCAGCAGGTGATCACGGACGTGGACGCGGACGTCGTCATCGGCTTCGGCGGCTACGTGGCGCTGCCGGCCTACCTGGCCGCGCGCCGGGCCAAGCGGCCGATCGTGGTGCACGAGGCCAATATCCGCCCGGGCCTGGCCAACCGGGTCGGCGCCAAGTTCACCGACCACGTGCTCACCGGCAACCCGGCGGTCCCGATGCCCGGCGCCACCTGCGTGGGCATGCCGCTGCGTCCGGCCATCACCGGCCTGGACCGCGCCGCGCTGCGCGCCGAGGCCCGCGCGGCCTTCGGCCTGGACCCCGACCGCCCGACGCTGCTGGTCACCGGCGGCTCGCAGGGCGCGCGCCGGCTGAACGACACGATGGTCGCCTCGGTGAAGGCGCTGCACGACGCCGGCATCCAGGTGCTGCACTCCTACGGCGACAAGAACTCGGTGTCGATAGAGCAGGACCCCGCGGGCCCGCCGTACGTGGCGCGGCCCTACGTGGACCGGATGGACCTCGCCTACGCCGCCGCCGACCTGGCGATGACCCGCAGCGGCATGATGACGTGCAGCGAGCTGGCCGCGGTCGGACTGCCGTCGGTGTACGTGCCGCTGCCGGTGGGCAACGGCGAGCAGCGGCTGAACGCCGCGCCGGTGGTCGAGGCCGGCGGCGGGCTGCTGATCGACGACGCCGCGCTGACGCCGCAGTGGTTCGCCGCGAACGTGGTGCCGCTGCTGCTGGACGGCGAGCGGCTGACGGCGATGAGCCAGGCCGCGCGGCGGTTCGGGATCCGGGACGCGGACGAGAAGATCGTCGATTTGGTGTTCGCGGCCGCGGGGAAGAAGCGGCCGGGGACGGCTGCCGGGATCGCAGCCCCCGAGACCGCTGCTGTTGCCGAGGCCGCCGCCGAAGCAGCCACCGACACCGACACCGACACCGACACCGACACCGGCACCGGCACCGGCACCGGCACCGACACCGGCACCACTCCGGCCGACACCACTCCGGCCGACACCAAGGACGGCGACCGATGACCCGCTTCCCCGCCCCCTCCGAAGTGGTCCCCGCCGCCGACCTCGGCCGCATCCACCTGGTCGGCATCGGCGGCGTCGGCATGGCCCCGCTGGCCCGCGCCATGCTCGGCCGCGGCCTGCCGCTGTCCGGCAGCGACATCAAGGACACCGCGACAGTCAGGGAGCTGCGGGCGCTCGGCGCGGTCATCGCCATCGGGCAGGCGCCGGAGAACCTGGACGGCGTCGACACCGTCGTGGTCTCCGGCGACATCCCCGTCGACAACGTCGAGATCGTCGAGGCCGAGGCGCGCGGCCTGCGGCTGCTGCACCGGGCCTCCGCGCTGGCCTCGCTGATGCCCGGGTACCGCTCGGTGGCCGTGGCCGGCACCCACGGCAAGACCACCACCACCTCGATGGTCGCCGTCGCACTGCGGCACGCCGGGCTGGACCCGAGCTTCGTCATCGGCGGCGAGCTCGGCGAGACCGGCGAGTCCGGGCACGCCGGGTCCGGCGACATCCTCATCGCCGAGGCCGACGAGTCCGACGGCACCTTCACGCACTACCGGCCGGACGTCTCGGTCATCACCAACATCGAGCTCGACCACCCGGACCACTTCGCCGACGTGCTGCAGGTCCGGGCCGAGTTCCAGGACTTCGCCGACCGGCTGGAGCCCGGCGGCACCCTGGTCTGCTACGCCGACGACCCGGCCGCCCGGGCCATCGCCGAGCGCACCGCCGCGCGCGGGATCAAGGTGCTGACCTACGGCGGGGACCAGGAGGTCGACATCCGGGTCGCCGACATCGGCACCGCCGGCGGCTACCCGACCTTCACCCTGGTCACGGCCGCCGACACCCACGGCCCGATCACCCTGAGCATCCCGGCCCGCCACAACGCCCTCAACGCCGCCGCCGCACTCGGCGTGGCCCTGGCCCTCGGCGTGGACCCCAAGCCGTACCTGGAAGGCGTCGCAGGCTTCAGCGGTGCCCGCCGCCGGATGCAGCTCCTCGGCGAGGCCGCGGGCGTCCGCGTCTACGACGACTACGGCCACCACCCGACCGAGATCGCCTCGATCCTGTCCGCGGCCCGCGAACTGGCCGGCGAGGGCCGCGTGATCGCCGCCTTCCAACCGCACCGCTACTTCCGCACCAACACGTTCCTGCACGAGTTCGGTCCGGCCCTCGGCGTCGCCGACGCGGTCGTGGTGCTGGACGTGTACGCGCACGGCGAGAAGCCGATCCCCGGCGTCGGCGGCGACGTGATCGCCGCCGAGACCGGGCTGCCGCCCGAGGCGAGCGTGTTCGAGCCCGACTTCGACCGGGTGCCGCAGCGGCTGGCCGAGCTGGCCGGCCCGGGGGACCTGGTGGTGACGGTCGGGGCCGGGGACGTGACCGAGATCGGTCCGCGGCTGCTGAAGCTGCTGGCGTAGCCGGCAGCACACTTCGAGATCAGGGCGTCCCGTGACGGGGCGCCCTTTTTCGTGCGCGATCTCAGCGCAATCCCAGCGCATCGGCAGGTCAACGGCGCCGTGGTCTCGTGGTTCCGGACGGCCCGCGGGGCGTCCCGCAGAGACTAGTTGCGTTGCAACTAGTCTCTATGCAACTATCGACCCATGACAGCCATCAAGAACGCCATCGTCATCGGCGGCGGAATCGCCGGCCCCGTCACCGCCCTCGCCCTGGCCAAGGCCGGCATAGAAGCCACCGTCCACGAGGCCCACGCCGCCACCGACCGGTCCGGGGCCATGCTCACCGTCGCCCCCAACGGGCTGGCCGCCCTGGAGACCGTGGGGCTGCGGGCCGCGGTCGAGGCCGTCGGCAATCCGCTGCACGCCATGGTCATGGAGAAGGGCAACGGCAAGACCCTGATGCGTGTGCCCTCGCTGCCGGATCTGCCGCTGAGCCGCGTCATGTACCGCGCCGACCTGTTCGACGCCATCCGGGCCGGCGCCGCCGCGCGCGGCATCACCGTCCACGACGGCAAGCGCCTCGTCGGCGTCCAGGAGCACGCCGGCGGCGTCACCGCGCGGTTCGACGATGGCAGCACCGCCACCGCCGACCTGCTGATCGGTGCCGACGGCATCCGCTCCACCGTCCGCACCCTGATCGACCCGCAGGCGCCGGGTCCGGAGTACACCGGGCTGATGAGCTTCGGCTTCGGCGACCTGACTGCGCCCTTCAAGCCCGGCGACATCCAGGAGATGCGCTTCGCCTTCGGCAAGCACTCTTTCTACGGCTACTGGACGCAGCCGGACGGGTCAGAGGTCTTCTTCAGCAACCACCCGCAGGAGCAGCCCATGACGCTGGCCCAGGCGCGCGCGGTCCCGAAGGGGGAGTGGCTGGCCAAGCTGCGTGCCGCGCATGCCGGCGACCGGCCCGGCAACCGTCTGTTCCAGTCCGCCACCGAGGCGAACATGCTGCTGACCGGGCCGATGGAGCGGATGCCGAAGCTGCCGCACTGGTACCGGGACCGCATGGTGCTGGTCGGGGACGCGGCGCACGCGCCGTCCTCCAGTTCCGGCCAGGGTGCCTCGCTGGCCCTGGAGAGCGCGATCGAGCTGGCGCGCTGCCTGCGCGACATCGACGACCTGCCGGCGGCGCTGGCCAGGTACGAGAGCCTGCGGCGGCCGAGGGTGGAGGAGATCTCGGAGCAGGCGGTGAAGACGAACAACGGCAAGACCGCCGGTCCCGTCGCCAAGTTCGTGTTCGGCCTCATCATGCCGATCGCGACGCGGACGTTCCTGCGGCCGGAGAAGATGTTCGGCCCAGTCCACCGCTTCCGGGTGGACTGGGACCGGAAAGCGACCGCGTGAGGTCAGATGGTCCAGCTGACCGGCTGGGTGACGATCGGGTTGAACACCACGCCGGCCGCCTCCATCTCGCCGCGGGCGATGACGGCCATCTCCTTCAGCTGGTTCATCTGCGCCGCGTGCTCGGCGGTGTCCCAGACGCTGAAGTTCACCATCGAACCGTCCGGCGACACGCCGGCGACGAAGTCCAGAAGCCCCGGCAGAGCCTTGATGGCCGGGATCAGGTACTCCGCCTGCTTCGTGCTCAGCGCCGAGATGTCGGCGTACAGAGCCGGGTCGAAGCTGCCGGACGAGACACGGAGCACTGCGGTTGCGGGCACATCTGCGGTCATGGTGATCCCCACCCTTCGACGACGAATTACATTTCGGTACCCTACCAGAACGTAATTATGGCGGGGCGGGTGGACGAAGGGCCGGTGCCTGGGGAGGCACCGGCCCTTCGCTGCGTACTCAATGGGACATCAGAATGCGGAGATACCGTTCGGCGTGCCCAGTCCGGTGGGTCCGTCGTATCCGGTGACGGCGTTGCACTGGTAGTCGCCGCCGCAGTCCTGGAACGTGACGTTGTTGCCGCTGACCACGTCGTTCAGTCCGGCCTTGGCGCCGGGGGCGTAGAAGGCTGAGGCGTTGTTGTACTTGGCGGGGTTTCCGGCCAGCGCGATCACGCCGGCGATGAACGGTGAGGAGGCGCTGGTGCCGCCGACGACGTTCCAGCCGGAGGGCAGGCCTTCAAGGTCGGGGGTGTCGGTGACGTAGATGGCCGGCCCGGTCTGCGGGTCGGCGTCGGCGGAGACGTCGGAGACCATGCGTCCGGGGCAGTTGGCGTCGGTCTGCCACGAGGGCTTGTCGACCCAGGCGGAGCAGCCGGATCCGGCGCCCTGCCATGCGCTTTCGGTCCAGCCGCGAGCGTTGGTGGCCTTGGTCAGCGAGGTGCCGCCGACGGAGATCACCGAGGAGAACACGGCCGGTTCGGCCGGGATCCCATAGCCGCTGTCCCCGGAGGAGGCGACGATCGCGACGCCGGGGTGCGTGTAGTACGCGGCGTCGGCGGGCGTCACGCTGGATTCGGTGGCGCCGTAGCTGTTCGACACCTCAGTGGCGCCGAGGCTGACGGCGGTGTCGACGGATTTGCCGAGGTCGTCGCCGGTGGCCTGGTCGGCCTCCACCAGCAGGATCTTGCACTGCGGGCAGGCCGCGGAGACCATGTCCAGGTCCAGGGCGATCTCCACGCCCCAGCCCTGGTCGGCCGGGACCGGGGTGGTCTTGCCCTGCTCGTTGACCTTGGTGAAGCAGCCGTTGGCGGTGGTGCAGGCCGACAGTCCGTAGGTGGAGCGGTAGACCGCAAGGTCCGCCTCGGCCGTCGGGTCGTCCCCGGCATCGACGATCGCAACAGTCTGGTTCGCCCCGCCGGTGGTCGGCAGCTTGTACGCCGAGTGCAGGTCCGCCGGGCCGAAGCCGGCCGGCAGGGTGGTCGCGGCGGCGTTGAGGCCTGCCGCATGCCCGATGTGGGCCGGTTCCTTGACGTCGGTGCGGGCTTGAGCGAAGCAGCGGTCGAAGCCGGGCTTGGCGGTGGCGCACACGTTCTTGATGTTGCTGGGAGTCTTGCTGTGGGTGGCGCTGGCGCTGGCGCTGGCGTTGGCCGGTGCCACCGCGGCCGCGACGGTGCCGACGGCCAGCACGGTGGCCCCGAGCATCCCCAGCAGCCGGTGGTTTCCTATTCGACTCATGATCCTGATCCCCCTCAGCCGATGGTGTACGCGTTGGCGACGGTCTGCGTGATCGAGCCGCCGAGCGCGTCGGTGGCGGTGACCTTCAGCCAGGGCGTGGCACCCTTCGCGCCGTTCTTCCACAGCACGGCGAAGTGGCCCTGACCGGCCGGAACCACCGAGGCCGCCGTCCAGGTCGCACCCTTGTCGTAGGACACCGACACCGTCGCGCCCGTGATCGCCGCCTGCGAACCGGCCTTGCCGTAGGACTGGTGTCCGACCGTCAGCAGCAGTGCCCCCACCGGGCCGTGGGTGGTGTTGAAGCCGTCGGTGGCGAGCTGGTAGTTCAGGTTCAGCACCGGCAGCACCGAGCATGGCGTGGTGCTGCTGCCCTGCGCCTGGCAGAAGTCGCCGGCCGGCAGGTTCGACGCCGGGTTCGGCGTCGGGGTGTAGGGCACGGTGATGTCGGTGTGCGACGCCGTGGACTGGGTGATCGGGAACTGGCTCAGGTCCAGGTCGAACACCATGCGGTAGGTGCCGGGGGTCTGCGCCTGGCCGGTCAGTTCGGTGCCGGAGGTGTTGTCCTGGGAGAACACCTGGGTGCCGTCGCGGTAGACCGTGAAGTGGCCGGTGGCCGGGCCCATGAACTCCGCGCTGCTGTCCGGGTTGCTGTCGGTCAGCGCGGTCAGACCCAGGTCGACCGTGCCGCCGTCAGCGCAGGAGCGGCAGCCGGCCGGGTCCTTGAACTGCCCGGCCTGCGGGGTCAGCGGGCCATGCGCCCAGTTGTGCCAGACCTCGGTCTTGCCCTGGTAGACCGGGCTGTTCTGGCCGAAGAACAGCGCCGCCGGGAAGCCGGCGGAGGGGTCCGGCAGGGCCGGGATCACGCTCGCCGCCCACTGCGCGTCGCCGGTCGGCGGCCCGGCGTAGGTGGTCAGGTCGCCCGGGACCGTGACCAGGTGGCCGATCTGGATGCCGCCGATGGTCGGCGAGACCGGGCCCATCATGTACTCGCCCTCGTGCCGGGTCTCGCCCGGGTCCGTGGAGATGAGGTTGTGGGTGGTGGTCAGCTTCGAGGCGTCGACCGTGTAGTTCCGGTTCGCGTCGACGTGGTCGGTGCCCGGGAACATCACGTCGTAGCGGTACGGGGCCTTGGCTCCGGCGGGGCTCTCGCCGCCCCAGCCCAGCAGGTCGTAGTTGAACGAGCCGAGCTGTGCGGTGGAGGTGGGGGCGACGTACACCGGCCCGCTGGCGATCACGTTCACGCCGCCGGTCAGGCCCTTGGTGTCGGTGCGGCTGTAGGCCAGCTCGGCGAAGTCGCCCACGGTCGGCTTCGGCGTGGTGGCGGTGACCTGGGAGGTGGCCGTGCGCTCGTCGGCGTTCAGGGTGCTGACGCCGCCGGCGGCGACGGTCAGGTCGAGCTGCGTCGCCACGCGGATGGTGTCGATCCCGGTGGTGGCGTCGAAGGAGTCGAAGACGGTCGTCGCCGAGTAGTGCCCGGTCGGCACCGCGACCCGCGCGATGCCCCCGGCGGCCACCACCGGCATGCTCCACTTGGTGGCGTCGTCGACATTGGTCAGGAAGGTCACGCCGTCCGCGGCCTTCCCGTCCAGGCCGACCGCGTTGACCTGCAGGATGCTCAGCGGGTAGTACGGGGTCGCGGCCGGCGCGCCCGCCGTGCTCAGCGCCGGGACCTGGTACTGCGCGACGGCGGCCATCTGCGCCGGGTTCGACAGGACCGAGTCCGGGATGACGTAGGCGTGGTGCGTGTCGGGCGTGTAGCGCACGGCCGGGACGGTGCTGCCGTCGGGGGCCTGGACCACGATGGTCGCGGCCGGACCGCTCCCGGAGACCAGGACGCGGTCGCCGTTGGGAAGCGTGGTGGCCTGCGGGCCGGCCAGACTGTGCGGGGCCGGGGCCGGGGCCGGGGCGGAGGCCGGGGCCGCCGCGGCCGGCGGCGCGGCCGCGGCGACCGCGCCGCCGGCGGTGGCCAGGCCCAGCGCCATGGCCGTGGCCAGGGTCGGGACTCGACGGATTCGTGCTAGCACAAGCAGTTCCTCCAGATCGTCGGACGGCTCCGGCACGCGGATGCGCATTGCGCCCCGGAGCCCTGTGCTCTCGCGAAGTACCGACGACACAGGGGTGGGATCTGGTTGTAAGAGTCCTGAAATTCGTTCACTGATTTCATATGGACGAGACGGCCGCTGCGAAAAACCCGGGCGCGGCATAAGGCGGACTCGCTACCGTGCCTCGCCGCGGGCGACATCGCCGGAGTGGTCCGGCACTTGCGCGTGGACGGCGACGCGCTCCCGCTGCTGGATTACGTGCGGGTCCTGCGCGACGCCGCCGGGGCCATGGGCTTCGACGCCATGACGGTCGCCGCCGAGCGGGTGCTCGCCGCCGGCGACGACCGCGAGGAGCAGGCGGTGGGCCTGTACGAGTTCGGGTTCGAGTGCGTCGAGCACGGGATCGCCTTCCTGGCGGTCCGGCCGCTGCGCGAGGCCGCCGAGCGCGAGCCCGGCGTCATCCAGATCCCCCCACCGCCCGTTATGGAGCCGCTACGCGGCGCTGTATTGATGGATGGCCGCCGCCTGCGAGCGGTCCTGGGAGCACCGGGAGGAGCTCGCGCCGCTGCGGGAGAAGGTGCGCGCGATGCTGGTCCGGGCGGCCGCGGCCGCCGTCACCGACGGCGCGCTCGGGCCGAAGGACCTGCGCGGCTGGCACTTCGCGCTCACCGGCGGCGTCCTGCTGACCGTCTCGCCGTACGGCTACGACGCGGGCATGACCGGCCGCTGGGCCATGGTCGGCGACTCCTACGGGGCTTGCGCCGAGGCGCTGCGCCGGCTCAAGGTGGTGCTGGCGGCCAACGGCTCGGCTCCGCAGTCGGTCTCGCTGCTGCCCGATCGGGACAGCCAGATCGTGGGATGGCGGCGGCGCGGTATTTCGGGCTACCGGCGGTGCCGTTCGAGCCGGACCGGCCCGACACCCTGATCGTCGCCTACGACCTCAACGAATCTGAGCCTGAGATCCTGTCCGCGCTGCGTGATCGCACTCCGGGCCAGATCTTGTTCGAGCGGGCCACGGACTGGACCGATCCCCCCGCCCGCCTCCCGCCACCGCCCGTTATGGACCCGCTTCGCGGCGCTGTATTTGATGGTTGGCCGCCGCCGATGCCGTGGGCTTCCTGCGCCAGGCGGTGCGCGAGCCGTGGGGCGCCGCCTTCCGCATGGTTGACGGCGAGGTGGTCGAGACCGAGCCCGACGGCCGTCCGGTCGAGGAGATCGCGGCCGAACTCGCGGCGGCGGAGCCGTACGCCGACGAGGGCGACGGCGAGACTCCGCCGGACCCGGACTCCGTCCTCGAAGCCTTCGTCTCCGGGGTCGAGGGCACCTGGCTCACCGCGCGGCGGGAGTACATCGGCTCGCCGGGGCCGGTGCCGAGCTCGCGGTTCCTGTGAACCCGGACAGCGAGAAGCCCGGCCACTCCTCGCCTAAGTGGTGGCCGGGCGGATCGAGGGGGGTGTGTCTCAGCCCTTCTTCGCGGAGGTCGTCGCCGGGGTCGTCGTCGAGCTCACGGTCACCGAGAACGGCATCGAGTACGCGGTGTGCGGCCCCTCCTTGTCCTGCGGGTGCAGCACACGCAGGTTGAAGGACCCGGCCGTCTCCATCTTCACCGGGAGCGAGAACTTGTCGTCCTTGTCGGTGAACGTCGTGTAGGCCAGCGTGGTCCAGGCCGAGGAGGCGGAGCGCGAGGTCGACTGCTTCTGCTGCTGCAGGCGGATCTTCGTGCCTGGCTGCGCGCCGGTGACCACGCCGGAGACCGTGAACACGGTGTCGTCGCCGGGCTTGGTGTTGTCGGCCTGGGCGGTGACGGCGATGGTCGCCGCCGCCGCGGCCGGACTCTGCGGCGCGGCGGGCGCGGCGGCCGGCTGCGGCACGGCCGCGGCGGCGACCGGCTTGGAGTCCGCCGGGGACGCGGTGGGACCGAGGGTCGACAGCGCGATGCCGCCGAGGGCGAGGGTGCCGACGGCGACGGTCGCCAGGGCCCCCTGCTTCTTCTGCCTGGAGGTGAGTGCCATGGCTCGATCTGACGCCAGCCGCCGTGGCCCCGCATGCCGCGCGGTCCGAATGGGGGATCGGGATCCGCCGACGACGAATACGTGGAGAATCCCTGAAAGGCGGCCTGCCCGACGGCACCGTCCCCATCTGCGAAACTGGGCCCATGAACGCGACCGGAGCCGGCCACCCGCGGGTCAGCAGGGTATTGGTCGAGCGCTACCTCGACCGGCTCCGGCGGCGGCGCCGCTGGCGGCGGCTGTCGGTGACGGTCGCCGTGTTCCTGGCCCTGCTGGCGCTGACCGGGTACTCGATCCTGTGGCACACCAAGATCTTCGACGTCCGGACCACCACCGTCTCCGGCGTCAAGGCGCTGAGCCGTCAGCAGGTGCTGGCCGCCGCCGCGATCCCGGCGCACGCGCCGGTCGCCGGCGTGGACACCGCGGCGGCCAAGGCCCGGCTGATGGCGGTCCCGCGGGTGAAGGACGCGTGGGTGGAGCGCTCGCTGCCGCACACGATCTCGATCTCCATCGTAGAGCGCACGCCCGCCGCGGCCCTGCCGCAGGCCGACGGCTCCTACCAGATCGTCGACGCCGACGGCGTGGCCTTCGACACAGCGGCCACCGCCTCGGCGATCCCGGCGCATGTCCCGGTCATCCACCTGGAGCAGTTCGCCGACCGGGCGGCCGCCGACCGCGCGGCGACCGTGGCCGGCGCGCTGGCCGCGCTGCGGGCGCTGCCGGCCCCGCTGCGCTCGCGGGTGCTCACGGTGTCGGCGACGGGGCCCTATGCCATCACCGTGACTCTGACGCCCTCGACAAAGAAACAGCACTCGGTGACGGTCGCCTGGGGCGGTCCGGATCAGCCTGATCTCAAGGCTCGGATACTGGCGGCGCTGATCGGAAATGACGCCGCGCACTATGATCTCAGTGCTCCGGCGGCTCCGGCGTATTCGTGAGGAGTTCGAATCCGAGACGCCCGATCGGCTAAGATCTGGCGGGCAATCGGACAACATACGTATTCCCTCATCGGATCCATGTGGACCTCGCGAGGGTCGTCGGACCACGCTGAGAAGTAAAACCTGCCGACAGTTTCGGCGTGTTCGTTGAACCTCACAGGTCGCGGGACCTAATGTCCTGTAAAGACTTCACAGTCGCACGACCCCGCCGTGTCCCCTGGCCGGTGTGGGCGGGACTAAGGTGATCACAGGGTTTAATGAATCACTACAGATCACCGGACACCACGGAGAGGCCGTCGGACGTGGCAGCACCGCAGAACTACCTGGCTGTTATCAAGGTCGCCGGCATCGGCGGCGGCGGCGTGAACGCCATCAACCGGATGATCGAGGTCGGTCTGAAGGGCGTGGAGTTCATCGCCGTCAACACCGACGCCCAGGCTCTGCTGATGAGCGACGCCGACGTCAAGCTGGACGTCGGCCGCGAACTCACCCGGGGGCTCGGCGCCGGCGCCAACCCCGATGTCGGCCGCAAGGCCGCCGAGGACCACGCCGAGGAGATCGAGGAAGTCCTCAAGGGCGCGGACATGGTGTTCGTCACCGCCGGCGAGGGCGGCGGCACCGGTACCGGCGGCGCCCCGGTGGTGGCCCGGATCGCCCGCGAGCTCGGCGCGCTGACCATCGGTGTGGTGACCCGGCCGTTCACCTTCGAGGGCCGGCGCCGCGCGAACCAGGCCGAGGACGGCATCGCGGCGCTGCGCGAGGAAGTCGACACCCTGATCGTCATCCCGAACGACCGGCTGCTGTCGATCTCGGACAAGAACGTCTCGGTGCTGGACGCGTTCAAGGCCGCCGACCAGGTGCTGCTGTCCGGTGTCCAGGGCATCACCGACCTGATCACCACCCCGGGCCTGATCAACCTGGACTTCGCCGACGTGAAGTCGGTGATGAGCGAGGCCGGCTCGGCCCTGATGGGCATCGGCTCGGCCCGCGGCGACGACCGCGCGGTGGCCGCCGCCGAGATGGCCATCTCCTCGCCGCTGCTGGAGGCCTCCATCGACGGCGCCCGCGGCGTGCTGCTGAGCATCTCCGGCGGCTCCGACCTCGGCCTGTTCGAGATCAACGAGGCCGCGCAGCTGGTCAGCGAGGCCGCGCACCCCGAGGCCAACATCATCTTCGGCGCGGTGATCGACGACGGCCTGGGCGATGAGGTCCGGGTCACCGTGATCGCCGCCGGGTTCGACGGCGGCGAGCCGGCCAAGCGCCGCACCGGGCACTCCCAGGCCGCCGGCCAGACCCGCTACGACGAGACCAGCGTCCGCGACGGCATGCGCGAGCAGGTGCTCGGCACCCTGCCCAAGCCGGCCGAGGGCGCCCAGGTCCCGGCCCACGACCCGATGGCCGACACCATGAACGTCCCGGTCATCCCGGTCCAGCCGGCGCCGTCGGCGGCCGACGAGCTCGACATCCCCGACTTCCTGAAGTAGAGCCGGGCGCGCACCGTGGCTATATGGCAGCACACCGGTCCCGACGGCGAGGGCGGCAAGGCCCGCTTCGCCTTCTCCGACCGCTGGGGCGGGGTCTCCAAGGCCCCTTACACCGCGACCAACCTCGGCGGGCACGTCGGCGACGACCCCGAGGCGGTCGCCGCCAACCGTTCGCTGGTGGCCTTCGAGCTGGGGTTCACCGACCCCGGCAACGTCGTGTACATGAACCAGATCCACGGCGCCGACGTGGCCTACGCCGCCGCGCAGTGGCAGGGCCGCGCCCCCGACGTGGACGCGCTGGTCACCGACCGCCGGCACCTGGCGCTGGCGGTGCTGGTCGCGGACTGCGTGCCGGTGCTGCTGGCCGACGCCGAGGCCGGCGTGGTCGGCGGGGCGCACGCCGGGCGGCCGGGCATGAAGGCCGGCGTGGTGCCGGCCGTGATCGAGCGCATGGTGGCCCTCGGGGCCGCCCCGGAGCGGATCGTCGCGGTCACCGGGCCCTCGGTGTGCGGGCTGTGCTACGAGGTGCCCGAGCGGATGCGCGCCGATGTGGCCGAGAAGGTCCCGGCCAGCTACGCGGTGACCCGGCAGGGCACACCCGGCCTGGACGTCGCCGAGGGCGTGTGGGCGCAGCTGGAGGCGTGCGGCATCGACGTGAAGTCCTCAGTGCGGCTGCGGGTCTGCACCCAGGAGTCCGAGGACTACTACTCCTTCCGTGGCGAGGGGACGACCGGCCGGTTCGCCGGATTCGTCTGGCTGGACTGAGCGATGTCCGACCGACAAGAGCAGATCGCGGAGAATCTGGCCGCGGTCCGTGCGGACATCGCGGCCGCGGCCCGCGCGGCCGGCCGGGACCCGTCCGAGGTGTCCCTGATCGCGGTGACCAAGACCTATCCGGCCTCCGACGTCCGCATCCTGGCCGGGCTCGGGGTGCGCGACGTGGGGGAGAACCGCGACCAGGAGGCGGCGCCGAAGGCCCGCCAGACGGCCGGGCTGGGCCTTCGCTGGCACTTCATCGGGCAGCTGCAGACCAACAAGGCTTCGTCAGTGGCCGAATACGCGGACTTCGTGCACTCGGTGGACCGGGCCCGTCTGGTCGCCGCGCTGTCCAGGGGGGCTGTCCGGTATGACAAGGAATTGACATGTTTGGTGCAGGTCGACCTGGGTAACGCAGAGCCCATGGACGACAACGCGGCCCGCGGAGGGGCGTTTCCGGACCAGGTGCCGGAACTGGCCGACGCGATCGCCGCGGCGCCGGGTCTGCGATTCGGCGGTCTGATGGCCGTGGCGCCGCTGGGCGCCGAGCCGGGACCGGCCTTCGAGAGGTTGCACACGCTGGCTATGCGCTTGCGGACCGCACACCCTTCGGCCACCATGATCTCGGCGGGGATGAGTGGGGATCTGGGCGAAGCGGTGGCGGCGGGCGCGACACACGTCCGCATCGGCAGCGCGATACTCGGTATCAGACGGTGATTCCGGTAACGTCGCATCTATCGAACATCGGATACGACGACCGCACTTCTGCGCCACCCATCATCGACCGCGATCGGGAAACCTCCGCGGCACCCATTTTCGTTGACAGTTGCAAGACAGCCGTAACAGGCCCAGTCCGGAGGCGAACACCATGGCCGGCATGATGCGCAGAGCAGCGGTCTACCTCGGGCTCACTGACGAACAGCGGTTCGAGGACGAGCGGTACTACGACGACTACGAGGACGAGTACGAGACCGAGCCCGCCGAGCCCGCGGCGGCCCCGGACTCGGTGCACCACGAGCCGGACCCCGGCTCGGGCGGCGCGCTCGTCGTCGCGCAGAACGACCGCCGCGCATTCGCGGCGCCTTCCAACGTGACGGTGATGCCGGACCGCTCCGAGCGGTCCTCGCGAGCCGACCGAGCCGAGAGAGGTGGACCGGTGATGTACAGCGTCCCGACGGACCGGTCGGCGGACCGCGAAGCGTCCTACCGCATCACGACGCTGCATCCGCGCACCTACAACGAGGCGCGCACGATCGGCGAGCACTTCCGCGAGGGAGTCCCGGTGATCATGAACCTGACCGAGATGGAGGACGCCGACGCCAAGCGCCTGGTGGACTTCGCGGCCGGGCTGATCTTCGGCCTGCGCGGGAACATGGAGCGGGTGACGCAGAAGGTGTTCCTGCTGTCGCCTGCTAATGTCGATGTGACGGCCGAGGACAAGGCCCGGATCGCCGAGGGCGGCTTCTTCAACCAGAGCTGAGGCGCCGGCTGCCTCAGGGCGGCGGTGGAGGTTTCGGGTCCGGCGGCGTCCCGCGGCGGTTTTGCGACAACCGTTACGCGGCGGGGCGCCGGCGAAGGTGGGAAGGGGAGTGCGCTATGAGCGTTGTGGGGGCCTTGCTCCTGTGGGTGCTCTACCTCTTCGCGCTGTGCTTGATCATCCGCCTCATCATCGGCTGGGTTTTGGTATTCGCCCGGTCGTGGGAGCCGCGGGGTGTCATGCTGGTCGTCGTGGAGACGGCGTACACGGTCACGGATCCTCCCCTGAAGCTGTTGCGGCGGTACATCCCTCCGTTGCGGCTCGGCGGGATGGGGTTTGACGTGGCGTTCATGATCCTCGTGATCATCGTCTTACTGCTGATCCGGGTCGCGGCTACGCTGTGACCGGGTAATGTCTGTGCGAATGCCGACGACCACGCCACGCCTGAGGTGAATGAAAGATGCCGTTGACTCCCGAGGATGTCCACAACAAGCAGTTCACGACCGTACGCCTGCGTGAGGGCTACGACGAGGAAGAGGTGGACGCCTTCCTCGACGAGGTCGAGGCTGAGCTGACCCGCCTGATCCGCGAGAACGAGGAACTGCGGGCCAAGCTGGCCGCCGCCACCCGCGCCGCGGCCAGCGCCGCGGCCGCGCCGGTGCCGATGCGGCGGGAGCCGACCCCGATACCCGCGCCCGCGCCTCCGCAGCCGGCGCTTCCGGCCCCGCTGCCCGCGCCGCTCCCGGTGCCGCAGGCGCCGCAGTTCCAGGCCCCCGGCGGCGACTCGGCCGCGCGCGTGCTGGCGCTGGCCCAGCAGACCGCCGACCAGGCGATCGCCGAGGCCCGCAACGAGGCCAACAAGATCGTCGGCGAGGCCCGCGGCCGGGCCGACGGCCTGGAGCGCGAGGCCCGGGGCAAGGCCGACGCCCTGGAGCGGGACGCGCAGGAGAAGCACCGCGTGGCGATGGGCTCGCTGGAGACCGCCCGCGCCGCCCTGGAGCGCAAGGTCGACGACCTGCGCGCCTTCGAGCGCGAGTACCGCCAGCGGCTGAAGTCCTACCTGGACGGCCAGATGCGCCAGCTGGAGGCCTCCGGCGGCGACGACATGGCCTCCTCGATGGGCTCGCGCTCGCAGCTGAGCGCCGCCGGCCTGTCCGCGCCGCCGCCGGCCCCCTCGGCCCCGCCGATGCCGATGCAGGCCTCGCTGCCCCCGGGCATGCCCTCGGCCCCCGCGCCGGTCGGCGCCGGGATGAACGGCGGCGGGATGGGCTCCACCGGCTCGTTCCAGGCCGGCAACACCGGCTCCTACCAGAGCGCCGGCAACAACGGCTCCAGCGCCGCGGCCCTGACCCAGACCATGGCCCCGATCCGGCCGCAGATGCCGGCCCCGCCGATGGGCGGCGGGCAGCAGCCGCCGTTCATGGGGTCGGGCAACGGCCTGGGCCAGCCCCCGGTCCCGTCCCAGCCCTCGCCGATGCGCGGCTTCCTCATCGACGAGGACCCCGACGCCTGACGGCCCGGTTGGACCGGACGGTGTCCGGAGCACGCTGTGCTGATCCACACTGGGTAGATCGACGATCAGCACTCACACAATGACGTGGCGTCACAAGCCCCGCCTCCCGATTCGGGAGGCGGGGCTCGGCGTTTGCCTGGAGTTCGCAGACCGTTGGTAGGGAGTTTCCCTTAAGGGTCGCCCAAGGGGCGCCCGCGGGCCCTCAGTCGAGCCCGAGCGAGAACGCCGCCTCGAGGTCCAGCGCGCTGTAGGTCCGGAACGACACGTGCGTGACCGTGTGGCTGACCCCGGCCACCTTGTTCACGCCGCCGGGGATCACGTCGGCGAGCTGCTCGTGCTCGCGGACCCGGACCATGGCGATCAGGTCGTACTCCCCGGTGACCGAGTAGACCTCGCTGACGCCGGGCAGCTGGGAGATCTTCTCGGCGACCTCCGGGATGGCGTCGACGTCGGTCTTGATGAGGACGATGGCAGTGATCACAGCGGCTCCTTCTCGCGGGACTGTCTAGACGGCTGGTTCCTGGAGGTACCGGCGCGAAACGGCTGATCAGCGGCGCCTGGCCGCCCCGGCCGACCACCCACAGCCAACCAGGCTGAGGGAGGTCGTCCGTGACGCCCTTGCTTGCTGCTGAACCGTTTCGCAAGTCTGCTTGTCGGCTGGCGGTTCTGCTTGCCGGAACCTCCAGGAACCAGCCGTCTAGCGATGGTATTGGCCGTACGGATCCTCCGGATCGGCGGAGCGGTAGTCCGGGGTGGTCAACGGCGGCGGCGCGGGCGGGGCGTCGGCGGACGGCAGGCGGGCCGGGCCGCTGGGTCCGCGGCCGATGACGAGCGCCACGTAGAGCAGCCCCAGCACGAACCCCGACACGTGCGCGAAGTAGGCGACGTCCGTGGAACCCGCCACCCCGATCGTCTGCTGGAACTCCGGCAGCTGCATCACGAACCACAGGCCCAGCACCAGCCAGGCCGGGACCCGCATCGGCAGGAAGAACAGGAAGGGCACCAACAGCGTGACCTTGGCCTGGGGGAACAGGTAGATGTACGCACCCAGCACCGCCGCGATCGCTCCGGACGCCCCCACGAGCGGCCCGGTGGCCGTCGGGTTGGCCCAGGCGAAGGCGTAGGTGCTGACCGCGCCGCCGACGATGTAGAAGGCCAGGAAGTGCACGCGCCCCAGGACGTCCTCGACGTTGTTGCCGAAGACGTAGAGGAACAGCATGTTCCCCAGCAGGTGGATCCAGCCGGCGTGCACGAACATGGCGGTGAACACCGGCAGGACCGGGTTGCCGTGTCCGTTCAGCAGCTGGGCCGGGATCGCGCCGTAGTGGTAGAGGTACGCGTTCTCCCTGGCCTTGCGCGCCGCGTCCGGGTCCAGGCCGGCGAACGCGATGGGGCCGGACAGGAACACCACCACGTTCGCGATGATCAGACCGTAGGTGACGACGGACGCCCGGGACACGGGGTTCCTGTCGTGAATGGGGATCACCACTGTTGCATCATGGCCCATCGCCGTGCGCGCGGGAGATCCGAAACGCGGCGCGGAGGGCCTACCTTTGAGTGAGTGCTTGGTACGGGCACAAGCACGGCCGATAAAGTCGGCGGATCAGGAACGATGTCCGGAGGAGTCTCCGGCGAGGCGAGGGAGTGGGGCGAGCGACGTGAGCTCACCGGAGGGTGAACGTCTCACCATCACGCTGCCCGACTCGGTGCGTCAGCGCGTCGTGGAGATCGCCTCCGAGGCGCTGGGCCGGATGCCGGCCGCGGAGATCCCGGCCCCGCTGCGCCCGTTCGCCAAGTTCGCCCCGGCCAAACGGGCCAAAGCCGCGGCCATCCCGATGGCGGCCGCCCTGGAGGGCGACGGGGCGTTCCGCGCCCGGGTGGCCGAGCGGGTGCGTGAAGCATCCCCGGACCTGTCCGACTCCCTGTTCGCCGGGGTGGTACCGGCCGCCGCTGACCCGCACGAGGTCGCGGCGGTCGCTTATGTGCTGCGTCCGCACGGCTGGACCGGGATCGTCAAGGACGCCCTGGAGGCGGTGTCGCAGGGGGCCCGGGTGGCCGCCGGCGAGGCCGCCGAGAACGAGGTCGCCCGGCTCGGCGCGGAGCTCGCGGAGCTGCGGGAGACGGCGCGGACGTCGGCCGACGGCCTGCGCGTCGCGCAGGAGGAGGCCCGGCGCGAGGGCGACCAGCTGCGCCGCAAGGTGCGGCAGCTGGAGGCCGACATGCGGCGGGCGCAGGCGGCCGCGCGGAGCGCGGAGGCGGCGCTGGAGGCCGAGCGGTCCGCGGCGGCGGCGGCTGCGTCGGCCTCAGAGGCCGAACTACGGCGTCTGCGGACGCGTCTGACGGCCGCGGAGACGGCGCTGGACACCGCACGTCGTTCGGCTCGCTCCGGGCGCTCTGAAGGCGATATGCGGCTGCGGTTGCTGCTGGACACCGTGACCGGCGCGGTGAAGGGGCTGGAGCGGGAGCTGGCATTGCCGCCGACCGAGACGCGGCCGGCGGACACGGTCGGGGCGGCGTCTCCGGACTCTGTCGCGCCCTCGGACATGTCGGTGCAGGGACGGGCCAAGGACGATCCGGCCCTGCTGGACCAGTACTTGGCGCTGCCGATGGTGCACCTGGTGGTGGACGGCTACAACGTCACCAAGACGGGTTACCCGACGCTGTCGCTGGCCGAGCAGCGGGTGCGGCTGGTCGGCGGGCTGGCGGCGCTGGCGGCGCGGACCGGCGCCGAGGTGACGTGCGTCTTCGACGGGGCCGCGCTGGACGGGCCGGTACGGCTGACGCAGCCGCGCGGGGTGCGGGTGCTGTTCTCCGCGCCGGGGGAGATCGCCGACGAGCTGATCCGGCGGCTGGTGGCCGCCGAGCCGGCCGGGCGGCCGGTGGTGGTGGTGTCCTCGGACCGGGAGGTGGCCGAGGGGGTGCGGCGGTCGGGGGCGCGGCCGGTGCCGGCCTCGATGCTGCTGAACCGGATGGCGCGGTCCTGAGGCCTCAGCGGTTCGGCATCCTCTTCATCCCCTCATCCTATTCATCCCAGATGTCTTATCTCTGATCCGCTCACCTATTTGAGTGGATGATCCTTGCCCATATGTGTCCGCTGGGTTTAGGTTCGTGCGCTGTTCTGCCGGTATGTTCCGGCGTGCCCTGATGTGGAGGTCATCACAGAATGGCGCATCACAGTACGAAGCGGTCGAAGCGTCATCGCGCATCGGCCCTGCCCGCTCGGGGCCGCACCGTCGCCGCGGCCGCCCTGACCGTGGCGGCCGCCGCGGGCATGGTCGGCACCGCGGCCGCCGCCCCCGCCGCCGGTCCCGGCACGGGCTCCGCGGACAGCGACCGCACCACGGTGAAGGCCCAGATCGCGGCACTGTACCGGCAGGCCGACCAGCTGACCCAGACCTTCGACGCGGCCCAGGAGCAGGAGGCCCGGCTGAGCCTGGCCGTCGAGCGCTCCCAGGCCGGCCTGCAGGCCATGCAGACCGACTATGAGCACCAGCGCGCCACCCTCGGCGCCATCGCCGCGGGCCAGTACCGGGCCGGCGGCGTCGACCAGCGCCTGGCCCTGATGCTCGCCGACCACCCCGACACCTTCCTCGGCGACCAGGCCATGGCCACCCGCCTGTCGGACGAGCAAGGCCGCAAGATCGCCGAAGTCGTCGAGGAACGCCGCGAGATCATCCAGCTCCAGCGAGCGGCGGCCGGCCAGATCTCCGAGCTGAACCAGACCCGCGACGCGGCAGCCCAGTCCCGCACAGAGGTAACGGACCAACTCCGTAAAGCCCAGTCGCTCCTCAACACCCTGTCGGCCCCCCAACGGGCGCAGGCGGTCCAAGCCGACCTCGGCCAGGACCCGACCTCGTCGTTCACCGGCGAGCAGATCGACCCCACCGTCATCGACCACCTGGCCCCGGCCGACTCCGACCGCGCCCGAGCGGCGATCGACGCCGCCATCGCCGACCTCGGCAAGCCCTACGTCTTCGGCGCCGAAGGCCCCGACGCCTTCGACTGCAGCGGCCTGATCCAGCAGGTCTGGCGCCAGGCCGGGGTGGAGCTGCCGCGCACCTCCTCGGAGCAGGCCCAGGCCGGCCAGCAGGTCCCGCTGTCGCAGATCCAGCCCGGGGACCTCGTGATCTACTACGCGGGGCGGAGCCACATCGGGATGTATGTGGGGGATGGGAAGATCATTCACGCCCCGCATCCGGGGACGCGGGTACGCTACGCGCCCTTGATGTCGATGCCGGTGAACATGGTGGTGCGGGTTTGAGGGTGGGGAGGACTGGACGGTCCCGGCGGGCTCGCTGGACTGGAGCTGCCGGCAGACGGCGGCGCACGTCGGCAGTGACCTGCCGGCCTACGCGGGACAGCTCGCTGCTGCGAGCCTGGCACTGGGGCCCGTGCGACCCCGAGGGCTTCGCGGCGATGGGGGTCGCCGATGATTCCTGCAGGGGGCTGAGACGTTGACTTACTTCGAGGACCTGAGCGCTTACACCTATCAGGTCGGACCTGACGTCGTGTCCGTGCCCGCGGCCGGGCGAGCCGGCGCCACCAGCATGCCGTTCCGCATCGTGGAGCCGACCGGGCCGCGGCTGAACATCGGTTGGCTCGGTGATCGTGGGCGCTTCGGGCGAAGGAAGCCGTTCGCCACCGGCCCCGTCTCCGACGACGTGATCGACGCGGTGATCGACGTGACCGAGGCGCAGGCTGTGAACGTCACGCGCGGGTTCCACCGATGCGGGTACTGCCCGAGCGGCGGCGCAGACGGGCTACTTCGGTTTCTCCACCGCGGCAGGACCGTTCTGCTGGGCAACGGTGAGATCCGCGTCCCTGCTGCTGACGGATCGGTCTTTGCGGCGCCCACGCTCATCGGGCACTACATCCGTGACCATCACTACAGCCCACCGGTGGTCTTCACCGATGGACTGCTGGCTTTCCGGCACGCCACCGCCGACCTCGCCGAAGGCTGGTCCGCCGGCTCGCCGAAGTGATAATCGCTTTGGGCCCGCCCGGCAGAGGCCCACACTGTCCGAATGAATCAGCAGCTCAACGCGCCCGGCCCGCTGCCGTTGGCGGTGCGGCAGGCCGTTCGCCGCGCCATGTCGGGGAAGAAGAGCGACGCCGATGCTGCCGGGCGGCTGCTGATGGCCATCTCGGCGGACACGGAGCCGGGGGTGCTGGCCGAGGTCGAGGCCGTGGTGGCCGCTGCTGATCCGAGGTTCTGGCTGTTCCTGGAGCGTGCTCGGGACTGGCTGTTCTGGCACGGCTCGCAGGAGCCGGCTCGGGTCGAGGACGGTGACACGGTCCCCAGCCTGGCGGTGAAGGCGCTGCTCGCCGATGGCCGGGTTCGGGAGCGGGCTGTCGACGTGCTGGCCGCGTCGTCGTCCTTGGCGGCGGTGCCGGTTCTCGTTCTGCGCGCGGCCGATTGGGTGCCGCAGGTGCGTGACAAGGCGCGGGAGGCGATTGCCGGGCTCCTGGCGGCGGATCCCGACGGCGCGGTGCTGTCGACGGCCGCGCCGATGGCTTTGGCGCTGGCGGGGCGCCTGGACGGCCGGTGGCTGGCCGACGTGGTCGCCGATCGCCTGGCCGCCGATCCGGCCGGTCCGATCGTCGACCGCCTGCTCGGCAGCTCGGACATCAAGCTGCGGCGCATGGCGCACCAAGTGCTCCTGGACGCCGGCAAGTTCAGCCTCGAGCAGGCCGTCCGCATCGCGCTCACCGACCGCGACGTGGTGATCCGCAGCCGCTGTGCCGAGCGTGCCTCACGCTTGGCGGTGGACGCATCCGCGGCGCCGACGATGCGCCGACTGGTGGCTTCGCGCACCCCGACCGTCCGCGTCGAGGCGCTCATCGCGCTCGATTGCCTTGACGATGTCGAATCGCTCCGCGCGGTGTTGAGCGATAGCAGCGCCCTGGTTCGCGGGACGGCCCGCTTCTACCTGCGGCGTCGCGGCGTCACCGAGTTCGCCGACGTCCACCGTCGCCTCATCGAAGCCGACGCCGTGACACCCGGCGCCGTGGCCGGCTTGGCGGAGGTCGGCACCGGTGCGGACGCCGAACTGCTGCTCCCGCTGCTGTCCCACGCCAGGGCGAGAGTGCGGGTGGAGACACTGCGAGCCCTGATCAAGCTGTCGGCGCCTGTCGAGGCCGCTACCCTGCTCGACCTCATCGAGAACGACCCGTCCCTCGCCGTCACGCGCCAGGCGGCCGAGGCGATCCTGCACCGCGGCACGGCCATCGACCCGGACCGCCTACTCGGCCTGCTCGCCCCCACCCGCCGCGCCCAGACCCGCGTCGCCGCCTGGCAGCTGCTGACCTCGCGCGACGGCGCCTGGTGCCTCGCGGTCAATGTGATGCTGCTGGACGATCCAGACGAAGCGATGGCGCACCGTGCCCGCGCCGGCCTCGTCGCCGCGATGCGGCAGCAGCTCTACGTCAAGCCTGCCGGACAGGCCAAGGACATCCTGGCTGCTCACATAGCGAAGGCCGACGATGTGCTGCCGCCTGGCGAAGTGCGCCTGCTGTACTTCATCACGGGCATCGTCAGGACCCCGTCGCCCACCGCAGACGCTTCTCGGCCTCGGTGGCGGTCAGCGTTTCGAAGCCGTCCAGGAAGAACTTCTCCGCGTTGAACGCCCGGATCCACAGCCCTGCCGCCCACGTCTGCTGAACCTCGCCATCGGTGAAGCGCCGGCCGCGTGCACGCTGGTAGGCGTCGAGGAAGTCCCGGCTCTGCTCCAGGCTAGCGCCCGCGCATCCGGCGTCGGCGGGCCACATCGCTGCCGCGACACCGACGATGACCACGACCTCCCGTCCGTCGAGCAGTCGCATTCCGAAGACGCGCGCCAGATTCCCCGTCGTGAACAGGGTTTCCGCCGGGGCGCTACCGAGGTGCAGTCGGCACCAGGCCGCTATCGCGTCGGCCGTTATCGCGTCGGGGTCGGCTGACATTTAAGACCGCTGATAAACGCCGTCGAGCCGCCCACGCGCCAACACCGCTCCGGCGGCCGCCAGGACCTTGCGCGGCGGCACGTCCTCGGCGGCACCGCCCTTGGCGCCGATCGTCAGCGGCGCGGCCAGGGCGAACAGCTGGAACACGTACCGATGCGGCCCGTGCCCCTTCGGCGGCGCCATCCCGACCCATCCGCGTCCCGAGGTCGATCGCAGCACCCGTACTCCGCGGCCGGGATTCTCCGCCGACAGTGCACCCGACAGTGCACCCGACAGCGCGCCCTGCTCCAAGCCGGCCACCGCGGGCTCGATCAGCGCCAGGCCGTGGATGTACGGCGTGGCCATCGGCGCGTCGGGGTCCTCGATCACCAACAGCAGCTCCGCCGTGTCCGCCGGCACCGCCGACCAGGCCAGAGCCGGGGACAGTTCCTGGCCGCCGAGCCGTACCCCCGCGTGGAGGTGCGGGATCGGTTGTCCGTCGCTGAAATCGGGGCTGGTCACTATCAGTGTCGCGGGGGAGTGCAGCGCCTCCGCGTCCCATGCCAGTTTCGTCGCGTTCATTGCGCCCTCCGCATTCGAGCCAGTTCCTCCGTGGCGGCGATCCGCGACCGCTCGATGAACCGCAGCAGCACCCGCATCTCGTCCAGGGTGAACTCGGCCAGGTCCGCGTGCGAGCGTGCCGTCAGCCCGTCGTAGTACGCCGCGATCCGCGCCAGCCCCTCGCTGGACGCCTCGATCAGGACCCGCCGGCGGTCCTCGGGATCGTCGGTGCGCGTGATGCAGCCGGCCGCGTCGAGGCGGTCGATCATGCGCGAGACCGAGCCAGGGGTGAGGCCGACCGCGCGGGCCAGTTCGGCGGCCGTCGCAGGGCCCTGCTGGTGCAGCACGTGCAGGCAGTCCAGGTCGCTGGCGGTCACCCCCATCCGGTCCGCGATCTCGCGGTTCAGCTGCGAGATGGTGTTCACCCAGCTCGGCAGCGCGGTCATCACCTGCTGCTCGATGTCACGTCGTTGTGTCACGCAATCATTGTGTCAAACAATCAGTGCGTCGCGCACCGATTTATCACGCGGCGGGTTCGGTCGCCGAGGCGCTCGCCCCCGGCCCCGGCAAGGGATCGACGTCCCCGGCGTGCATCGCCTCCCCGCAATGCGCGCACCGCAGGTCCACCGCGCTGATCTCCCCGCACGCGTGGTGCCGGAACAGCACCGGCGGCCCCGCTTCGCCGGCCAGCCACCGGTCGCCCCACGCTGTCATCACCATCAGCAGGTCGACCAGCTCGGTCCCCTTCTGCGTCAGGTGGTACTCGTACCGGGGCCGGTGGTCGTACGGCCGCCGCTCCAGGACCCCCTGGTCCACCAGGTGGTTCAGGCGCTCGGTCAGCACCTTGCGGGAGATCCCGAGGTCGCCCTGGATCTGGTCGAAGCGCCGGAGCCCGACCCACACGTCGCGCAGGATCAGCGGGGACCAGGGCTCCCCGATCACGTCCAGCGTGCGGGCGATCGAGCACGCGGCCAGGTCGCTGAAGTTCGTGCGCTGCATACCGTCCACTCTAACGCTCTGAGTTCCCTCAAGGAACCCGAACGTGCTACGGTTCACACCAGGACAGAGTTTCCTGAAGGAACTCCAGAAGGGATGGCGAACGATGGGCAAGGTCTTCAGCGCCCACGCCGTGTCGGTCGACGGCTACATCACCGGCCGCGGCCCCGGGGCCGGTCACGGCCTCGGCGACGGCGGGATGCTCTTCGACTGGTACTTCTCCGGCGACACGCCGAGCCGCGAGTTCGACGGCTTCCGCTTGAGCGGCGCCAGCGCGCGGGTCTTCGACGAGACCGCCGCCCGGGTGGGCGCCGTCGTCGTCGGCCGCAACACCTTCGAGGACTCCGAGCACTTCGGCGGCGGCAGCGCGCACCCGAACGCGCCGCTGGTCCTGCTCAGCCACCGTCCCGCCGAAGTCTCCGACCGGCAGCGGCTGGTCACCACGGGCGTCGCCGACGCGATCGCCGTCGCCCGGGAGCTGGCCGGGGCCGGCAAGGACGTCGGCCTGATGGGCGGCGGCGTGGTAACCGCGGCGCTCGAGGAAGGCCTGGTCGACGAGCTGATCCTGCACCAGGTGCCGGTCCTGCTCGGCGGCGGCCGGCCCTTCTTCCAGGAACTGCCGCGGTACATCCGGCTGACCCTCGTCGAGGCCGTCCCGGCTCCTGGCGTCACTCATCTGCGATACGAGGTGCAGAAATGAAGCTCGACCCCGAAGTCCGCCGCATCCTGGACGCCGCCCCGCTCGTACACCTGGCGACGATCCTGCCCGACGGCGCGCCGCACTCCGTCACCATCTGGGCCGCCCCGCACGGCGACCGCATCGCGATCCTCACCGGCCCGGACAGCCCCAAGGCCCGCAACATGCGCCGCGACCCGCGTGTCGCCCTCTCCTTCACCCCGGTCGACGCGCCGAACACCCCGGTCGCGATCCGCGGCCGGGTCGTGGAGTGGATCGAGGGCGACGCGGTCTGGGAGATCATCGACCCGATCGCGATGCGGTACATCGGCCAGCCCTACGACCGGAGCATGGACCGGGTCGTGCTGCTCATCGAGCCGGACAAGCAGACCGTGGGGGTGGGCTGACCGAGCCCGGTTCGCCGTGAGTTTTTCACCATGCCCGGCTCACCGAGCCCGGTTGCTCATGCCAGGCTCACCAGGCGATGTCGCCCTCACGGTCCACGAACCGCCCCGAGCCCGCGCCCGGCCCCTCGGTGGCGAGTGCGACGATCGCGTCCGTCCCCTCGGTGACGGTCTGCGTGCCGCTGTGGCCGTTCAGATCGGTCGCCGTGTAGCCGGGGTCGACGGCGTTCACGCGGATGTCGGGCAGCGCCTTCGCGTACATCGTGGTGAGCATCGTCAGGGCGCTCTTCGAGGCGGCGTACAGAGGCGCGATCACGGCGGACTCGACCCGGTCCGGGTCGTGCGTGAGCGTCTGTGAGCCCATGCCGCTGCTGACGTTGAGGATCGCCGGGTCCGCCGACTCGCGCAGCAGCGGCAGGAACGCGGAGGTCGCGCGCACCACGCCGGCCACGTTCGTGTCGAACACGAGCAGCGCGTCGGCGCCGGTGATGGTTCCGGGATCGCCGTTCCGGTGGCTGATCCCGGCGTTGTTGACCAGGACGTCGATCCGGCCCTCGTGGGCGGCGACGTCCGAGGCGGCGGCCGCGACCGAGGCGTCGTCGGTCACGTCGATCCGGACGAAGCGCGCGCCGAGCACCTCGGCGGCCTGCCGGCCCCGCTCCGCGTCGCGCGCTCCGAGCAGCACCGTGTGCCCGAGTCCGATCAGACGCCGGGCCGCCTCGTGGCCGAGTCCCTTGTTGGCCCCGGTGATGAAGATGATTGCCATGGCTTCATGGTCCGCGCCGCGGTGACGCGTCCGCCAGGATCGCCTCAACGGTAGGAACAGCGGTACCACCCTTGGATCCGCCATACGCCCTGACGCTGAGCGAGGATGGATCTCATGAGTACTCCACCGGCGGCCGATCTCGGTGCGACGATCCGCATCTGGCGGGACCGCCTCCCGCCGTCGGCGGTGGCGCTGCCCTCGGGGCGGGCGCGCAGGGCCGCGGGCCTGCGGCGGGAGGAGCTCGCCGACCTGGCAGGGGTGTCGGTGGACTATCTGGTGCGCCTGGAGCAGGGCCGGGCCACGACGCCCTCGGCCCCGGTGGTCGCGGCGCTGGCCCGGGCGCTGCAGCTGACGGTCGCCGAACGCGACCACCTGTACCGGCTGGCCCGCCTCGTGCCGCCGGCCGACGGCACGATCAGCGACCACATCCCGCCGGGCGTGCACCGGGTGCTCAGCCGCCTCGGGGACACGGCGGCCGCGGTGTTCGCCGCCGACTGGGAACTGGTGTGGTGGAACCGCGGCTGGGCCACGTTGTTGGGCGATCCCGCCGAGGCGCCGCCGCGGTTGCGGAACTTCGCGCGGAGCAAGTTCCCGGTCGGGGGCGAGCCGGGGGCGGAGTCCGGGGTCGGGGCTGGACCCGGAGCCGTATTCGAAGTCGCGAGGCTCGCGCACTGGCCGGTGATCGAGTCGGACCCCGATGCCGTGGACCGCGCCGTCGTCGCCGACCTGCGGCGGGCCACGGGCAGATTCCCCAACGATCCGCGCTTGGCCGCGCTGATCGCCGATCTGAATGCGGGCAACGCGCGGTTCGCCGAGCTGTGGGCCGCCGGTGTGGTGGGCGCGCATCGCGAGGACCACAAGAGGATCGAGCATCCGTCGGTCGGACCGGTGACAGTGAACTGCGATGTGCTCGGCGACGGGGACACCGAGTTGAAGATCGTCGTCATGACCGCGGTGCCGGGCAGCCCGGACGAGACCAAGCTGCGGCTCGCGCTGATCGCCGGCGCCGTCTCGCCCGCCGTCCCGCCGGCCGACGTGCCGATCAGCTGACGGAGCCGGTGCCCTCGGGCTTCTCGATCGGGAAGAAGATCGGGCTGAGCAGATACAGGCCGCGATCCGGCGCGGGCCCGTTCCCGGCGCGCGCGACGATGCCGTCACGCAACTCCTCGACCATCTCCGCGAGTTCGGCGGGGCTGAGCCACAGCGGGATCTGGCGATAGCCGACCGAGTCGGCGGCGGGGTCGGCGCCGGCGTCGTCGAGGTAGCCGTTGAACGCCGCGAGCAGGGCGGCCACCGCGGCGGCGAAGGCCCGGCGGTGGTCCTCGACGCTCATCGCCGCGGCGTCCTCGGAACTGATGCGGGCGCGGGTGTCGCGCATGCGGTAGCGGCGTTCGACCGCGCCGTGGACGCGCTGCTCGCCGACCACGTCCAGGACGCCGCCGTCGGCGAGCAGGCCCACGTGCCGGTACACCGTCGTCTTCGGCACGTCGGCCAACTGCTCGCACAACTCGGCGGTGGTGCGGGTCCGGCCGCCGGCCATGGCGTGCGCGATCCGCAGTCTGACGGGGTGCAGAAGGAGGGTGAGCGTGTCCACGGGCTGCATGTTTCCACATCTGGTACCGTTCCCATAGTTGGGAATGCAGAAGATCTGGGGGAGTCGCGAATGACTGAGATGGATGTCGAACTGCCCGCGCCGTTCGGCCGGTACTACGACGTGCAGGGCCACAGCCTGCAGACGTACCGCAGCGGAGCGGGGGAGGCGACCGTCGTATTGCTGCCCGGCGGCGGCTCGGTCGGACTGGACATGTGGCGCGTGCAGGAGGGGATCGCGCAGTTCGCGACCGTCGTGGGCTACGACCGCGGCGGGACCGGTTGGAGCAGCCGCGCCGTGAAGCTGCCGCGCAGCCTGCGCGAGGTCGCCGACGAGCTGGAAGAGTTGCTGCGAGCGGCGGATATCGCAGGACCCCGCATCCTCGTCGGTCACTCGCTCGGCGGCCTGTACGCGCGCTACTTCGCGGCCCGCCACCCCGAGCAGGTCGCCGGTCTCGTCCTGGTCGAGCCCGGCCACGAGGACTTCCGCAAGTACATGCCCAAGGAGCTGACCGACCTCTGGGACGCCTTCGACCTGGACGCCGCTGTGCCCGACGAGATCCCGACGGAGATCCGGGACTTCTACCGCGGGCTGTTCCGGGACGCGATGGCCGATTTCCCGGCCGAGGTCCGCGAACCGCTGGTGGCCAACCACGTCCACCCGGCCTGGCTGCGCGTCGGCATCCAGGAGGGCTCGAATGTCAAGGCCCTGAGTGAGGAGATGCGCGCCGTGGCGGACCAGGTCCCGGACGTTCCCACCGTGGTGCTGACCGCGATGGCCGTCGACGCGTTCAAGCAGGCGGTTTCGGCGGGCATGCCGGAGGAGCTGGTGGCCGCCGAGACCGAAGGCAAGCTGCGGCTCTACGACGAGCTGGCCGCGTCCTTCACCCGCGGTGAGAACCGGCGGGTTGAGGGCGTCGGGCACGTGACGCTGGTGATGCGGCGGCCGGAGGCGGTGGTCGAGGCAGTCAGGGGGCTGATTGTGTAGCCATCGCCAAAGCGATGCCCGCATGGGTCGCGGCCAGGTCCCGGAACCAGGCCGCCTCCGGATGGTCCCCGCCGGCGATCCGCAGCGGTCCGGCGACCAGGCTGACGTGCATGGCCAGCTGGTACAGGCGCATGCGGTCCGGGTCGAGGTCGTCGCGGCCCAGCGGGGCGTAGTGGCGGCCGAAGCGCATGCGGACGAAGACGTGCTCCCACTCGATGTCGAAGTAGGCCACGCCCTCGATGTCGATCAGCACCGGCCGGCCGTCAGCGGCCAGCATCACGTGGTCCGGCCCGAGTTCGCCGTGCACCACGCCGACCCGCGGCGGCGCGGTGACGCGGGACGCGAGGCCGTGCAGCGCGGAGATCAGGGCACCGCGGCCGCCCCGCATGCGCTCGTCGCGCTCCGCGGCCTCCTCGACGTCCGCGAGCGCCCGCTCGAGGATGATCTGGGCGCCGGATCCGCCGATCACCGGGAGGTCCTCGTCGACGACGGCGACCTTCCCGAACCGCGGGGCCGGATGGTCGTGCATGCGCCGCAACGCCTGTCCCAGGGCGGCCAAAGGCTCGCGCGCGGCGTCGGGATCACGCTCCAGCAGGGCCTCCAGCGTCCCGCCGCGAACGTCTTCGACCACTGCGATGTCCGCCGGATACAGGCTTCTGCTGCGGTCGGCGAACAGCAGGCGCGGGCACCGGACGTCGAGCGAGTCCAGCCGGCGCACCGCGGCTTCGAACAGGTCCAGTCCCGAGGCGTGGGAGAAAGTGTCGGCCGGATCGGCGCGGTCGGCGCCCTGGACGTCGCTCCAGTAGTCCTCGGCCGGGTCCCAGATGTAGACGATCGTGCTCGTGGCGTCGTCGAGCGTCAGCCGATAGACGCCCTTCTTGCTGCCGTTGGGCAGCCGGTTCGCGGTCAGGACGCGGCGATCGGTCCCGAACACCGCCGCCACGATGCCGGACAACTGCTCCTTGGTTGCGAACTGCCGCATCATGCATCTCTTCCGTCACGGCCGGTGAGGGCCTCGACCGGGGTGGACAGTGCCGCGTGCCGGTCCCGGTGAACCTCAACAAGTCCTTGCTCGACGAGCACCAGGTTCGCGCGATGTCTCATCCTGTATCCGCCCCCTGGCGTTTCCTCCCAGGAAGCATGCCCTTTAGGGTGGGCGTCTATGAAGCCACTGGGGTTGCCGGATCCGCGGCGGATCGGACCCTACCGGATCTTCGCCCAGCTCGGGCGGGGCGGTATGGGGCGGGTCTTCCTGGCCGGGGCGCCGGACGGGCGGCTCGTGGCGCTCAAGCTGGTGCACGTGCAGCACCTCGAGGAGCCAGGGTTCCGGGAGCGCTTCCGGCGGGAGGTCGCGGCTTCGCGGCGGGTCTCCGGAGCCTACACCGCGCCGGTGGTGGACGCCGATGTGGAGACCGAGATCCCGTGGCTGGTGACGGTGTTCGTGCCGGGCCCGTCCCTGCGGCAGGCGATCGAGGCCGCCGGGCCGCTGCCGCCGGACACCGCCGCGCGGCTGGCCGCCGGGCTCGCCACGGCGCTCGGCGAGATCCACGCCGCCGGGCTCGTGCACCGCGACCTGAAGCCCTCCAACGTGCTGCTGGCCGCCGACGGGCCGCGGGTCATCGACTTCGGCGTGGCCCGCACCTCCGACGGCAGCACCAGCGAGCTGACACACACCGGCTATCTTGTCGGCTCGCCCGGTTACATGTCGCCGGAGCAGGCCGAGAGCAAGGCCCTGACCCCGGCCAGCGACGTCTTCTCGCTCGGCGCGGTGGTCTACATGGCGTGCACCGGCATCGAGCCGTTCATGGGCGCCTCGACCCCGGCCACGCTCTACAACGTGGTGCACGCCGAGCCGGACATGGCGGCGGTGCCCGAGCGGCTGCGCCACGTCATCGCGGCGTGCCTGGCCAAGGACCCCGCCGCGCGTCCGACGCCGGAGCAGGTGCTGGCGCTGATCGGCGACGTGCCGGCGGTGACCCGCACCTGGCCCGACGCCGTCCACGCGCTGATCGCGGAGCAGGACGAAGCGGTCGTGGAAGCGCTGCGCGACGGCGGCGCCTCGCCGGACGTGGCGGTGGTGCCGCTGCTGCCGGAGGACCGGACGGAGGGCCGGACATCCGCCACCGGCGCACGGCCGGCCGAACCCGCGACGGCGTTCGGTTCCCGTGCCCCGGAAGGCTCGACGTTCGGGCGCGGCGGCACCGGCGGCCGGGACCGCCGTCCCGCGCGCCGGGCCCTCACAGCGGTCATGGCCGTGGCGGCGCTCGCCGTCGGCGGGACGGCGGCGGCTCTGGTGACCGCCGGATCCGGCGGGTCCCCGACCGCCGCGAGTCCGCCGGTGTCCTCCTCCGCGGAGCAGATCGCGGGCCCTTCGACGCCGGAGACGGCGGATACGTCGGGCTCGGCGGATCCCGCAGCCTCGTCCGAGACGGACGCGACGAGCCCCACACCCCCCACGGCCGGCTCCCGCAGTCGAACCGGTGCGCCGACGCAGGCGGTGTCGAAGACGTCGACCTCCTCCGGCCCGGCCTGCTTCAGCGGCCAGGAGGCCCTCGACCTCGCCAAGCAGAAGAACGGCGGAACGCTGCCCTCCGACGCGAAGCCCAGCGGCCTGAAGTGCGACGACGGCTGGGCCGCGGCGAAGCTCAGCTCGGCGAGTGTCGGCGACATCTGGGCTGTCTACGAATATGACGGCGCCGCCTGGTATGCGGTCGACCTCGGACCCGCGATCTGCGAGGGCGTGATCAGAGGGGCGCCCGCGGACGTCCGCAAAGCAGCGGACTGCTGAACCTCGGGCCGCCGCCTACATCAGCTTCAGCACAGCCTGCTTCGCCATCGCGAACTCCTCGTCGGTGAGCACCCCGTCGCAGTGCAGATCGCCCAGCTCCCGCAGCCGGCGCAGCAGTGCGTCGTGGTCGGGAGCGGCGGCGGCCGCCGCCGTCGTCGCCGCCGCCGTCGCGGGCATCTCAGGGGCCGCGTTCGGGTGCGGCATCCGTCCCACGATCGCCGCGGCCAGCACCGCGCTGTTCCCGCTCTCCTTCTTCGTCCCCCACAGGGCCAGACAGTTCGGGTCCAGGCGCGGGTTCGGCGAGACGATCCCGGCGTCCCCGCGGACCCGGAAGCGGATCCAGCCCCAGTCCATCCCCACCGCCGGCCGCCATTCCACGGCCTCCAGCGCCGCCAGCGGCCAGGCGCGGTCGCCGGCTGTGCGCTTCTTCCCGTCGGCCAGCCAGCCCCACTCCAGGCGGACGGTCTCGCCGTCGAAGGAGCCGGTCCCGTCCTGGCCGTTCGCCGAGATCGGCACCGGCGGCGGGGTGAGCAGGTAGCGGTCGGCCGGCTCGGTGGGGACTTGTGCCACGCTCAGCGCGTCACGCACTTCCTCGGCGAAGTACTCCGCGACCCCGCCGCGTTCGACCGGTACTTCCAGCTGATAGGGGTCCGCTTCGTCGGAGAGCCGGCCGCCGCAGGCCTGCAGAAGGGGGTCGGCGCCGGAGCGAAGCCGCAGACGGATGCGGCCCGCGCCGCTCTTGGCCTTCTTGCCGCCCTCCGGAGCGGCCTCGAACGCGATCCCGGCCAGGGCCGCCAGCGGCACCGCGATCTCGCCGAGTGCCGAGCGCAGCCGGGAGACCTCCTTGTCGTGCCCCGGGACCACGCGGAGCACGGCGCCGTCGAAGGTCCAGGTCCCGTTCTTCCCGATGAGCTCGGCCATGCCCCGATTACATCAGGCCTTGTCGCCGAGCATGTACCGCAGGACTTGGGCGTACTCGTCCTTCACCCGGGCCTTGTCCGGCTCCGGGGTCAGGGCCAGCTCGATGCCGGCCGCGCCGAGCAGCTGGAACACCGCGCGCGCCATGGTGCCGGCCGGCAGCGGCGGCAGCGCCCCGGCATCGATCAGGGCCTTGATGGTGCGCTCGATCAGGCCGAAGGCGTACTGCTCCTCGCTGGCCCGCCACTCCGACCAGCCCAGGGCCATCGGCGCCTCCTGCCACACCAGGCGCCCGTACTCCGGCTCGCAGCAGCACTCCAGGAACTCGTTCAGCGCGGCCTCGGCGGCGGCGCGCACGTCGTCGGCGTGCACTGCGGCGGCGGCCTCGACCCGCTTGAGCATCTCGGCCTCGGCCTGTTCGTGGACCGCGCGGAACAGCGCCGTCTTGTTCGCGAAGTGGTGGTACACCGCGCCGCGGGTGGCCTGGATGTCGGCGGCGACGTCCTCCAGGGCGGTGCCGGCGAAGCCGTGCTGGGCGAAGCGGCGCGCGGCGGCCGCCAGCAGGGCCGCGCGAGTCGCTTCAGAGTACTGCTCGCGCCTGCTCTTGACACCGGACATGGCCAGAGCATACGACATACACAGCGTATGTTTCCGACACTGAGTATCCGAAGGGCCGCCGGAGGCCCTGGCGGGACTCGGGAGACCGAGGTGAGTCCGCATGACCGATCTCGAACCGCTCTTCAACCCGTTTGAGCCGGGGTTCAGCGACGATCCCTACCCGGCCTACCGCCGGCTCCGGGACGCCGAACCGGTGCACTCGCACCCGTTCGGCTTCTGGATGCTGACCCGGCACGACGACGTCTCCGCGCTGCTGCGCTCGGGGAACTCCGTCGACTACCGCAACTCCGCGGAGGGCAGCACGGCGCGGCTGCAGGCCGACGCGATGATCGCGGCGGCGGCCCCGGTGACCGGCGACACCGTCGACGCCTACGGCATGTCGATGCTCGACCGCGACCCGCCGGACCACACCCGGCTGCGCGGCCTGGTGTCGAAGGTCTTCACGCCGCGCTCGGTGGCCGCGCTGGAACCGTTCGTCACCGAGCTCGTGGATGCCGCCCTGGACCGGCTGGCCGAGGCCGGAGGCGGAAACGGGAGCGCCGACCTGATCGGGACCGTGGCCTTCCCGATCCCGTTCGCGGTGATATCCCGGATGCTCGGCATCCCCGACACCGACCACGAGCGGATCAGGGTCCTGAGCGGGCTGCTGGTCCGCACGCTGGAGCCGATCGGCGACCCCGACCTGCTGATGGAGATCAACACCGCGCGCCTGGAGATGCAGGACATCGTCCGCGGCCTGATCGCCTACAAGCGCGAGCGCCCCGGCGAGGACCTGCTGACCGCGCTCATCGCCGCCGAGCAGGACGGCGACCGCCTGTCCGACGAGGAGCTCATCGCGCAGGTGGTGCTGCTGTACGTGGCCGGCCACGAGACCACCGTCAACCTCATCGGCAACGGCACGCTGGCCCTGCTGAACCACCCCGACGAGCTGAAGAAGCTGCGGGAGACGCCGGAGGCGGCCGCCAACGCCGTGGAGGAGCTGCTGCGCTACGACAGCCCGGTGCAGCTGTCGCGGCGGGTCATCCTGGAACCGTACGAGGTCCGCGGCACGGTGATCCCGAAGGGCGCCTTCGTGGTCGCCGGCCTGTCCTCGGCCAACCGCGACCAGGCCTACTGGGGCCCGGACGCCGAGGAGCTGCGGCTGGACCGGCCCAACGCCCGCAACCACGTCGCCTTCGGCGGCGGCCCGCACCACTGCCTGGGCGCGGCGCTGGCCCGGCTGGAGGGCCGGGTCGCGATCGAGCGGCTGGCCGCCCGGTTCCCGGGGCTGGCCCTGGCCGGGGAGCCGGTGTGGAATGGCCGGATCAACCTCCGAGGAATGGACGCGCTGCCGGTGACTGTGGGTTAGACCGGCAGGTGGGCAGGGCGCTCGCGCGACGGCGAGCTGGCCCGGATGTTCGACGCGAAGGCTTAGCATGGTCCGCTATGGCGGGCATACCAGGGCTGCGGCGATCGGACGGGACCACCTCCCGCCTGCCTGCCGGCACGCTGCGCAGCGGACGGGTCCGCGCCGGCGCGGCGCTGCTCGCCGTGGTGATCGCGGTCGTCGTCGCGCGCTGCGCCATGACCTCCGCGGCGCAGGCCGCGCCGCCGGAGCCGAAGGTCCGGGCCGCCGCGGCCGCCACCCTGGCCGCCCGCGGCGCCGCCGTCGCCGCCCACGACAAGGCCGCCTACCTGGCCACCGACGCCGACGGCGGCTTCAAGACCGCCGACGCGCAGGTCTTCGACAACCTGATGGCGCTGCCGCTGGCCTCCTGGAGCATGGCGCCGGCCGCCGACCAGAGCGCGGCGAAGAAGGCCGGAGTGGCGCACCTGTACCAGGTGACCGAGTCCTACGAGCTCTCCGGCGTGGACTACAAGCCGGTGACCGACACGCGGTATCTGACGTTCGTCGAGCGCGGCGGCCAGTGGCTGGTGTCCTCCGGGAGCGACGGCACCGCGGCAGGTCTGCACGCCGACACCCAAATCTGGGACCAGGGCCCGGTCTCGGTCGTGCAGGGCTCGCGCTCGCTGGTCATCGGCCTCGGCGGCGAGCAGCGGCTCAAGCCGTTCGCCGACCTGGCCGACCACGCGGCCGCGAAGGCCGCGACGGTCTGGGGCGCGGCCGGCTGGAAGGGGACCGTCGTGGTCGAGGTCCCGATGAACCAGGCCCAGGTCGAGACCCTGCTGGACAGCTCGCCCGGCAGTCTGGCCGGGGTGGTCGCGATCACCGCTGGCGAGGGCGGCCAGGCGCTGACCGCGGCGCCGGCCAGCCGGGTGCTGGTCAACCCGGACGCGTTCGACGGCGAGGCGCCGGACGCCTGGCAGTTCTTCTTCGACCACGAGCTCACGCACGTCGCCACCCGCGCCTGGACCACCCCGGCGGTGCCGCTGTGGCTCTCGGAGGGGGCCGCCGACTACAGCGGCTACCTCGGCTCGTCGATCTCGGTCGACCGGCGGTTCGAGGAGCTGGCGAACGCGGTCTCGCAGCACGGCTGGACCCCGCAGGCGCTGCCGGTCACCGACGACTTCGCCGGCTCCGGCGACTCGGTGTCGCGGACGTACCAGATCAGCAACCTGGCCTGCGCGCTGATCGCCGAGAGGTACGGGCAGGCGAAGCTAGTCGCCTTCTACAAGGCGGTCGGCACCGCCCCGGCCGGGACCGCCGACCCCGTCGACCACGCCTTCCGGACCGTGCTCGGCACCACCACCGCCGAGTTCACGGTCAAGTGGCGCGCCTTCGTCCTGAACGAGGCGCACACGGTGACCGCGATCCTCGCCAAAAAGCACTCCTGAGACCGGGACCCGCACGCCGTCCAGGGCCGTCCCGGTCGCGCGCCACAGCGCCCGCAGCGCCAGCACCGCCGCGACCACCAGCACCGTGTTGCGCCCGATCAGGATCGCGCCGGAGTAGATCTGGCCGCCGCGCAGCGTGTGGTAGAAGAGCGGGAAGATCAGCTGCGTCACCGAGACCGCGGCCAGGACCAGCCAGGCGGGGACGCGCATCAGCGTCTGGCGGCTGGTCAGGCACACGGCCGCCACCCCGAGCAGCCACACCAGGTACTGCGGCGAGAGTACGCGGCTGGTGACGACGAAGACCAGCACCGCCGCGAAGCCCACATCCGCCAGCATCGACGACGGGAACGGGAACCCGCCCCGCACCGCCGCCCGCCGCCGGATCAGCAACAGGATCGCGCAGCCGACGGCGGTCGACAGCAACGCCGCCTTGCCGGCCAGGGGTACGCCCGGGCCGGTGAACTCGTAGGCGCCGTGCGTGTTCGTGACCCCTCCCGACCAGCCGAACCACCTGCCGGCCACGAACGGCGTGGCGAACACCGACTCCAGTTGGACGCCGCGGGTCTTCTGGTTGGTGAGGAAGGACAACACGCCCGGGAAGAACAGCTCCAGCGCCAGCGTGGGCACCACGGCCGTGGCCGCCGCGACGCCGACCAGCAGCCGGCCGTTGCGGCGCTTGGGCGCGCCGAACAGGAAGGCCGCGGGCCAGAGCTTGAGGAATGCGCCGAAGCCGATCAGGACGCCGCGCGCCACGGCCGTGGAGCGTTTGGAGCGCGGCGTCACGGTCAGCGCGGCCACGGCGAAGGCCGTGACCACCAGGTCGTAGCGGCCGTAGGCCATCGGCCCGATGGCGGCGATGCCGAGCGTCCACAGCCAGGGCCCGGCCGGCGAGGGCTGGGCCGGGTCGGCGCGCTTCGCCGCGCGCAGCAGCATCCAGAACACCGCTACGTCGGCGATCAGGCACATCACGAAGAACAGCACGTAGTAGCTGCCGGGCAGCCAGTGCGGCAGCAGAAGGGGAGCGGCGGCGCCCGGCGGGTACTGCCACCTCTGGTCGGAGAGCGGGTACTGGCCTTGGTCGAACGACCCGCTGATCCACTGGCGGTAGGTGCTGACGTCGCCGATGATCGCGCCGCGGTTGAAGTACGGCAGGACGTTCAGGGCCAGCAGGAGCAGCACGACGCGGGTGGCGGCGTACCAGGGGACGACGGGCTGGCGGCGGGCGATCCTCATGGTGGCTGCCATCCTAATCGGCCGCGCACCGGCGCTCGCGCGCCGCTCGGCCCGGTGCGTCAAAGGCGGGGGCCGGTTCCGGATAAACTCCGTTGGGTTAGCGGGCTGTTGCTGTGTGACCAGGGCTGGAAGGCTGAACTTTGACGATTCTCGTGGTCACCAACGACTACCCGCCCCGGCCCGGCGGGATCCAGCAGTTCGTGCAGAACATGGTCGAGCGGCTCCCCGCCGAGCAGACCGTGGTCTACGCGTCCTCCTGGCACGGGGACCCGGCGCGCTGCCGCGAGTTCGACGCCAAGCAGAAGCACCGCGTGATCCGCGAGAAGACCGGCATGCTGCTCCCGACCCCGGACCGCACCAAGCGGGCCGTGGCGATCGCCAAGGAGATCGGCGCGGAGTCGGTGTGGTTCGGCGCCGCGGCGCCTTTGGGCCTGATGGCCCCGGCACTGCGCAAGGCGGGCGTGCAGCGCCTGGTCGCCACCACCCACGGCCACGAGTCCGGCTGGGCCAAGCTCCCCGGTGCCCGCGACCTGCTGCGCAAGATCGCCGACCAGGTGGACTGCGTCACCTACCTCAACGAGTACCACCGGGCCCGCATCGCCAAGGCCCTGACCCCGGCCGCCGCCGCCCGGATGGTGCAGCTGACGCCGGGCGTGGACGTCGACATGTTCCACCCGAACCCGGCCGGCGCGGCCGAGATGCGCGCCTCCCTGGGCCTGGCCGGCCGCCCGGTGGTGGCGTGCGTCTCCCGCCTGGTGCCCCGCAAGGGCCAGGACACCCTGATCAGGGCCCTGCCGTTGATCCGCCAACAGGTTCCCGGCGCGGCGCTGCTGATCGGCAGCGGCGGGCCGTACAAGGAGACGCTGCAGAAACTGGCCGTTTCTGAGGGCGTGGCCGAGCACGTGGTCTTCACCGGCTCGGTCCCGTGGGAGAAGCTGCCGACACTGTTCGCGGTCGGCGACGTCTTCGCGATGCCCTGCCGCACCCGCCGCTACGGCCTGGACGTGGAGGGCCTGGGCATCGTCTACCTGGAGGCCTCCGCGGTCGGCCTGCCGGTGATCGCCGGCGACAGCGGCGGCGCCCCGGAGGCGGTGCTGGAGGGCGAGACCGGCTACGTGGTCCCCGGCGACTCGATCGAGCGCACAGCGGCCCGCTGCGTGGAACTCCTGAAGGACCCGGCCAAGGCCAAGGCGATGGGCGAGCGCGGCCGGGCCTGGGTCGAGGAGAAGTGGCAGTGGGACTCCATCGCCGAGATCCTGCGCCGCCTGTTGGACCCCGCGGCTAAAGTCGCGGCATGAAATTCATGGTCCTGATGTACGCCGATCCCGCCGCCACGGCCGCGATGACGGCCGAGCAGCGTGCGGACGTCTTCGCCCGCCACGAAGCGCTGCACGCGGACCTGGGCGAGACCGGCGAGCTGCTGAACGGCGCGGGCCTGGTGTTCCCGAAGGACACCACGACGCTGCGCTGGCAGCCCGACGCCGGGCCGGCAGCCGCCGAGGGGCCGTTCGCGGAGGCGACGGAGCATGTGACGGCGTACTACGTGCTCGAATGCGAGAGCGCGGAGCGGGCGCGGGAGATCGCGGCGCGGGTGCTGGACTTCCATGTGGTGGCGGTCGAGGTGCGGCCGATTCACGACTGGTTCGGGATGGGGGAGCCGCCGGCGACCGCGGTCGAGGGCGAAGCATAGGCCTGAGTCGCTTGCCGGACCTGCGAGGCCCTTGCCGCATTCGGTGCCATGACCACGGATCAGCGCAGGCACTTCCCGGACTGGAACGAGGCGATGGGCCGCGCGGCGGTGCGGCTGATGAGTGTGGAGGCGTCGCTGCCGCCTGAGAAATGGCGCGCCCGCCCAACCTCTCCGGGCTCAGGTGTAGTCCGGCACCACCGGTCCGCGCGGCCGATAAGGCGCCTGCATGGCCGCGATCTCCTCGGCCGTCAGCTCGATCCCCAGCGCGGCCACCGCGTCATCGATGTGGTGCGGCTTCGTCGCCCCGAAGATCGGCGCCGTGACGCCGGGCCGGCTCAACAGCCACGCCAGCGACACCTGCGCCGGCGGCACACCCCGGGCCGCGGCGATGGCCTCCATCGCGTCCACGACCGGGAAGTCGCCCTCGTCGTAGAGCTCTGATGCGAACGGATCGCTCGTCGAGCGCGTCGTGGTCGCCTCCCCGGCCCGGCTGCGGGCCCCGGCGAGCAGGCCTCGCGCCAGCGGGCTCCAGGGCAGGACGGCGACGCCCTGGTCCAGGCACAGCGGGATCATCTCCCGCTCCTCCTCGCGGTAGACGAGGTTGTAGTGGTTCTGCATCGACACGAAGCGGGTCCAGCCGTGCAGCTCCGCGGTGTGCTGTGCCTTGGCGAACTGCCACGCCGCCATGCTCGACGCGCCGATGTAGCGTGCCTTTCCGGCGCGCACCACGTCGTGCAGCGCCTCCATCGTCTCCTCGATGGGGGTCTCGCGGTCCCAGCGGTGGATCTGGTACAGGTCCACGTAGTCGGCGCCGAGCCGGCGCAGCGAGGCGTCGATGGAGGCCATGATGTGCTTGCGGGACAGGCCGGCGTCGTTCGGGCCGGTGCCGGTCGGGAAGAAGACCTTGGTGGCCAGGACGTAGTCCTCGCGGTCGGCGAACAGCTTCGGCAGGATGCGGCCGGTCACTTCCTCGCTGGCGCCGCCGGAGTACATGTCGGCGGTGTCGAAGTACGTGATCCCGGCCTCGACGGCGCGGGCGACCAAGGGCAGTGCCGCGTCCTCGGGCAGGATCCAGGCCCGGGACTGCGGGCTTCCGTAGCTCATCATGCCCAGGCACAGGCGGGAGACTTTCAGGCCGGTACGGCCCAGTCGGACTTGCTGCAAAACAATCAATCCTCTCTGAGCTTTCTAAGAGGTGTGCGCAGACCTCTAAGAGGCGTGCGCAGCCAAGAATCGCGCCGTGCGCCCGGATCCGCCACCGGATACTTCGGCCGGCGTGCCCTCCGCGACGATCCGCCCGCCGTCGGCGCCGGCGCCGGGACCGAGGTCCAGCAGCCAGTCCGCGGCCGCCGCGACGCGCATGTCGTGCTCGACGACGACCACCGTGTTGCCCTGGTCGACGAGTTCCTGCAGCCGGAACAGCAGCAGATCGGCGTCGGCCGGGTGCAGCCCGCTGGTCGGCTCGTCGAGCAGGTACAGGGTGTGGCCGCGGCGCGCGCGATGCAGTTCGCTGACCAGCTTGATGCGCTGGGCCTCGCCGCCGGACAGCGTCGTCGCGCTCTGGCCGAGGGTGAGGTAGCCCAGGCCGATGTCGTCGAGCAGGCGCAGGATGCGGTGCGCGGCCGGCAGCCGGTCCAGGAACCCCAGCGCGTCCTCGACGCTCAGCGCGAGCACGTCCGCGACCGACTTGCCCTCGATGAGCACCTGGAGCGTCTCAGGGTTGTACCTCGCGCCGTGGCACACCGGACACGGCGCGGATTCCGTCGGCAGGAAGAGGAGTTCGACGCTCACCACGCCCTCGCCCTGGCAGTTCGGGCAGCGGCCGTCGGGCAGGTTGAAACTGAAGCGGCTGGCCGTATAGCCGCGCTCCTTGGCCAACGGCTGGGCCGCGAACAGTTTGCGCACCGCGTCGAAGAGCCCTGTGTAGGTCGCCAGGTTCGACCGCGGTGTCCGGCCGATCGGCTTCTGGTCCACCTGCACCAGACGCTGCACGGCGTCCAGCCCGTCGGCCTTGGGGATGGCGACGATTCGGTCGTCGTCCAGCGCGGTGCCCTCCTCGTCCGAGGCGTCCCGGTCGTCGTCCGAGGCGTCCGATGCGGCCGGCGTGCCGAGGCGGTCCCGCACGGTCGCCGCCAGGACCTGGCCGACCAGCGTCGACTTGCCGGAGCCGGAGACGCCGGTGACCGCGGTCAGCGTGCCGAGCGGGAACCGGACGGTGAGCCGGTCGAGGTTGTGCCGCGTGACGTCGTACAGCGTCAGCCACGACGACGGCGCCCGGACCGCGTCCGGCCTGATGTTCGGCGCGTCCCCGAACAGGTAGCGCGCCGTGGCCGATTCGGCGACGTCCTTCAGCCCGGCCTCCGGCCCGCTGTACAGGACGCGGCCGCCATGCGTACCGGCCCCCGGCCCGAGATCCACGATCCAGTCGGCGTCGGCGATCACCCGCGGGTTGTGTTCGACCACGAACACCGAGTTCCCGGCGGCGCGAAGCCGCTGCAACGCGGTCAGCAGCAGTTCGGTGTCGGCCGGATGCAGCCCGGCGGACGGCTCGTCGAGCACGTACAGAACCCCGAACAACCCGCTGCCCAACTGGGTGGCCAGATGCAGCCGCTGGAACTCGCCGCCGGACAAGGTGGAGGTGGCGCGATCGGTGCCCAGGTAGCCCAGACCGAGTTCGGTCAGGGTCCTGAGGTGCTCCTCCAGGTTGCCGATGAGGGCTTCGGCGGCCTTGCGGCGCTCCGGCGACAGCGCGGCGGTGTCGGGATGGACGCGTGCCCGGCGCAGCAGATCGGCCAGCTCGGTCAGGGGCAGCGCGGTGGCCCGGGCGATGTCCACCCCCGCGATGGTGATGCTCAGCGCGAAGGGGTTGAGCCGCCGCCCCTGGCACGTCGGGCACGGCTCCTCGGTGAGGAAGGACGCGGCCTTGGCGCGCAGCGACGCGCTCTTGGTGGTGGCGTAGGTGTGCAGGACCCAGCTCTTCGGCGACATGTATGTGCCCTGATAGGGCCGGGTGATCCGATGCGCCTCCCGCACCGGGTGCACCGTCACCACCGGCTGCTCCTCGGTGGTCAGCAGCCAGTGCCGCCGCTCGGGGGGCAGCGTACGGAACGGCGCGTCGATGTCGATGCCCAGCTCGGCCAGGATGTCGCGGTAGTTCTTGCCCTGCCACGCCCCGGGCCAGGCGGCCACCGCCCCCTGGCGGATGCTCAGATCCGGGTCGCCGACCAGCTTGTCCTCGTCCACGGAGTACCGGCGCCCCAGCCCGTGGCAGGTCGGGCAGGCGCCGACCGCGGTGTTGGGGGAGAACCAGTCGGAGTCGACCGTCTCGGCCCCCGGCGGATAGGTGCCGGCGCGCGAGTAGAGCATGCGCAGCACGTTCGACACCCGGCTGACGGTCCCCACACTGGAGCGCGCGCTGCCCGCGCCGTACTGCTGCCGCAGGGCGACCGCCGGAGGCAGACCGCTGATACCCCCGACCCGGGGCGCCCCGGCCTGCTCGATCAGGCGGCGCGCGTAGGGGGCCACCGATTCCAGATAGCGGCGCTGCGCCTCGGCGTAGACGGTGGCGAACGCCAGCGATGACTTGCCCGACCCCGACACCCCGGTGAAGGCCACGACCCGGTCGCGCGGCACCGCCACATCGACGTGGCGCAGGTTGTGCTCGGTGGCGTCGTGGACCCGGATCATCGGGTCGGCGGCGGGGTCCGGGCCGGTACCGGCCGGGTCCGAGCCCGCACCGTGCTGCTCGGCGGGCTTGTCGACCATGCCAGTCACGGTATCGGCGGGCGAGCAGCGGCGCACGTCGGCGTCGGGCGGTGGCTGTCTGCGAGTGTCGGCCCCCGGCGTTACCCTCGCAGCGTGGCCCCCGTACCTCCCGCCCGCCACCTGCAGCGCGCCAAAGACCTCGCCGACGCCCGCTACGCCGAGCCGCTGACCGTCGCCGACCTCGCCGCGGCCGCGCGCCTGTCGCGGGCGCACTTCTCGCGGGAGTTCCGGCGGGCGTTCGGGGAGTCGCCGCACGCCTACCTGCTCACCCGGCGCCTGGAGCGGGCCGCGGCGCTGCTGCGGCACACCGACTACGCCGTCGCCGACATCTGCTGCGCGGTCGGGCTGACCAGCGTCGGGTCCTTCACCACCAGCTTCACCCGGGTCTACGGCCTGCCGCCGGCCGCCTACCGGGCCGGGCAGCCGCCGGCGGCGCACTTCGTGCAGGTCCCGGGCTGTGTGCTGCGGGCCTACGGCCGGCCGAAGAACCGGACGTTTCGAGAAGACGGCGCGCCGCCCGGCGGCCTAGCGTGATCCCATGATCTCCTTCAACAGCACTCAGCTTTGGGTCCACGACCAGGACGTGGCCCTGGACTTCTACACGAACAAGCTCGGCTTCGTGGTCCGGGCGGACATCACCGTGCCGGAGATGGGGAACTTCCGCTGGCTCTCCGTGGGGCCCGCGCACCAGCCGGACATCAGCATCGTCCTGATGAAGATCGTGGGCGAGCCGCTCATGGACGAGGCCACCCGCGCCAAGGTCGAGGAGCTGACCGGCAAGGGCTTCGCCGGGACGGTGTTCCTGACCACCGAGGACGTGGACGCCGACTACGCCGCCCTGGTCGAGCGCGGCGTGGAGTTCATCGAGAAGCCGAGCGACGAGATGTACGGCCGCGACTCGTCCTTCCGCGACCCCTCCGGCAACCACATCCGGCTCATGACGCCGCGCGAGATGGGATAGCGCGGCGCACGGCGCACGCCCGGCTCAGCCGCGCGCGCTGCCCAGGTCGCGGTCGGCCTCGTCGCCGGCCACCATCAGCGTGACCTCCTCCAGCCGCGCGAAGCGGCCGTCGTCGGCGAACTCGGCGAAGACGTACACCTCGTGCGAGGCGGTCGAACCGTCGGCCTTCACGATGTCGACGGTGTGGCGCTCGGCGTAGCGCATGCCCTCGCCGAGTTCGTCGTGCACGTGGATGGCGCCGCCGGCGACGACGCCGCGCAGGTGCGCGATGTGCTCGGCGAACCCGGCGCGGTCGATCCACGACCCGTCGGTGCGCTGCCGGTACTCCGGCGCGAAGTGCCGGTCCAGGGCCTCGTCGAGCGGCAGGCCCGGGGTCAGCAGCAGGTCGGTCAGGGCGGCGGCGATGGTGGTGGCCATGGGGGGACTCCTCCGGATCAAGATTCTGCAGACGGGCATCGCATAAGTGCGTGCACCGTGCACGCATCTCGTATCTCGAACTGTAGCAGATGCGTGCGTCGTGCACGCTAGTCTGGAGAGATGGATGCCGATGCCGATGCCGATGCCGATGCCGATGCCGATGCCGATGCCGATGCCGATGCCGATGCCGACACCGGACGTGAGATCGCCGAATCCTTCGGCTTGTTGATCCAGCGCAGCACGCGCGCCGGGCTGTACGCCGGGCTCGTCGAGGGCGTCGCCGACGGCCTCGACGAGAACGCGTACCCCGTGCTCAGCGGCCTGGCCCGGACCGGACCGCGCAACGCCGCAGACCTCGCGGCGGTGGTCGGCCTGGACCGGTCGGGCGTGAGCCGCCACGCCTCGCGGCTGGAGGCGGCCGGCCTGGTGCGCCGCGAGGCCGACCCCGACGACCGGCGCTCGGTCCTGCTGGTCCTCACCGACGCCGGCGCCCAGGCGGTCGCCGAGATGCGGCGCCGATTCGCCGACCGGGTCACGGCATCCGTGGCGAGCTGGCCGCCTGACGAGGCCGCGGCCTTCGCCAAAGCGCTGCGCCGCTTCGCCGAGGAAGGGCCCTTCTAGCGGGAGCGGCGCGGGAAGTCGAAGTCGTCTCCGCCCACAGCGAGCGCATGCGAAAGGGCGCCCCACGAAGGGGCGCCCTTTCAACATGCTTGTCTGATGAGCCTCACTGTCCGGTCGTCGACCCGACCCCGGCGTACAGCGCCTCCACGTCGGTGGAGTTCTCCAGCATCACCACGTTGCGCTTCAGCTTCATCGACGGCGTCACCTGACCGCCCTCGACGCTCCACTCTGTGCCGAGGATCGCGAACTTCTTGATCGCCTCGGCGTGGCTGACGGCGCGGTTGGCGTCGTCGATCGCCTTCTGGATCTCGGCGCGCACGTCGGTGTCGGCGGCGGCGTCGGCGATGCTCCAGTCCGCCGGCTTGCCGTGGGCGGCGGCCCAGGTCGGCAGGGCCTCCGGGTCCAGGGTGACCAGGGCGGCGATGAAGGGCTGCTTGTCGCCGACCACCATCGACAGGTTCACCAGCGGGTGGGCGTTGATCCGGTCCTCCAGGACGGCCGGGGCCACGTTCTTGCCGCCGGCGGTGACCAGGATCTCCTTCTTGCGGCCGGTGATCGACAGGTAGCCCTCGGAGTCCAGGGAGCCGATGTCGCCGGTGGCGAACCAGCCGTCCTGCATGGACTCGGCCGTGGCGGCGTCGTTGTGGTAGTACCCGGAGAACACCATCGGGCCCTTGACCAGGATCTCGCCGTCCTCGGCGATGCGGACCGAGGCGCCGGGGACCGGAACGCCGACCGTGCCGGGGCGGGACTTGCCGATCGGGTTCAGGGTGATCGCCGCGCAGGTCTCGGTCAGGCCGTAGCCCTCCTGCACCTGCAGGCCGATGCCGTGGAAGAAGTGGACCAGGCGGGTGCCCAGCGGCGCGCCGCCGGAGACGGCCAGCGTGGCGTTGCCGCCCAGGGCCGCGCGCAGCTTGCCGTAGACCAGCTTGTCGAAGACCGTGTGCTTGACCTTCAGGCCCAGCGGGACCTTGCCCGCGTACTCGGCGCGCGACCAGGCGATCGCGGTGGCCGCGGCCTTGTCGAAGATGGCGCCCTTGCCCTCGGCGTGCGCCTTCTGCGACGCGCCGTTGTAGACCTTCTCGAACACCCGGGGCACCGACAGGATGAAGGTCGGCTTGAAGCCGGCCAGCTCCTCGACGATCTTCTTGGTGTCCGAACAGTGCCCCAGCTTCACCCGCGCGGTGAGCGCCGCGGTCTGGATGACCCGGGCCAGCACGTGCGCCAGCGGCAGGAACAGCAGCGTGGAGCCGGAGTCGTTGAAGGCCGCGGACGCCATGCGCGTCACGTTCTCGCACTCGGCGAGGAACGTGCCGTGGGTCAGCACGCAGCCCTTGGGCCGGCCGGTGGTGCCGGAGGTGTAGATGATCGAGGCCACCGACTCCGGGGTGGCCGCGCGCCGGCGCTCGGCCAGCTCCTCGTCGCTGATCGCGGTGCCGGCCGCGCTCAGCTCCTGCACCGCGCCCTTGCCGCTGTCCGGCTCGATCGTCCAGACCTGCCGGACGCTCGGCGCGCCGCCGAGGTCGGAGTTGGTCTGGCCGGTGCGCGCGGTCTCCACGCACTCGGCGTTGCCGGTGGTCTCGGCGAACACCGCGACCGCGCCGGAGTCGGACAGGATCCACTCGACCTGATCGACCGAGGAGGTCTCGTAGACCGGCACCACGACCGCGCCGGCCTCGAACAGGGCGAAGTCCAGCAGCGTCCACTCATAGCGGGTGCGGGACATCAGGGCGACGCGGTCGCCGACCGCGATCCCTGAGGCGGCGATGCCCTTGGCCAGGGCGGTGACTTCGCCGAGGAAGTCCTTGGCGGTGACATCTCGCCACACGCCGCCGACCTTGCGGCCCAGCAGCGCCGCGGCCGGGGCCTGTTCGGCCGCGTTGTGCACCACGTCGGTCAGGTTGCCCGTGGCGCCGACCTGGTAAAGCGGCGGGACGCTGAACTCACGCACGGTTGTCTTGACTCCTCGTCTTCGAGGCCGGACGACGGGGCGGCCGGGCGCCGCGTGGGGTCGAGGCGCGCCCTGACGCTACTGCTTATTACCAACCGGTAGGTAGTACTTGATGCTGTTTCGTAACCTCAGCGACTTCTGCGCATGGCAGGGGTGCTGGACACCATCATGCCTTGCCGGGACCCTCGGCCGGCCGTCAGGTGTGGCGTACGCGATAGCCTTGGCCGCAACCACCGACGGCGAGGAGGCGGGCCATGTCCGAGCGCACTAAGTCCAGCATCGACATCGCGGCCCCGCCACAGGCGGTGCTGCAGGTGATCACCGACTTCGAGGCCTACCCGGAATGGGCCGGAGAGGTGAAGGAGGCGCGGGTCGAGGAGCGCGACGACGCCGGGCGCGCCACCCGCGCCTGGTACCGCATGGACGCCGGCGCGCTGCGCGACGAGCACACGCTGGCCTACGAGTACCCCTCCGACGTTGAGGTTCGCTGGACCCTGGTGTCCTCGAACATGATGCGCGCGCTGGACGGCTCCTATGTGGTGGAGGCGACCGACGCCGGCAGCCACGTGACCTACCAGCTCGCGGTGGACGTCAAGCTGCCGATGGTCGGCCTGCTCAAGCGGAAGGTCGAGAAGCTGATCATCGACCGCGCGCTGTCCGGCCTGAAGAAGCGTGTCGAGGCGATCTCGGCGTGACGCGGCTGCTCTTTTTGACCGGCCCCGGCGGTGCGGGCACCACGACCCTCGCGGCGGCGACCGCGCTGCGGGCCGCGGCCGGCGGACACCGGACGCTGCTGCTCGGGGTCGCCGACGCCGGGGAACTGGCCGCGGTGCTCGGCGCGTCGGGGGTCTCCGGGGACGGAAACGTCCTGGACATCGACGACGCCCTCGACGACGATTTCGAGGACATCGAGGACAGCGAAAACTCCGAGAACTCCGAGAACTCCGAGAACTCCGGCGAGCTCGGGGCCGCACGGGCCTCGGCCGTCCGCCGCACCGCGCTGGCCAACCTCACCGTCCGCCGCTTCGACCCGGCCGCGGCCACCGAGACCGCGCTGGTGGACCTGGCCAAACTGCTCACCGGCCCGCTGGCCGCCGCCGGCCTGTCGGCGCCGGACGCCACCGAGCTCGGACCGGTCCCCGGCCTGCCGGACATCCTGGCGCTGCGCGAGATCGCGACCGCCGTCGGCTCCTCCGAGTGGGACACCGTCGTGGTGGACGGCCCGCCGCTGAAGGCCGCGCTGGCCATGCTGGCCTGGCCCGAGACCGCCGCCGCCGCGCTGCGGCGGGTGCGGCCGATCGAGGGCCAGGCGGCCCGCGCGCTGCGTCCGCTGCTGGCCGGGCTGGTCGGCCTGCCGAGCCCGTTCGCCATGGTCACGCAGTGGACCGACAACGCCGCCGCGGAGATCGCCGCTGTGCGGGCCGCGCTGGTGCACCCCGGCAGCGTGGTGCGGATCGTCGGCTCGCCCGCGGCCGCCGCACAGTCGCTGCTGCAGGCCACCCCGACCCTGCTGGCCCTGCACGGCCTGCGCGCCGACGCCGAGACCCTGGCCGACGTGCCGCGCCAGGACGCCGAACCGCTCGGCGTCGCGGCCCTGGAAGCCCTCGGCGAGGCCGTGTACCCCGGCGGGGATCCCGGCCCGGGCCTGGCCGACCCGCCGGAGCCGGTGATGATCGGCGAAGGCGAGGGCTACCGCTACGACCTGCCGCTGCCCGGTGTCGAGCGGGACCAGCTCGGCCTGGTGCGCTCCGGCGACGAGCTGGTGGTCAGCGTCGAGGTCCCGGGCGTCGCGGCCCAGCGGCGGGCGTTCCCGCTGCCCGGGGCGCTGCGCCGGTGCCGCATCGCCTCGGCGCGGATCTCGGACGGCGTGCTGCGCGTCGGCTTCAAACCGGACGAGAGCCTGTGGCCCGAGCGGTTCCTGGCGGATCATAGTGATGAAGACACCCAAAACGGTGACCGGTGACGGGAGGGATCCAGCCGTGAGCGATAACCAGAAAGACGACATCCCCTTCGAGGACATCCCGCCTCGCCCCGCCGCCGCCCCGGACACCGGCGACGACGGCGCAGTTCAGGGCGACAAGGCCCCCGAAGCGGACAACGCGGACGCCGGCCCGGCCGGCCGCGCCGCGCGGGCTTCCGAGGAACGGACACCGCCCGGTCCCGGCTCGACAGGGCCCACCGGCGTGCGCGAGGATCTCGGGACGCTCGCCGATGAGGCGCGCAAGCTCTGGTCGGCCCTCGAGGCGCGCGTCGTGGCCCCGGCGGTCCAGTCGTACCCTGAGGTGGCGCGCCACCTCGGCGCCGCCGGCCGCGAGGTGGCCGCGGCGTTCCGGTCGGCGGTGCGCGGCTCCGAGCAGTCCTGGCGGGATTCCGGTCCCGGCGGCGACAAGGCAGGACAGCAGGAGAAGATCACCGTCGAACGGGTGGACCGGATCGATCCGTCCGAACAGAAGAACAGGGACTAATGACTCTCACCATCGGCGTAGACATCGGCGGCACGAAGATCCTGGCCGGCGTGGTCGACGAGAAGGGGAAGATCCTCGACTCGGTCAAGGTCTCCACTCCGGAGGACTCCGACCAGACTGCCGACGCCATCGCCGAGGCGGTGCGCAAGGTCCGCGGGGACCACGAGGTCGGTGCCGTGGGCCTGGGCGCCGCCGGCTTCATCGACGCCGACCGCGCCACCGTGCTGTTCGCCCCCAACGTCTCCTGGGTGAACGAGCCCCTGAAGAACCGCATCGAGGAGCGCATCGGCCTGCCGGTGGTCGTGGAGAACGACGCCAACGCCGCGGCCTGGGGCGAGGCGAAGTTCGGCGCCGCGGCCGGCCACGACGACGTCGTGGTGATAACGGTCGGCACCGGCATCGGCGGCGGCCTGATCCTCGGCGGCTCGCTGTACCGCGGCCGCTTCGGCATCGGCGGCGAGCCCGGCCACTACCGCGTGGTCCCCGACGGCCGTCCCTGCGGCTGCGGCAACCGCGGCTGCTTCGAGCAGTACGCCTCCGGCAACGCCCTGGTCCGCGCCGCCCGCGAGCGCGCCGCCGCGGCCCCGGGGCGGGCCAAGGAGCTGCTCGGGCTCGGCGACGGCACCGTCGAGGGCATCCAGGGCGCGCACGTCACCGAGGCGGCCCGCAACGGCGACACCATCGCGCTGGCGGCCTTCAACGAGATCGCCGACTGGCTCGGCCAGGGCATGTCCGACATCGCCGCGCTGCTGGACCCCAGCGCCTTCGTACTGGCCGGCGGCGTCTCGGAGGCCGGCGACCTGCTGCGCGCCCCGGCCGCCGAGGCCTACCGGCGCAAGCTGGCCGGCAAGGGGCACCGGCCGTACGCGCAGGTGCTGACCGCGACGCTGGGGCCGGACGCCGGTCTGATCGGCGCGGCGGACCTCGCTCGGGTCTGAACCTCGTACGGGAAGTCTGGATCTCATACGGGAAGGCTGAATCTCATACGGGAAGTCTGGATCTCACCCGGGCCTCACCACTTTCCTCCATAGCGATCACCGCTTAGCGTGGTGATCGCTATGGAGGAGACGATACGGGTACTCACTTACAACGTGCGGTCCTTACGAGACGACCGCGCAGCCCTCGCACGCGTCGTGCGCTCATGCGCTCCCGACGTTGTGTGCGTCCAGGAGTCGCCGCGTTTCTTCGGCTGGCGGCGTGCTGCCCGGACGATGGCGGCGTCGTTCGGCCTGAAGGTGGTGGCCGGCGGCGCCGATGCGTCCGGCAACCTCCTGCTGGCCGGGCCGAACGTCACGGTGGAAGACACCGAGGTGCTCTACCTGGAGCACCGCAGGGGCTACCACCTGCGGGGCCTGGCGCTCGCCGCGCTCAAGATCGGCGGCGGCCGGTTCACCGTCGCCGGGACCCACCTGAGCATGAACCTGGAACAGCGCGTCTACCAGGCCGGAGAGGTCCTGGGACATCTCGAGGGGTTCGCGGAGCGCAACCAGACCAAGCCGCTGATCCTGGCCGGGGACTTCAACAGCCACCCCGGCAGCGTCGAATGGAACATCATCACCGACCGCTTGGCCGACGCGTGGATGCTCGCGCCTTTCGGGGCGGAGTTCACCTCCACGGGCAAGAACCCGTATCAGCGGCTTGACGCGGTGTTCGTCTCCAGGGACATCCAGGTGGAGCGCGCGGGGGTGCCCACGGACCTGGTCAGCCCCGCCGACACCGCGCTGGCCACCGACCACCTGCCGGTGCTGGCGGTGCTGCGGATCTGATCAGACCACCGCGCCGTTGTCCGGATCGTCGTACTCGTCGCGGTCCGGCTTCATCCGCATCACCAGGGTGATGATGCCGCCGAACACGCCGATGACCGCCAGCCAGCCCAGGTACTCCGGCGTCTGCCATTGCAGCAGCGTGTGCAGCACCAGGAAGCCGACGCCGCCGAGTAGCATCGTCCAGGACGCCAGGGTGGCGGCGGCGACCTGCGGCAGCGGCGGGTCGGGCTGCTCGTAGTGCTCGACGTGGTCCAGCGGGTCCGCGGTGGTCTCGTCGGTCGGCTCCAGGATCTCCGAGGGCCACTCCGGGCGCGGGTCCAGAACCGGGTAGCGGACGATCTTGCGCGGGCTGGGGCCGGGGCCCGGGCGGTTCGGCTGCGGGTCCGGGGCCGACTCGCCGTGGAAGGCGGCGACCAGCTTGTCGAACTCCACCCGCTCGCGGGCGATGCGCTCTTCCTCGGTCTCGGGGTGGCCGGCGTGCTCGCCCGGCTCCTGCTGGGCCGGCTCGGGCGCTCCGGACTGTGCTGACGGCTCGGGCGCGTCCCCGGCCGGGTCGGCGGCGAGGTCTGCGGCAAGGTCTGCGGCAAGGTCTGCGGCAAGGTCCCCGGCGAGGTCGGAGGCCGCCCCCGCGGCGGCCGCCACCTCCTCGGCGGGCCCGTCGGCCGGCTCCATGACCGGCTCCATGGACTCGACGGGTTCCTCGGGCAGGCCGGGACCCGGCTGTTCGCTGGCGGTGCTCACATCAATTCCCCAACCCGGCGACCCGCCGGACGAATTCCACGCTTCCGGCAAAGATCTGCTCGGCGTCGTGGTCCAGGGTGGCCACGTGCGAGCTCTTCTCCAGCACCTGCTCGGTCACGTCCGTGGAGGAGATGCGGGACAGGATCACGGCGCTGTTCGACGGGTGCACGACCGGGTCCGCGGTGGACCGGAACAGCAGGGTCGGCTGCGTGACCTTCGGCAGGTCGGCCGCCACGGTGCGCCAGCCGCCGGCGAAGGAGTCCAGGGCCTTGAGCGGCACCCGGTCGTAAGCCAGTTCGCTGACGCCCTGCTTGTTGATCGCGTTGCCGATGCCGGCGACGCTGGGCACCAGGTGCTTGAGCACCGGCACCGCCTTCAGGACCGCCTTGTCCGGCTTCACCGAGGCGTTGACCAGCACGATCCCGGCCACCTCGGCCCCGTGCCGCTCGGCCAGGCGCAGGGTGAGGGTGCCGCCCATCGACAGGCCCATCACGAACACCTGCTCGTAGCCGGCCCGCAGCTCGTGGAAGGCCCGGTCCACCTCGGCGTACCAGTCGTCCCAGGTGGTGACCTGCATGTCGCGCCAGTGGGTGCCGTGGCCGGGCAGTCGGGGCAGACGCACCCCGAAACCGGCCTGGACCAGGTGATCGGCCCACGGTCGCAGGGACTGCGGGGAGCCGGTGAAGCCGTGGCACAGCAGCACGCCTACGCGCGGGCCGGCGGGCTCGGAATCGTGCGAGAAGGGTTCGGCACCGGGGAGCACGGGCGCGGTCATGGTCACCATCGTTCCACGGCGGACGGGGGGAGTACAGCGACGCCGCACGCAGTAGTGTTCGCTTCGGAAAACCGAAGAAGACCCCGCGCGTTGCCGGTATGGAGTCACTGTACGCGCATACCGCCCTACGGAGAGGCAGACGGTTGTTCTACGGCTTGCTCAAGGTGATCTTCCTGGGGCCGCTTCTCCGGGTGCTCTTCCGGCCGTGGGCCAAGGGCCTGGAGAACATCCCGGCCGAGGGTCCGGTGATCCTGGCCAGCAACCACCTGTCCTTCTCCGACTCCTTCTTCATGCCGCTGATGGTCCCGCGGCCGGTGTACTTCCTGGCCAAGAGCGACTACTTCACCGGCAAGGGCTTCAAGGGGCGGCTGACCGCGGCCTTCTTCCGCGGCGTGCGCTCGGTGCCGATCGACCGCTCCAGCGGCAAGGCCGCCGACCCGGCGCTGCGGACCGCGCTGCGCATCCTGTCCGAGGGCAAGGCCCTGGGCCTGTACCCGGAGGGGACCCGCTCGCCCGACGGCCGCCTGTACAAGGGCCGCACCGGCATCGCGCGCATCGCGCTGGAGTCCGGCATCCCGGTCGTGCCCTGCGCGATGGTCGGCACCTACGAGATCCAGCCCACCGGCCAGGTGATGCCGAAGATCAAGCGGGTCGGCGTCCGGTTCGGCGAGCCGCTGGACTTCTCCCGCTACCGCGAGGTCCCCGGCGCCGTGGACGACCGCTACATCCTGCGGTCCATCACCGACGAGATCATGTACGCGCTCATGGACCTGTCCGGCCAGGAGTACGTCGACATGTACGCCACCGACGCCAAGAAGATCCTGACCGCCGAGAAGGCCGCCGAGCGTGCCGAGCAGCGGGCCGAGGCGAAGAAGGCCGCCGCCGAGGAGCGCCGCGCCGCGATCGAGGAGCAGCGGCAGCAGGAGGCCGACGAGGACGCCCGGCGGCAATGAGCGGGCCGGGGGAGCCGTCGGCCGCGGCGCTGCCGTCGCCGGTCGTCCAGGGGGCCGTGGAGGCTGCCGGTCCCGTCGTCGAGACTGCCGGTGCGGCAGTGGGCGCGTTCGCCGATACCGCCGAGTCGGCCGTGGTACCGGCCGCGCGGAACACCCGGTCGGCCCGGCACGCGGCCTCGGCGCCCGATCAGCGCTCGGCCGTCGACATCGCCCTGTGGCGCGCGCTCGGCTTCTTCCGCTCCCTGGCCCTGCTCTACGCCATAGCCCGCTTCGCAGCCGCCTACAACCACTACGCGCGCATCGGCCCGGCGATCGCGATCCTGTTCACCATGGCCGTGTGGACCGCCTGGACCGGCATCGTCTACCACCGCACCACCACGCCCCGGCGCGCGCTGCTGTCCTTCCTCGCGGCCGACCTCGCCGTCGGCGCCGCCTCGGTGCTGAGCACCGACCTGGTCGACACCCAGGCGCGGATCCAGGCCGGCGCCCTGACCCTGCCCACCATCTGGTCCTCGGCCCCGGTGATCGCCGCGGCCATCGCGCTGGGCTGGCGCGGCGGCGTGGGGGCGGCGGTCCTGATGGGCGGCGCGGACCTGCTGGAGCGCGGCGCGCTGAGCGCGGACTCGATCCACAACATCGTGCTGATGGTGCTGACCGGCGCGGCCATCGGCTACGTCACCGAGCTCGGCCGCGCCGCCGAGCTCACCCTGGTGCGGGCCCAGCGTCTGGAGGCCGCCACCCGCGAGCGCCAGCGCCTGGCCCGCGACATCCACGACGGCGTGCTGCAGGTGCTGGCCCTGGTCCAGCGGCGCGGCGCGGAGATCGGCGGCGCGGGCCGGGACCTGGGCCGGATGGCCGGGGAGCAGGAGCTGGCGCTGCGCGCGCTGGTGAACAGCTGGCACGAGGTCGAGCAGGAGGCCGGGGCCGACGGCGCCGACCCCGTCGATCCCGTCGACCTGGACCTGTGCGCCCTGCTCGGGCGGCTGACCGGGCCGCGGGTGACGCTCGCCGGGCCCGGGGCGCCGGTGCCGCTGCCCAGCCCGGTGGCGCGCGAGGTGGCCGCGGCGGCCGCGGCCGCGCTGGACAACGTCCGCGCGCACGGCGGCCCCGGCGCCGACGGCCTCGGGGCCCGCGCCTGGATCCTGGTCGAGGACGAGGGCGACGGCGTCATCGTGACCGTCCGGGACGACGGCCCCGGGATCCCCGAGGGCCGCCTGGAGGAGGCGCGCCGGGCCGGCCGCCTTGGCGTCGCGCACTCCATCCAGGGCCGGCTGGCGGACGTCGGAGGCACCGTCGAGGTGGTCTCCATCCCCGGTCAGGGCACCGAGGTCGAGATGCGCGTGCCCCGCGCGCCGGTCCCGCGCGGCGCCGCCCCGTCGGTGTCGGCCCTGCGTAAGGCCCTGCGGTGAGCCGGGGAAGGATGGTGCGATGAGTGGGCAGCCCTCGGTAGGGTCGGGCAGCGTGAACACTCAGGTCAGGGTCATGGTCGCCGACGATCACCCGATGTGGCGCGACGCGGTGGCCCGCGACCTCGCCGAGGCCGGGTACGACGTGGTGGCCACGGCGGGGGACGGCGAGGAGGCGGTGCGGCGCGGGACGGCCGCGCGCCCGCAGGTCGTGGTGCTGGACATGCAGATGCCCCGGCTGTCCGGCGCCGAGGTCACGGCCCGCCTGGTCGCCGCCGACCCGGACGTCAAGGTGCTGGTCCTCTCGGCCTCCGGCGAGCAGCAGGACGTGCTCCAGGCCGTGAAGGCCGGCGCGATCGGCTACCTGGTGAAGTCCGCCAGCCGCGAGGAACTGCTGGCGGCCGTGGAGCGCATCGCGGTCGGCGACCCGGTGTTCACCCCCGGCCTGGCCGGGCTGGTGCTCGGCGAGTTCCGCAAGCTGGCGATCACGCCGCCGGGCTCCGGCGCCGGGGCCGGCGCGGACGCCCCGCGCCTCACCGACCGCGAGACCGAGGTCCTGCGGCTGGTGGCCAAGGGACTGTCCTACAAGCAGATCGCCGACCGTCTGGTGCTCTCGCACCGGACTGTGCAGAACCACGTTCAGAACACGCTCAACAAGCTCCAACTGCACAACCGTGTCGAGTTGGTGCGTTACGCCATCGCCCAAGGGCTCGACGAGGACGACTGATGACCGAAACCACCCTGACCACCGGCGGTCGCGACCAGGAGCTCTCCGAGGCTCTGAACGCCGGCCTGGACGAGTACAACTTCGCCGCGACCGGCACCACCAAGGCCGACCAGGACGTCTTCTCGGTGAAGGTGACCGACGACGCCGGCGCGATCGTCGGCGGCCTGACCGCCTGGACGTGGGCCGGGCTGTGCGGGATCAGCATGCTGTGGGTGCGCGGGGACTCCCGCAAGGACGGCTGGGGCTCGAAGATCCTGCGGGCCGCCGAGGACGAGGCCCGCCGGCGCGGCTGCGACCGGGTCGCGGTGTCCTCGTTCACGTTCCAGGCCCCGGAGTTCTACCAGCGGCACGGCTACGTCGAGACCGGCCGCACGCTCGGCATCCCCGGCGGCCACGAGGACGTCCACATGTTCAAGCGGCTCGACTGACCGCTGCCTCCTGCGGTCCCTCCCGCCTCCCTCCCGCCTCCCCCTCGCCTGGCGGTCATCGGACGCGGCGGGCGGGCCGCTCCGGTAGGTTCCGGCCCATGGGTGATTTCGACTTCTTCGGCGTCCTGCGCGCCGAGCTGGACACATTCGGTGAGCTGCTGGTCGGCCTGACCAAGGAGGACCTCGGCCGCCAGGTGCCCTCCTGCGCGCCGTGGACCCTCTACGAGCTGGTCGACCACCTCGGCAACGGCAACCTGTGGGTCACCACGGCGGTCCAGGAGGGCCACGGCCGCAACGACCAGGAGCGCACCGCGCCGCACGACCCGGCGTCCCTGCACACCTGGTACCTGAGCACGGTCGACCAGATCACCACCGCGCTGTGCGGCGACGCCGAGGACGAGGCCTGGACCTTCAGCGCCCTGATGCCGCGGACCGTCGGCTTCTGGCAGCGCCGGCGGGCGCACGAGACGCGGATGCACCGCTGGGACGCGCAGGACGTCCTCGGCACGGCCGAGCCGTTCGAGCCGGCCTTCGCCGCCGACGCGGTCACCGAGGTGTTCGAGCTGTTCGCGCCGCGCATGATCCAGCGCGGTCTGGCCGCCGAGCCCGTGACCGCGCTGCGGCTGACCGCGACGGACGTCGGCCGCTCCTGGGACCACGGGCCCGGCGAGCCGGCGTCCGAGGTCGCCGGAACGGCCTCGGACCTGGCGCTGATGCTGTGGGGCCGGATCGGGACGGACGCCGCGGGGCTGGCCTGGAGCGGCGACCGGGAGGCGGGGGAGCGGGTGGTCAAGGCGCCGCTGGTGCCCTGACCGGCCCCGGCCGCAGCGTCCCGACCGTCACGCCATGAACTTCACCGAGGGGAACTCCGGCGAAGGCCCGTCCAGCAGCCTGCTGGGCCGGTTCCGCAGGTGCAGGTCGAAGAACGCCCGCGGGTAGGCCTGCTGGATCCGGACCCCCTCGTTCGGGTCCATGGTGCCGACGAAGCCCTGGACCTGGGCCTGGCTCAGCCCGAGGATCCCGGCCGCGGGCAGGATCAGGCCCTCGCTGTCGGTGAAGGAGATGTGCTCGGCGCCTTCGAGCTCGCAATAGCGGCGCCAGCCCAACAGGTGCGTCCAGAACTCCTGGGCGTCGGGGTCGGACTCCCTGGTGAAGACCGCGCTCATCATCATGAAGGGCTTGTGCAGGTCGGTCGTGATGGTGGGCTCCATCGGGCCGTCGAAGGCCAGGCCGGCGCGGACCCGGTCGTCGGCGATGGTCTCCAGGGTGGCCGCGGTGCCGCCCTTGGACCAGCCGAAGACGCCGACCCGGTCCAGGTCCAGGCTGCCGGCCAGGCCCTCGGGCAGCGGCTGCCGGTCCACGTCGGGGTTGTGGCCGGCGGCTATGTCCTGGACGGTGTCCAGCAGGAACCGCAGGTCGGCCGCGAAGTCGCTCGGCGATTCGGGGACTCTCACGGTTTGCTCGGGGGACAGGACCGGGCCGCCGGGGAACTGCGTGAAGGAGTCGTAGGTGTGGTCCACGGTGGCCACCACGTAGCCGTGGCTGACGAGTTCCTGCACCACCGTCGTGGTGTCGGAGCGGTGGTCGTGGGCGCCGTGGGAGAAGAGGATGACGGGCCTGGGCCGCCCGCGCCGCGCCGGGGCGCCGAGGTGGCCGGCGGTGTCCGGGACCGGCAGGCTGGTCGGGTCGAATCCGACGTCCGCCAGCCAGGCCTGGAACGTGCCGGGCGTCATCCAGGGCGCGGTCGGGAAGCGCTCGGTGTCGCGCGCCGGGTACCAGATGCTGGCCATCAGCGGGTAGGGCCGGCTCGGGGTCAGCGGGTCGGGGCGGGATACGTCGACCAGGTGCAGGTTGACGGTGCCGACCCGGTGCGGGCCGGTGGGCGGCGGGATGATCAGGTGCGCGGGGGCCGCCGGGGTCTTCGTGGCGGCGCTGCCCGCGCCGGTGGTGGCGCCCGTGGCGTCCGTGGCGGCCGAGGCCCGGCCGGCCAGGCTCAACGGGATCGCGGTTCCGGCGGCCAGGGTGGCACCCAGCAGCGTGCGGCGGGACGGTCGGGCGCGGCCGGTGAACGGTGTGGTCGTCATGTTCGAACCCTGTCACGCTGCGGCAAGGCCGCACATCGGCCCGTGGGTGTAAGCCCCTGGGCGACAATCCCCGCCCGACATGGCCCGGGGGCGAAGATCACCAGATGTGACCGGCGTGTCTCGGCAGGTGATCAACGGCTTCTCGTTACCGTCTCGTAGCGGTTACGGTGGCGGTGATCGTACGGTGACCCAGATCACATCGTGAACATCAGGGAGTGTGGCCATGCGCATCGGAGTGCTGACCGGCGGCGGCGACTGCCCGGGCCTGAACGCGGTGATCCGCGCCGCGGTCCGCAAGGGCGTGCAGTATTACGGCTTCGAGTTCGTGGGATTCCGGGACGGCTGGAAGGGCCCCCTGGAGCGGATGACCAAGCCGTTGGACGTCGAGGCGGTGCGCGGCATCCTGCCCCGCGGCGGCACCATCCTCGGATCCTCGCGCACCAACCCGCTGAAGGTGGACGGCGGCGTCGAGCGGATCAAGGAGAACCTGGCAGCCGAGGGCGTGGACGCCCTGATCGCCATCGGCGGCGAGGACACCCTGGGCGTGGCGACCGTGCTCGGCGACGACCACGGCGTCCACGTGGTGGGCGTACCGAAGACCATTGACAATGACCTGAACGCCACCGACTACACCTTCGGCTTCGACACCGCGGTCCACGTCGCGACCGAGGCCATCGACCGTTTGCACACCACCGCCGAGTCGCACTCGCGGGCGCTGATCGTGGAGGTGATGGGCCGCCACGCCGGCTGGATCGCCCTGCACTCGGGGCTGGCCGGCGGCGCCAACGTGATCCTGATCCCGGAGGTCACCTTCGACATCGAGGAGGTCTGCGGCTGGATCGAGTCCCGCTTCGCCCGCGGCTACGCCCCGATCGTGGTGGTCGCCGAGGGCGCGACCCCCAAGGACGGCCAGATGGAGCTGGCCTCCGGCGAACTGGACGCCTTCGGCCACGTCCGCCTCGGCGGCATCGGCGAGCGCCTGGCCGCCGAGATCGAGCGCCGCACGAAGAAGGAGGCCCGCACCACCGTCCTGGGCCACACCCAGCGCGGCGGCACCCCCTCGCCCTTCGACCGCTGGCTCGCCACCCGCTTCGGCCTGCACGCCATCGACGCGGTCCACGACGGCGACTTCGGGAAGATGGTCGCGCTGCGCGGCACGGACATCATCCGGGTGCCGCTGAAGGACGCGACGGCGACGCTGAAGACGGTGCCGATGTCCCTGTACGACGAGGCGAAGGTGTTCTTCGGCTAAACCGCGTGGCATCTGGCGCTTTCGCCCCCTCCCCACTAGCGTCCTCATTCCGGACCGGCGGGAGGGGGCGTTTGTGACTCGGCGCGCGAAAATGGCCGCGGTGCGGTGGACCCCGCCGCCGAACCCGCACCAGGTCCGCCGGCGCGGCGACACCCCGACGCTGACGGGGTTGAGACGCATCCCGTTGCCGGGCGCCGGGCCGGAGCACATCGCGGTCGACGCCTCCGGCACGCTGTTCACCGGACTCGCCGACGGTCGCATCCTGCGTGTCACGCCCGACGGCCAGACCCAGGCCGTCGCCGACACCGGCGGACGTCCGCTCGGGCTGGAGCTGCTCGGCGAGGACGCGCTGGTCGTGTGCGACGCCTACCGCGGGCTGCTGGAGGTGCGGCGTTCCGACGGGACGGTGAAGGTGCTCGCCGCGGAGGTCGCGGGGGAGCCCCTGATCTTCTGCAGCAACGCGGCCGTCGCCGCCGACGGGAGCATCTACTTCACCCAGTCCTCGCGGCACTTCAACATCGACCAGTACCGGGGCGACCTGTTCGAGCATTCCACGACCGGCCGCCTGTTCCGTTACCGCGACGGCGTCGTGGACTTGGTCGCCGACGGCTTCGCGTTCGCCAACGGCATCGTGCTGATCGAGGACGGCGCGGCGGCCGTCGTCGCCGAGACCGGCGGCTACTGCTTGACCCGGGTCGAGCTCGAAGGCCCCGACGCCGGCCGCACCGCACCCTTCGGAGCCCCGCTGCCCGGCTTCCCCGACAACCTCACCCGCGACGCCGAAGGCCTGATCTGGGTCGCCATGGTCTCGCCCCGCGACCCGGCCCTGGACTGGCTCCTGCCCAGGCACCCGCGGCTGCGCTCGCTGGTGTGGGCCACGCCCGAGCGGCTGCAGCCGGGGGAGAAGGACCTGGCGTGGGCGATCGCGGTCGGTCCGGACGGCGCGAAGGCGCGGGAAGTGCGCGGGTGGGGGGTCGGATACAAGGCGGTCACCGCGGTGCGGCGGAGCGGGGAGACGCTGTACATGGGCAGTCTCACGGAGGCTGCCATCGCCGTCATCGAACTCGGCGATGCCGCGTGAAGAACATGTGATCGCCCCACCGGCGCCAGGGCTCCCACCCCGCGTCCGTCCTAACGTCACGGACGTGGACAGTGACCAACGGCTCCGCCGCATCCGCCTCTGGCTCGCGCTCTTCATCACCGGACTGGTCCTCAGCGGCGTCACCGCCTTCCCGCTGGAGACCGAGACCCGCTGGCTCAGCGGCTGGCTCCACCACTCGCCGGCGCCGGCCGGCCTCACCAGCTGGATCGACCGCACCCACCAGGCTTTGCGCGAGACCAACGCCAAGTACCCCTTCCTCGCCTACGGCACCGACTGGCTCGCCTTCGGGCACCTCACCATCGCCGTGGCCTTCTACGGGCCCTGGCGTGATCCGGTGCGCAACAAGTGGGTGATCCAGTTCGGGATGATCGCCTGCGCCGGGGTTTTCCCGTTGGCGCTGGTGTGCGGGCCGATCCGGGGCATCCCGTTCTGGTGGTCGGTGATCGACATGTCGTTCGGGGTGGTCGGGGTGCTGCCGCTGATCCCGGTGTGGCGGCACATCAAGGTCCTGGAGTCCGAGTCCGAGGCCGAGTCCGAGGCCGAGTCCGAGGCCGAGGCCGCGGTGGGACCTGCGCATACTCCTCCCGGAGTAGTCGGCGGCACGCCACAGCCTCCGCTGGACGGATACCCGCGGCCCGCGATGTGATCTAGCGTTCAACCATGACCGAACAGCCGCCGCCGCCCTCGCGCCCCTGGCTGATGTGGTTGTGGATGGAACGGTCGACGGTCGCGCTGCCTTTGATCGTCTTGGTGTTCGACCTGCTCGGGACCTGGGGCGCGTACGGCCACTGGCATGGGACGGGCAGCGGCGTCCACCAGTACGGCGTCCGTCCGCTGGACTGGTTCGCCTGGGTCCTGGTGATCGCCGGGCCGGTCGCGCTGCACCACCGGCGGCGCTTTCCGCGCACGGCGCTCGCCGTCTGTCTGGGCGCGACCCTGCTCTACCTCCTGATGGGCTACGCCTACGGCCCGATCTTCCTGAACGCGTTGCTGGCTGTGATCGTCATCGGCGGCACGGGGTACCGGCGCGAGGTGTGGACCGGGTCGGTCCTGTTCGCCATCGGGATGATCTTCGTGCCCACCCACGGCGCACCGGGCCAGCTGCGCAGCAGCCCCACCGAGATCCTGTTCACCGCCGGCTGGCTGTTGGCGCTGCTGATGCTGGCCGAGCTGTTCCGGGTCCTGCGCCAGCGCGCGCTGGAATCGCAAAGGGCCCGCGAGCAGGAGGCCAAGGCCCGTGAGCAGGAGTCGCGGCGGCAGGCGAGCGAGGAACGGCTGGAGATCGCCCGTGAGCTGCACGACGTCCTCGCGCACTCGATCTCGCTGATAGCGGTGCAGGCCAACGTGGCGCTGGAGGTCATGGACCGCCGCCCCGAGCAGGCCCGGATCGCGCTGTCGGCGATCAAGGACGCCAGCCGCTCGGCGCTGGGGGAGGTGCGCTCGGTGCTGACCGTGCTGCGCGGCGACCGGGCCGCGCCCCGGGACCCGGCCCCGGACCTGGGACGGCTGGCGCACCTGGTGGAGCTGGCCGAGGCCGCCGGGCTCAAGGTGGCGCTCAGCGTGGTCGGCGACCCCGAGCGGGTCCCGCTGGCGGTCAGCCAGGCCGGGTACCGGATCGTGCAGGAGTCGCTGACGAACGTGGTCCGGCATTCCGGCGCCGTGCACGTGACCATCCTGGTGGAGGCGGCCGACGGCCTGCACCTGCGCGTCGCCGACGACGGCCGGGGCTGCCCGCTCGGCGAGACCGCGACCGGCGGCAACGGCCTGCCCGGCATGCGCGAGCGGGCCGGCGCCTTCGGCGGCACGCTCACCGCCGGTCCCCAACCCGGCGGCGGCTTCCGGGTCGACGCGCACATCCCCTACGCCGACACCGGATCCCCCCTCGCAGAGGAGCGACGATGATCAGGGTCCTGCTCGCCGACGACCAGGCGCTGGTGCGCGCCGGCTTTCGCGCGCTGCTGGAGGTGCAGGACGGCATCGAGGTGGCCGGCGAGGCCACCGACGGCGCCCAGGCCCACCGCATGGCCGCCGAGCTGGCCCCGGACGTGATCCTGATGGACATCCGCATGCCCGGCACCGACGGCCTGGAGGCCACCCGCCTGATCACCGCCGACGAGAAGCTCTCCGGCGTCCGCATCCTCATCCTGACCACCTTCGAGCTGGACGAGTACGTCTTCGAGGCGATCCGCGCCGGCGCCAGCGGCTTCCTGCTGAAGGACACCGAGCCCGCGGACCTGCTCCGCGGCCTGCGCGCGGTGGCCGCCGGCGAGGCCCTGCTGGCCCCCAGCGTCACCCGCCGCCTGATCGAGGAGTTCGCGGTCCGCAGCAAGCGCACCGGCCCGAACCCGGCCGCCGAGCAGATCAAGGCCCTGACCGAGCGCGAGCGGGAGGTCCTGGCCCTGGTCGCGGCCGGGCTGAGCAACGAGGAGATCGCTGACCGGCTGGTGCTGAGCCCGCTCACCGCCAAGACGCACGTCAGCCGTAGCATGGTCAAGCTCGGCGCGCGCGACCGGGCGCAGCTGGTGGTGCTGGCGTACGAGTCGGGGCTGGCGCGGCCGGGGTGGCTGGACTGAGTTTCTGGACTGCCGGGTCTGGACTGCCGGAGCTGGCTAGTCCGCCGCAGAACCGCCCTGGCCGACGAAGCCCAGGCGCCGGTTCATCGCGATCGCGGAAGCGTTGCGCGGGTGGTGGAAGGCCACGAGCCGCCGGCGGCCGGCGGCCCGCACGAACCGGATGGCCGGCACCTTCAACGCCAGCGACAGGCCCTGGCCCCGGTACGGCGCCAGCACGCCGGTCATCTCGCTGAACGCGACCTCCGGCGACCGCAGTGAGGTGGCCGACATCCCGATCCACGCCTCATCGCGGATGGCCAGCACGATGCCGGCGGGATCGAACGTGGGCACCTCGATCCGTTGTGCCAGGTACTCCTCGTAGCTGAAGAACTCGCCGCGCTCCGGGATGTCCGCTGAGCAGGTCTTGTTCAGCTCGTATACCGCGCGGCGGTGATCGGCGGTGTCGCCGAGGTCGGCCAGGGTGGCGAAGTCGATACCGGCCTCGCGGGCCCGCCGCGGATACCGCTCGAAGGCCGCGTCGTCGAATGCCTCGACGTCCAGTTCGAGGCGAACCCAGTCCACCATGGCCGGAGCATAACCGACCGGCCCACACGAACCCCCACAGCCCCGACTACCCCGCGAGCATCCTCCATCACAGCCGGTCAGCACTCCGCGGTCCCGCGGCTCGGACCTCCCGGTCCCACGCTCTGGACGCGTCCGCGGAGCCCGGCGAAGCTTCGCGTACCCTGGCTCAATGAGCGAAGTTGTCAGGAATCCGGCCGGGACCGGATCCGTCGAAGACACGTGGTCCGCGCTCCCCGCGGGCCAGCAGCCGGAGTGGCCGGACGCCGCCGAGCTGTCCGCCGTCGTCTCCGAGCTCCGCTCGTATCCGCCGCTGGTCTTCGCCGGGGAGGCCGACCAGCTCAAGGACCGGATCGCCGCGGTGGCCCGGGGCGAGGCCTTCCTGCTCACCGGCGGCGACTGCGCCGAGACGTTCGCCGGCGTCACCGCCGACGCGATCCGCGCCAAGCTCAAGACCCTGCTCCAGATGGCGGTCGTCCTCACCTACGCGGCCTCGCTGCCGGTGGTGAAGGTCGGGCGCATCGCCGGGCAGTACTCCAAGCCCCGCTCCAGCTCGACGGAGACCCGCGACGGCGTCACCCTTCCGGCGTACCGCGGCGACTCGGTCAACGGCTTCGACTTCACGCCCGAGGCCCGCACCCCGGACCCCAAGCGCCTGCTGCGCATGTACCAGGCCAGCGCCTCCACGCTGAACCTGGTGCGCGCGTTCACCACCGGCGGCTACGCCGACATGCGCCAGGTGCACGCCTGGAACCAGGACTTCGTGGCCGGTTCGCCCTCCGGGGAGCGCTACGAGGTGCTGGCCGGCGAGATCGACCGCGCCCTGCAGTTCATGCGGGCCTGCGGCACCGAACCCGAGGAGCTGCGCACCGTCGAGTTCTACGCCGCGCACGAGGGCCTGGTGCTTCCGTACGAGTCGGCGCTGACCCGCATCGACTCGCGCACCGGCAAGCCCTACGCCACCAGCGGCCACTACGTCTGGATCGGCGAGCGCACCCGGGACCTGGACGGCGCGCACGTGGAGTACTTCAGCCGGATCAGCAACCCGATCGGGATCAAGCTGGGCCCGAAGACCAGCCCGGACGACGCGCTGGCCTACCTGGACCGGCTGGACCCCGACCGCGAGCCGGGCCGGCTGTCCTTCATCGTGCGCATGGGCGCGGGGCAGGTGCGCGAGAAGCTGCCGGCGCTGGTGGAGAAGGTCCGCGGCGAGGGCCACCAGGTGGCCTGGATCTGCGACCCGATGCACGGCAACACCTTCGAGGCGCCCTCGGGCCACAAGACCCGCCGCTTCGACGACGTGCTCGACGAGGTCAAGGGCTTCTTCGAGGTGCACCACGGCCTCGGCTCGCACCCCGGCGGCATCCACGTCGAGCTCACCGGCGAGGACGTCACCGAGTGCGTCGGCGGCGGCGAGGAGATCGCCTTCGACGTCCTGCACACCCGCTACGAGACGCTGTGCGACCCCCGGCTGAACCGCAGCCAGTCGCTGGACCTGGCGTTCCTCGTCGCCGAGATGCTGCGCGCCCGCCGCTAGCGGCAGCACGCCCTTCATCGCTCCCGACCCGGCGCCACCGGGCCGGGAGCGATACGTTTCGCCCCATGGCGACCATTGACATCGAGTTCCCGATCGACCTGCGCAGCGACACCGTCACCAAGCCCTCCGCGCCGATGCGCGAGGCGATGGCCGCGGCGCCGGTGGGCGACGACCAGTACGGCGAGGACCCCACCGTCCGGCGGCTGGAGGAGGCCGTCGCGGCCCTTTTCGGCTTCCCGGAGGCGATGTTCGTCCCGACCGGCGTCATGGCCAACCACATCGGGATCCGCCTGCAGGTCGGCCCCGGCGAGGAGCTGATCTGCGACGCCGACGCGCACATCGTGGCGCACGAGAACGGCGGCCTGGCCGCGCACGCCGGGATCCAGACCCGCACCCTGCCCTCGGCGCGCGGGCTGCTGGACCCCGACGCCCTCGCCGGGATGATCCGCGTCGGCGACCGCTACACCGTTGGTACCCGCGCGGTGGAGGTGGAGAACACGCACAATCGCGGCGGCGGCGCCGTCTACCCGATCGAGACGCTGCGGCGCATCAGGGCCCTGACGGACGCCTCCGGACTCGGCCTGCACCTGGACGGCGCGCGCATCTGGAACGCCCACGCCGCCACCGGCGTGCCGCTGCCGGAGTACGGCGCGATCGCGCACACCATGTCGGTCTGCATGTCCAAGGGCCTGGGCGCCCCGGCCGGCTCGCTGCTGCTGTTGCCGTCCGGCCGCTCGGAGGAGGCCCGCTCGCTGCGCCGCCGCCTCGGTGGCTCGATGCGCCAGGTCGGCATCCTGGCCGCCGGCGCGCACTACGCCCTGGACCACAACCTGGACCGGCTTTCGCAGGACCACGAGAACGCCCGCCGCATCGCGACGGCGCTGCGCGTGGCCGGCGCCTCGGTGCGCGACCCGGAGACCAACATCGTCCTCGTCGACGCCGCCGACGCCCCGGCCGTGGCAAAGGGATGTTTCGCCAAGGGCGTGCGGATCTCCGCCTTCGGGCCGAAACTGCTGCGGATCGTGACTCATCTGGACGTGTCCGCTCAGGACTGTGACACCGCCGCCGACGTGGTTTCCTCCGTCTTGATGCAATCCCCTGAGAGGGGCTAGGGTCGGGCCCGGCTAAGCCGGTTGTCGCACGAGCGAGCAAGGTGGGGAGAAGCCCGATGGGCTGGATGAGCAAGCTGTTCGGTTCCGAGGAGGAGATCGGACCGGAGGAGGCGCACCGTCGCGCCGAGGCCGACAAGCAGGCCGAGGGGGCTGAGCATCCCGCCGCGGCGAAGAAGACCGCCACCGCCGCCAAGAAGGCGGCCCCGGCCGCGAAGGCCGGCGACAAGGACGACGTCAAGCCGGCCGCGAAGAAGGCCGTCCCCGCCCCCCGCGCGGCCGCCAAGGAAGAACCCCACCCCACCGGCTCGCCCACGCACCCGACGGTGTCCAAGGCGACCGGCAAGACGCTCGAGCACGACCAGCTGCTCACCGTCCACGTCCTGACCCACGTCCCCGAGCACTCCCCCCGCGAGGACGACCCGCACTACCACCTCTTCGAGCAGGCCAAGTCGCGCCTGAAGCGCCAGGGCATGTGGAAGTGCATCATCGACGACGACCTGTGCGACGGCGAGCCGGAACTGCACCACACCCACGTGGAGTTCTCGCAGATCAACCAGGTCGACGAGAAGAAGATCATGCAGGCCCTCGGTCTGCACTTCGACACCGACGAGGACTTCCAGAAGTGGGCGGAGTCCCCGGGCAACCTGGAAGTCCTGTGCGCCAACCACCACCGCGCGCACTACGGCATCCACGTCATCCCCGGCCCCCTGTGGGAAGCGCTGCGCTTCCACAAGACGGGGACGGGCCCGGCGGCCGAGTTCCTGTCGGCCGACGACGTGAAGGCCCGCGAGGACGCGTCGGGCGATGACGGCGACGACAAGAAGCCGGCGGCGAAGACGGCTGCGAAGAAGGCCGCGGCCAAGTAGGCGGCTGATCAGGGCTCTGATACAGCGGCGCCGCCTGACCGGATTCGGTCGGGCGGCGTTGTGTTTTCGGTGGCACGATGGTTGGGGCCGAATCGACGGCAGTTGCAGTTGCAGTTGCAGTAGCAGGGGACGGGGGGAGCATGGGGGGGCTGGTTTTCCTCATCGGGTGGGGCGTCCTGGTCTTGGGGCTGGGCACCGTGCTCGCGTTCAACGTCGGGGGCGCCGTCGACACGATGATGGAGCTCGTCGGCCAGACCAAGCTCGTGGCGAGCATGCCCGACGGGTTGGGTCCGTTCATGACGGCCGTCTTCCCCCGGCTGGTCGGCGGGTTCTTCATGGTGGCCGGTACCGTGGCCATCGGCTTGGGCATCGCGTTTCTGTAGCGCTCACCGGCAGAAAACCCGTCGCCCCCGCTGCGCGCCGTCTGCTACCACTTGGCGCTCATGACCACACCTCCCAAGCTCGGCACCAGCGCCCGCCTGGATTTCCACGGCCCCCTGTCCGCCGGCCGCGCCGGCCGTCTGGCCGCCGAGTTGGCCGCCCGCGCCCCGGCCACCGTCGTCGACTACGGGTCCGGCTGGGGCGAGTTCCTGTTGCGGGTGCTGGCCGCGGTGCCGGGGGCCCGGGGGACTGGCATCGACGTCCACGGGCCCGACATCGTCCGCGGGCGCGCGCTGGCCGCCGAGCGCGCTCTGTCCGGCCGGGCCGTGTTCGTCGAGGGCTCGGCCGCCGACCACGCCGAGCCGGCCGACCTCGTCCTCAGCCTGGGCGCGTATCAGGCCTTCGGCTCGATTCCCGAGGCCCTGAAAGCGCTGCGGGCCCGCGTGTGCTCCGGCGGCCGGCTGCTGTTCGGCTGCGAGGTCTGGGAGCGGACGCCCACCGATTCGCAGCTTGCTGCGATGTGGCCGGGGATGACCGTCGAGGAGTGCCTGTATCTGCCCGACGTCGTCGACGCGGCCGTCGCCGCCGGGTTCCGGCCGCTGCGGGTGGAGACCGCGACCCGCGGTGAGTGGGAGGAGTTCGAGTCCCGGTACGCTGCCGACGCCGAGGAGTGGCTGCTCGCCAACCCCGGCCATCCCGAGGCCGCCGATCTGCGGGCGAAACTCGACGAGCACCTCTCGATCTGGCTGCGCGGCACCCGCGACGTGTTCGGCTTCGGCTACCTGACGCTCGGTGTCCCGGCCTGAACCCTCATCAGGGTCCGATCAGGGCGACATCGGGGCAAGACCGGGGTCCGTCCCCGATCCGCGGACGACCCGGTCGCGGCGACAGTGGCAGGCATGACGAACAAGCGCTTCACCATCACCGGCGCCACCGCGGCCCTGGGCCTCGGCCTCGTGACCATCCTGGGCTGCTCTGCCGCCGCCGCGTCCGCCAAGCCCGCCGCGGCGCCGACCGCGGCCCACCTGACCGCGTACACGACCGACGACGGACCCACCGAGCAGGTCATCGTCACCGGCGCGGTCGGCGACTACGGCCAGGCCGTCAGCGTCAACCCCGACGGCTCGGTCAACCCCGAGCACAACAGCCAGTTGGAACTGCGCCTCCAGCACGGCACGTTCCGCCTGGACATCGCCGCGATCGACAAGGCCTTCGTCGCCGCGATGGCCCACCGGTTCCCGTCCGACCCGGCCACCTGCTCCGGCAGCATCGCCGTCACCCAGCACGTCCCGGTCGTGACCGGCTCGGGCACCGGCTCCTACCGGGGTGCCTCGGGCGGCTTCACCCTCACCATCACCCTCGACGAGGCCGACAAGCCCACCGCCGGCCAGCCCTGCGACGGCAGCCAGGCCTTCCTGAGCCAGACGATCGTCTCCACCGGCCCGGGGGACCTCCGGTTCTAGACCGCGCCGATGGTCACGCCAACCGCCGGTCGCTCGCCCACCGGGTGAGCTCCCGGCGGTTCGACAGTTGCAGTTTGCGCAGCACCGAGGACACGTGCGTCTCGACGGTCTTGACGGAGATGACTAACTCGCGCGCGACCTCCTTGTACGCGTAGCCCCGCGCGATGTAGCGCAGCACCTCCCGCTCGCGCGGCGTCAGCCGGTCCAGTTCCTCGTCGCGTGCGGCCGTCCCGCCGCCGGAGAACGCGTCGAGCACGAACCCGGCCAGCCGCGGCGAGAAGAAGGCGTCGCCCTCGGCCACCCGCCGCACCGCGTCGGCGAGCTCGGCCCCGCTGATGGACTTGGTGACGTATCCCCGCGCCCCGGCCCGGATGACCGCGATGACGTCCTCGGCCGCGTCCGACACGGACAGCGCGAGGAACCGGGTCTCCGGCAGCGCCGCCGCCGTCCGCGCGAGCACTTCGACCCCACCGCCGCCCGGCAGGTGCACGTCGAGCAGCACGACCCGCGGCCGGGTCGCCGCGACGACCTCCACGGCCCGCTCCGTGTCGCCCGCCTCGCCGACGATCTCGATCGCCGTCCCCGCGGCCTCGGCGGCCCGGCACAGCTCGGATCGCACGCCGGCCCGGAACATCTGGTGGTCGTCGACGAGGACCACGGTGATCGGCAGGGGATCAGTCATCTTCCATCTCCGAACGCAGCTCCGAACGGGACTCCGGGCGCGTCTCCGGTCGCATCTCAGGCCGCGCCTCGGCCCGCGCCTCCGACCGCATCTCCAGCCGTACCTCGGTCCCGGCACCGAGCGCCGTCCGCACCTCGCCATGCCCCCCGTGCCGGGCCATCCGCCCGACGATCGACTCCCTGATCCCCATCCGGTCCGCGCCGACCGCGCCGAGGTCGAACCCGGGCCCGCGGTCGCGGACGAACACCTCGATCCGCCGGCCCCCGGCCGCCTCGGCCTCGACCTCCGCGAACACCGAGATCGGTGCGCCGCCGGCGTATTTGGCCGCGTTGACCAGCGCCTCGCGGGCGGCCGCGACGCAGGCGGCCAGTCCGTCCCCGAGCTCGGTGTCGCCGACCGCGACCACGTCGATCCGCGCCCCGTGCCGGTCCTCCACCTCGGCCGCCGCCGACCGCAGCGCCGCGGCGAACGTCTCCGGCGCCTCCGCGTCCAGGGCCCGGCCCCTGCGGTCGTACAGCCAGGCCCGCAGCTCCCGTTCCTGGGCCCGCGCGAGCCCGGCGACCTCGCCGGGATCAGCACGCTGGATCAGGGTCAGCGTGTGCAGGACCGAGTCGTGCATGTGCGCCGCGACCTCGGCGAACTGCTGCGCGCGGACGCGTTCGGCACGCTCGGCGTCCAGATCCCGCAGTACCCGCAGCAGATACGGCAGGGCGATCAGCACCCCGCCGCAGAAGAGGATGAGCGCCGCGATGACCGCGCTGGTCTCCGCCGTCAGGGACGCTCCGTTGCTCAGCAGCCGCACCAGCGCGCCACCGATGACCAGGGCGCCGACCGCGGTACGGGCGTCGACCGGGCGGCGGTGCCGGTCCGAGGCGTCGAGCCAGGCCCCCCGCCGCTCGGCGGCCAGGTCGCGCAGCAGCAGCCCCATGCCGAGCAGCACCGCCGCCAGCGGTACCAGGGCCCGGATCTGGTCGGCGGGGCTGGGGCCGTCGAGCGCCGTCACCACCACGACGCCGACGGCCACCAGCAGCGGACCGACGGCGGCCGGGCGCGGGGAGGACGGTCGGACCATGCCAGCCATGGTCACACGCCGCTCGGTGACGGCGCATCAGGGTGCTGCCCGGGATGTTCCCGGGGGCGGTCTCAGGGATGCCCTCAGGGGCGTCCCGAACGGGGCAACGGTCCGGGCCGAACGGTCCGGGCCCGAAGACCGGGACTCAGGAGTCCGGCTGCTCCACCAGCTGCGCGATGTACAGCGGCTCCCCGAGCTGGCCGATCAGGTCCAGCTGGGTCTCCAGGTAGTCGATGTGGTGTTCCTCGTCGGCCAGGATCTCCTCGAAGAGGTTCGCCGACGTGACGTCCCCGCGCTCGCGCATCAGCTTGATCCCGTTGCGCAGCCGCTCGACCGCCGCGACCTCGACCTTCATGTCGGCCTGGAACATCTCGGTGACGCTGTGGCCGATCTCCAGCGGGAACAGTTTCTGGAAGTTGGGCAGCCCGTCCAGGAAGATGATGCGCTCGGCGAGCTTGTCCGCGTGCTTCATCTCGTCGATGGACTCGCTGCGGGTGTACTCGGCGAGCTTCTTCCAGCCGCGGTCTTCCTGCAGTTTGTAGTGCAGCCAGTACTGGTTGATCGCCGTCAGTTCGGCCGTGAGCTGCTCGTTGAGGAACGCGATGATGTCCTTGTCACCCTGCATGGCGTCCGATATTGCCAGAGCGGCCGACCCCGGGGGTAACGGTGTGTGCGCGGATTGCTCCGAACGGGGAGCCCCGGGGCACGCCGGATCAGGCCGGGGCGGCTCGGGAGCGTCCGGGATCAGCCCAGGGCGGGCACCGCGGCCGGGCAGTGCGGCGCGTGCTGGAAGACCGGGGTCGCCGGGCGTGCGGCGGGGACCGGGGCCGGAGCCGCCTCCGGCAGCCGCTCGGCCTCGGGCATGACGTCCGCCGGCGCCGAGTCGGCGACCCGCGCGGCGGCGAGCAGGCAGCTCAGCCGCTTCACGCACGTCCCGCACGCCGAACCCGCCCCGGTGGCCTTGCGGACCTGCTTGACGGACTTGGCACCGAGCGCGACGGCGGCGTCCACCTCGGCGGTGGTGACCGCGTGGCATATGCAGGCGTACAAGCGGGGCTCCGGCTGTCAGCGGGGTCGCCAGGGGCGATCAATGGGACTTAGGGGAGCCTAAGCTACCTATCGCCCGCGTGCCAAGTCCCCGCGGTACGTGCCGTGCACCACATCTGGGACGATGGTCTCCATGGGGCAGCCGGGATCAGGGGTGGACACAGACGCCGGGACGGCGCCGGCGGACGGCCGGCTCCCCCCGGGCCAGCGCATGCAGCGTGGCGAGTGGCCGGTGCTGCACTACGGCCCGGTGCCCCGCTTCAAGCCCGCGAGCTGGGACTTCCGGGTCACCGGGGCCACCGCCGACGGCGAGGAGGCGATCTGGTTCCACGAGGAGTTCGGCGCCCTGCCGACCGTCGAGGTGGTCGCCGACTTCCACTGCGTCACCAAGTTCACGATGCTGGACGCGTCCTGGCGCGGTGTCTCCGGCCGCACCATCCTGGACCTGGCGCCGCCGGCCCCGGATGCGACGCACGTCACCGTCTGGGCCGAGTACGGCTACAGCTCGAACCTGCGCCTGGAGGACCTGCTCCGGGAGGACGTCGTGTTCGCCACCCACCACGACGGCGCGCCGCTCACCCCCGAGCACGGCTTCCCGCTGCGGCTGATCCTGCCGCACCGGTACGCCTGGAAAGGGCCCAAGTGGGTCCGGGGCATCGAGTACCTCACCGAGGACCGCCGCGGGTTCTGGGAGGAGCGCGGGTACCACAACATCGGCGACCCGTGGCGGGAACAGCGGTACTCCTACCAGGAGGACCCCGGCGACGGGCCTCCGCTGTAGTCCCGTCCCGGCTGTAGTCCCGTCCGGCCGGCTCCTCAGCCCGTCCGGATCCGGCGCAGCACCGCCCGCCACAGCGTCCCGGGCCGGCCGAGCGCCGGCAGCCGCTGCCCGGGGGCGGGCGTGTCGCGTTGCTCACCCCGCGCCAGGGCGAACGCCCCGCCGTCCAGCTCGTATTCACCCAGGACACGGGGTCTGCGCTGTCGATCGCTCACCATCCCATTGAGGGATACATCCGGACATCGCGCCACCCGGCGCCGTCCGGACGCGGTTTGACGGCCGGTGATCGCTGCGGGATGCTGCACGCGGGACGGTCGGCAGGAATCCGGTGCGAATCCGGAGCGGTCCCGCCACTGTGATCAGGGAGTGCCTCCCGCTTGAGATGCCACTGGAACATCAGTGTTCTGGGAAGGCCGGGCAGGCGCGCGGATCTGAGAGTCAGGAGACTACGACCGCCCCAGGCACGCCGCCCCCGCGGCGTGTTCTCGTGAGGAGACCTGTCGGGCGTGGATACCCGTGAGGAGCTGATCCGGCGTGCCGCCGTACCCGTTCACCGCCGTCGTCGGGCTCGACGACCTGCGGCTGGCCCTGCTGCTGAACGCCGTGTCCCCGGCCGTCGGCGGCGTGCTCGTGCGCGGGGAGAAGGGCACTGCCAAGTCGACGATCGTGCGCGCCCTGGCCGCCGTGCTCCCGCAGATCGCCGTGGTCCCGAGCTGTCGGTTCTCGTGTGACCCCGCGACCCCCGACCCGGCCTGCCCGGACGGCCCGCACCTCCCCGGCGCCACGGCGGCCCGGTCCCGCCCGGCGCGCCTGATCGAGCTCCCGGTCGGCGCCACCGAGGACCGCCTCGTGGGCTCCCTGGACCTGGAGAAGGTCCTGGCCTCCGGCGTCGCCGCCTACGAACCCGGCCTGCTGGCCGCCGCGCACCGCGGCCTGCTGTACGTGGACGAGGTCAACCTCCTGCACGACCACCTCGTGGACCTGCTCCTGGACGCCGCCGCGATGGGCGTCGCGCACGTCGAGCGCGAAGGCGTCTCGGTCCGGCACGCGGCGCGCTTCCTGCTCGTCGGCACCATGAACCCCGAAGAGGGCGAACTGCGCCCGCAGCTGCTGGACCGGTTCGGCCTGACCGTCGAAGTCCGCGCCAGCCGCGACCCGGCCGAGCGCGCCGAGGTGGTCCGCCGCCGCCTGGCCTACGAGGCCGACCCCGAGGGCTTCGCAGCGGCCTGGGAGCAGGCGGACAAGGAGACGGCCGCACGCATCGAGGCGGCGCGCGCCCTGCTGCCCTCCGTGGTGCTCCCGGAGGCCGAACTGCTGCGAGTCACTCGGATCTGTGCGGCGTTCGAGGTCGACGGGATGCGCGCGGACCTGGTGACGGCACGGGCCGCGACCGCGCTCGCGGCCTGGGCCGGGCGCGACGTGGTGATCGCCGAGGACGTGCGGCAGGCCGCGATGCTGGCGCTGCCGCACCGCCGGCGGCGGCATCCGTTCGACGCGCCGGGCCTGGACGAGGAGCGGCTGGACGAGGCCATGGACGACGGGGATGAGGATCCTGATCCCGGTCCCGGTTCCGGTGGGCCCGACGGCGGCGGTGGGCCCGACGGCGGCGGCGGTCCTGACGGCGGCGGCGGTCCTGACGGCGGCGGCGGTTCCAACGGTGGCGATACTTCCGGCGGCCCGTCCAACGGTGCCGAGCCTGAGCCCTCGGTCGGTGCCTCGACCGGCGAATCACCCGCTGAGCAGAAGCAAGTGTCCGGATCGTCGCGCGAGCAGCCCGCCGCCACTGCCACTGAGCCCTTCAAAGCCCGCCTGCTCCAGGTCGAAGGCGTCGGCACCGGCGCCGAAGGCCGCCGCTCCCGAGCCCGCGCCGCCGGCGGCCGCTCGGTCGGCGCCCGCCCCGGCGCGCGCGGCCTCCATCTGATCGCGACCGTCCACGCCGCCGCGCCCCAGCAGGTCGCCCGGGGCCGTCGCGACGGCGCTCTGCGTCTGCGCTCCGAGGACCTCCGCGAGCCGATCCGCGAGGGCCGGGAAGGCAATCTCGTCCTGTTCGCGGTCGATGCCTCCGGGTCCATGGCCGCCCGCCAGCGCATGGCCGCCGTCAAGGGCGCGATCCTCTCGCTGCTCCTGGACGCCTACCAGCGCCGTGACAAGGTCGGCCTGGTGACCTTCCGCGGCCGCACCGCCGAGGTCGCGCTGCCGCCCACCTGGTCCGTCGACGCCGGCGCCGCCCGGCTGGCCTCGCTGCCCACCGGCGGCCGCACCCCGCTGGCCGCCGGTCTGCTCCAGGCCGCGGACGTCCTGCGCGTCGAGCGCATGCGCGACCCGGACCGGCGGCCCCTGGTCCTGGTCGTCACCGACGGCCGCGCCACCCAGGCCTCGCACTCGAAGGACCCCCTCGCCGACACCCGCCGCGCCGCGGCCCACCTCCGCCAGGCTGTCGCGGCCCTGGGCGGCACGGCCGTCGTCGTGGACTGCGAGGCCGGCCCGGTCCGCCTGGGGCTGGCCGGGCGCCTGGCCGCCGATCTGGGCGCCGACCACCTGCCCCTCACCGATCTCGCCGCCGACGCGCTCACCGCGGCGGTGCACGGCAACCGACCCCGCTCCGACCGGAGGGCCGCCTGATGCCGCAGGGCCAACCCACGCACGTCCCCGACGACGGCCTCACCACGCGCCAGCGCCGCAACCGGCCGCTGACGATCGTGCACACCGGCCCCGGCAAGGGGAAGTCCACCGCCGCCTTCGGCCTGGCCCTGCGGGGCTGGAACCAGGGCTGGCCGATCGGCGTGTTCCAGTTCGTCAAGTCCGCCAAGTGGCGCATCGGCGAGGAGACCGCGCTCAAGGCGCTCGGCGAGCTGCACGAGCGCACCGGCGTCGGCGGGCCCGTCGACTGGCACAAGATGGGCGAGGGCTGGTCCTGGATCCAGCGGGACCTGCACAGCGACCCCGAGCTCCAGGCCGACAACGCTCGCGCCGGCTGGGAGCGGATCAAGGCCGACCTGGCCGCCGAGACCTACCGGCTGTACGTGCTGGACGAGTTCACCTACCCGATGAAGTGGGGCTGGGTGGACGTCCAGGACGTCGTGAAGACCCTGGCCGACCGCCCGGGGAGCCAGCACGTCGTCATCACCGGCCGCGACGCCGCGCCCGAACTGCTGGAGGCCGCCGACCTGGTCACCGAGATGACCAAGGTCAAGCACCCGATGGACGCCGGCCAGAAGGGCCAGAAGGGTATCGAGTGGTGAGCTCGGTCCCGCTGACCGTGCCGCGCGTCGTCATCGCGGCCCCGGCCTCCGGCCACGGCAAGACCACCGTGGCCACCGGCATCGTCAAAGCCCTGACCGACCGCGGCTTCACCGTCGCGCCGTTCAAGGTCGGCCCGGACTACATCGACCCCGGCTATCACTCCCTGGCCGCCGGCCGCGTCGGCCGCAACCTCGACCCCTACATGGTCGGCACCGAACGGATCGCGCCGCTGTTCGCGCACGGCGCAGCCGGGGCCGACATCGCGGTCGTCGAGGGCGTCATGGGCCTGTACGACGGCGCGACCGGCGAGGGCGAGCTCGCCTCCACCGCGCAGGTCGCCAAGCTGCTCGGCGCCCCGGTGCTGTTCGTCGTCGACGCCGCCGCGCAGGGCCGCTCGATCGCCGCGCTGGTGCACGGGTTCCGCTCCTTCGACCCAGCGGTGCGCATCGCGGGCGTGGTCCTGAACCGCGTCGGCTCCGAGAACCATCGCAGGATCCTGACCGAGGCCCTGGACGAGCTCGGCGTGCCGGTGCTCGGCGCGCTGCGGCGCGAGGCCGCCGTGGCGGCCCCCTCGCGCCACCTCGGCCTGGTCCCGGTGGCCGAGCGGCGGGCCGAGGCGGTGGCCGCCGTGGCCGCGCTCGGCGCCCTGGTGGACGCCGGCGTGCAGCTCGACGAGATCTACCGCCTGGCCCGCAGCGCCCCGCCGCTGGACGTCGCCGCCTGGGACCCCGCGGCCGAGGCCGGCCGCCGCTCCTGCGCCCGGCCGCGCATCGCCGTCGCGTCGGGGCCCGCGTTCACCTTCTCCTACGCCGAGAACGCCGAACTGCTCGCCGCCGCCGGCGCCGAGGTCTGCCCGTTCGACCCGCTGCACGACGAGAAGCTGCCCGAGAACATCGGCGGCCTGGTGCTCGGCGGCGGCTTCCCCGAGGTCTACGCCCCCGAACTGGCCGCCAACGAGGCGCTGCGCGATCAGGTGGCGCAGTTCGCGCGCCTGGGCGGAGCGATCGCCGCGGAGTGCGCCGGACTGCTGTACCTCGGCAAGAGCCTGGACGGCCTGCCGATGTGCGGCGTGGTGGACGCCGAGGCCGTCATGACCGACCGGCTCACCCTGGGCTACCGGCACGCCGTGGCGGCCTGCGAGTCGGTCCTGGCCGCCGCCGGGACCCGGGTGTCAGGGCACGAATTCCACCGGACCGCCGTCAGCCCCTCGGCCGGCTCACCGCCGGCCTGGCACTGGCGCCGCGACGGGGGAGCGGTCACCGAGGGCTTCGCCGGCACCCGCATCCACGCCTCCTACCTCCACCTGCACTGGGCCGGCGCGCCGTCGATCGCCCGCCGGCTGGTCGAGAGCTGCGGGGTGGTCTGAATGCCTTTGCTCACCGGTGTCGGTGTCGGTCCGGGCGATCCGGATCTGGTGACCGTGAAGGCCGTGCGCGTGCTGCAGGCCGCCGACGTCGTCTTCGTCCCCGTCCTCGCCGACGGCCCCGAAGGGCCGGGACGCGCCGAGGCCACCGTCCGCGCGCACATCGACGGCGACACGATCCGGGCCGTGCCCTTCGCTCTGTCGGATCGCGGCGGACGCACCGCCGAACGCCTCAGCGCGTGGGACGAGGCGGCGCGCGCGGTCGTCGCCGCGTTCGACGACGGCGCCGAACGCGTCGCCTTCGCCACGATCGGCGACCCCAACATCTACTCGACGTTCAGCTACCTCGCCCAGACCGTTCGAGCCCTGACACCGTCGGTCGAGGTGCGGACCGTGCCCGGCATCACGGCGATGCAGGACCTGGCCTCGCGGTCCGGGACGGTGCTGGCCGAGGGCCGCGAGGTCCTGGCGCTGTTCCCGATGACCGCCGGTCTTGAGGCGTACGAGCGGGCGCTCGAGGCCTTCGACACGGTCGTGGCCTACAAAGGCGGCCGGTTCCTGCCGGAGATGCTGCGGGCCGTCGAGAAGGCCGGCCGCGGCGGCGAGACCGTGTTCGGGGCCGCACTGGGCCTGCCGGAGGAAGTCGTGGGCCCGGTCGCGGACCTGGACCCGGACACGATCGGCGCCGCGCCGTATCTGTCCACTGTCATCACCACCGCGCAGCGGCGCGGACGAGGGGGAGCACTGTGAGCGCCAGCGCGGCGAAGGTCACGTTCATCGGGGCCGGTCCGGGCGCGGCCGACCTGATCACGCTGCGCGGGGCCCGCGCGATCGCCGCCGCCGACATCCTGATCTGGGCCTCCAGCCTGGTGCAGGAGGCGGTCCTGGAGCACGCGCGCCCCGACGCCGAGATCGTCGACTCCGCGGCCCTGCCGATGGAGGGCGTGATCGCGATCTACGAACGCGCTGTGGCGCAGGGCCTGCACGTCGCCCGCATCCACTCCGGCGACCCGTCGCTGTGGGGCGCGGTCCAGGAGCAGCTGGAACGCTGCCGGGAACTGGGACTGGAGACGGAGATCGTGCCCGGCGTCTCGGCCTTCTCGGCGGTCGCCGCGATAGCGCAGCGGGAGCTGACGGTCCCCGAGGTCGCGCAGTCGGTGATCCTGACCCGCCTCGGCGGCGGCAAGACCCCCATGCCCGAGAAGGAGTCGATCCGCGCCTTCGCCGCCCACGGCACGACCATGGCCGTGTTCCTGTCGGCGGCGCGCTCCGGCCAGCTGGCCGCCGAGTTGCTGGAGGGCGGCTACGCGGCCGACACCCCGGTGATCGTCGCCTACCGCGCCACGTGGGAGGACGAGGAGGTGGTGCAGTGCACCATCGCAGACCTCGAAGAGACGGTGAAGGCCCGCAAGCTCTGGAAGCACACGCTGTTCCTGGTCGGGCCGGCGCTCGGGGCCCAGGGGACGCGCTCGCACCTGTACCACCCGGGGCACTTCCACGGGTTCCGGCGGGCTGAGAAGGGCGCGCGGCGGGAGTTGCTGGCCCGGCGTGAATCAGATGTCTGACGCGGCCCCGGACGAGGGTTCGCCGGACCTCCCGGCCCTGCGCGAGCCCGACCTCCCGCGCACCATGAAGGTCCGCCCCAAGGCCCTGCGTCCGGGCTGGACCACCGGCGCCTGCGCCGCGGCCGCCGCCAAGGCCGCGACCACGGCCCTGCTCACGGGCGAGCCGCAGACCTGGACTGAGATCGCGCTGCCCTCCGGCCGCCGCGTCACCTTCGCCACCGACCGCTGCGATGTCTCCCGTCCCGGCCGGGCCGAGGCCGTCGTGGTCAAGGACGCCGGTGATGATCCCGACGTCACCCACGGCGCCCACCTCACCGCGACCGTCTCCTGGCTCCCGGCCGGCGGCATCCAGCTCGACGGGGGTGTCGGTGTCGGCGTCGTCACCAAGCCGGGCCTGGGCCTGGAGGTCGGCGGGCCGGCCATCAACCCGGTGCCGCGCAGCATGATCGAGGCCTCGGTCGCCGAAGCCCTCGATGCCGAAGCCATGCGCGCCGGAGCCCTCAGCGCCGAACCGCGTGGTCTGCGCGTGGTCATCTCCGTGCCCGAGGGCGAGGTGATGGCGCGCAAGACCACCAACGCGCGCCTGGGCATCCTCGGCGGCATCTCCATCCTCGGCACCACCGGCATCGTGCGCCCCTTCTCCACCGCCGCGTGGCGGGCCAGCGTCGAGCAGGCGGTGTCCGTGCTGGCCGCGCAGGCCGCCGAGACGTCGCAGGACCCTGTCCTGGTCCTGTGCACCGGCGGGCGCACCGAGAAGGGCGCGATGCTGCTGTTCCCGGACCTGCCGGAGGTCAGCTTCGTCGAGGTCGGCGACTTCACCGGCGCGGCGTTGCGGCGCTGCGTGGAGCACGGGGTGCGGCGCGTGGTGTTCGTCGGCATGGCCGGCAAGCTCACCAAGCTCGGCGCCGGCGTCCTGATGACCCACTACACGCGCTCCAAGGTCGACTGCTCCCTGCTCGGCGAGATCACCCGGGCCGTCGGCGGCCCCGCCGACCTGGCGGAGACCGTCGGCGCCGCCAACACCGCCCGCCACGCCTACGAGCTCTGGGACGCCGCCGGCCTGTTGCCCGTCGCGGGCCTGGAGCTGTGCCGGCGCGTCGCGGCGGTCCTGGAGCGCTTCGCGGCCGCCGAGTGCGGGGGCGCGATCAGCGCCGAGGTCGCCATGGTCGACTTCAGCGGTCTGGAAGTGGTGGCGCGGACGTGATCACCGTCATCGGCTTCGACGGGTCGCCGCTCTCAGAGCAGGCCCGATCCGCGCTTGCCTGCGCCACTTTGGTGGTCGGCGGCCAGCGGCATCTGGACGCGGTGCCGGTTCCCGATTCGGCAGCGCGCCTCGTGCTCGGCGGGCTGGACGCCTTGTCCGCGGCGCTGCCGTCCCATGAGAACGTCTGCGTGATCGCCAGCGGCGACCCGGGCTTCTTCGGGATCGTGCGCCGGCTCCGCGAGACTGACTTGGATATCAGGGTTCTGCCCGCGCCGTCCTCGGTCGCCACCGCGTTCGCCGCGGTCGGACTGTCCTGGGACGACGCGATCGTGGTCAGCGCGCACGGCCGGGAGCTGCGGCCGGTGGCGAACGTGTGCCGGGCCTTCCCGAAGGTGGCGGTGCTGACCGGTCCCGGTGCCGGGGCCAGGGAGCTCGGTGCCCTGCTGCCGGACCGCACCTTCGTGGTCGCGCAGCGGCTCGGCCATCCGGACCAGAGGATCGCCACGCTCAGCTCGCACGCGGCGGCCCACTCGGAGTTCGCCGACCCGCACGTCCTGCTGTGCCTGGACGAATCGCGCCTGACCTGCGAACGCGGCTGGATCGCCGGCTTCGAAGGCGTACCGGGCCCATGGGCGCTGGGGGAGTCGGAGTTCGCACACCGCGACTCGATGATCACCAAGTCGGAGGTCCGCGCACTCGCCCTGGCGAAACTGGGGCCGCGGCCGGGGCTCCTGGTGTGGGACGTCGGCGCGGGTTCGGGCTCGGTCGGCATCGAGTGCGCGCGGTTCGGTGCGGCGGTGGTCGCGGTGGAGCGCGACGCGCAGTCCTGCGACCGCATCCGGGCCAACGCCGCCGCCCACGGTGTCGCGGTCGAGGTGGTGGCGGCCTCTGCCTCGGCTTCGGCTCTTGACCGGTTGCCGCGGCCCGATGCGGTGTTCGTCGGGGGCGGCGGGCTGGACGTCATCGCCGCCTGCGCCGAGACCCCGGCCGCGATGGTGGTCGTGGCGCTGGCGGCCATCGAACGCGTGCCGGAGACGATCAGCCTCCTGACGAAGTCCGGCCGCGCGGTGGACGGCGTCCTGCTCCAGTCCTCGCGCCTGTCCGCACTCGGCGGCGACGCCCACCGCTTCGCCGCCGCCAATCCCGTGTTCCTGCTGTGGGGAGAACGACCTTGAGCCAGAAGACGATCGGGGTGGTCGCCACGACCGCCGCCGGACGCCGCGCCGCCGACGTGCTGGCCGCGGCCTGGCCTTCCGAGGCGCGGGTCTACGGCGGCGCATCCGAACTGCGCACTGCTTTCGCCGAATGCGACGCGGTGGTGGCGTTCCTGGCGGTCGGCGCGGCGGTCCGTTCACTGGCACCGGTGCTCGGCCACAAGAGCACCGACGCGGCGGTGGTCTGCGTCGACGAGTCGCTGCGCCACGCGGTCGCCGTCCTCGGCGGCCACCACGGCGCGAACGAGCTGGCCGAGCGCGTGTCGGCGCTGCTCGGGAGCACGCCGGTGATCACGACAGCCTCCGACGCGGCCGGCGCGCAGGCGCTCGACTCGTACGGCGCCGACCTGGGCTTCACGGTCGCCAACCCCGAGCTGCTGGCCCCGGTCGGCGCGGCACTGCTGTCGGGGGCGGCGGTCGCGGTGGTGGGCGCGGATAACTGGCCCCTTCCGGCGCTGAGCGTGGTGGAAGGCGAGGCCGGGGCCGAGGCGGCGATAGCGATCAGCGACCTTGCCGAGGCTGAGGGATTGGTCTACCGGCCGAAGTCACTGGTGGTGGGAGTCGGCGCCTCGCGCGGGGTGACCGCCGATGAAGTCCTGGACGCGGTGGATCGCGCGCTGGCAGCCGGCGGATTGAGCGCCGCATCGGTGGCGCGCCTGGCGTCGGTGGACGCCAAGGCCGACGAGCCGGGCATCCTCGAGGCGGCCCGGCGGCGCGGCTGGCAGGTGGTCTTCCACCCGGCCGAGCAGCTGGCGAAGATCGAGGTGCCGAACCCGAGCGAGGTGGTGCTCGCCGAAGTCGGCACACCCTCGGTCGCCGAGGCCGCCGCGCGCTACGACGGCGCGAACCGGCCGCTCGCCGAGCTGATCGTGCCGAAGACGAAGAGCGTGCCCACCACCGATGTGGCCCCCATGGCCACCGCCGCCATCGCCCGCCTCACCCCCCGAGGCCGCCTCGCCCTCATCGGCCTCGGTCCCGGCGCGCGCGACCTCCTGCCGCCCCGCGCCGTCGCCGAGCTGCGCCGGGCCTCGGTCGTCATCGGGCTGGACCAGTACCTCGACCAGATCCGCGACCTCCTCCGTCCGGGCACCGAGATCCGCGCGACCGGTCTCGGCAGCGAGGAGGCCCGTGCCCGCGATGCCGTCGAGACCGCGCGGCGGGGCCGGGCCGTGGCGCTCGTCGGCTCGGGCGACTCCGGGCTCTACGCCATGGCCAGTCCCGCGCTCGATCTTTTCGCAGAGCTCGATGACGTCGACGTCGTCGGCGTCCCGGGCATCACCGCCTCGCTCGCCGCCGCCAACATCCTCGGGGCGCCGCTCGGGCACGACCACGCCGTCATCTCGCTGTCCGACCTGCACACGCCCTGGCCGGCCATCGAGCGCCGGGTCACCGCGGCCGCGCAGGGGGACTTCGTCACCGTCTTCTACAACCCGCGCAGCAAGGGCCGCGACTGGCAGCTCGGCCATGCGCTGGACATCCTGCGGCAGCACCGGCCGCCGACGACGCCGGTCGGCTGCGTGCGGGACGCGTCGCGGCCCGGTGAGCGCGGGTGGATCAGCACCCTGAGTAACTTCGATCCGGCCGACGTGGACATGTACACCATCGTCCTGGTCGGCAGCTCGCACACCCGCGTCGCGGCCGGGCGCATGGTCACGCCGCGCGGCTACACCTGGAGCGGCGCATGAGCACCCTGATCGCCGAGGTACGCGCCTGCCAAGGCTGCGGCGCGTGTCTGCTCACGTGTCCGGAGCACGCCATCCGCCCCAGCGCCGCGACCGTGACCGTGGCCGCGTCCCTCATCGTCCGGCCCGACCGCTGCACCGGCTGCGGCGAGTGCGTCGAGGTGTGCCCGGTCGACGCCATCGTCCTCATCGAGTCGGATTCGGAGCACAGCCGATGACCGCCCGCACCGTCCATCCCATCGAGGCGGAGTCCTACCGCATCCTGCGCTCGCACCTCGACACCTCCACGCTCCCGCCCTACACGCGGGCCGTCGTCGAGCGCGTCATCCACGCCAGCGCCGACTTCGATTACGCCGCCGACCTCGCCGCCGACGAGGCCGCGCTGGCGCACGCCGCCGCCGCGCTCGCCGACGGCGCGCCGATCGTCGCGGACGTCGAGATGGTCGCCGCGGGCATCACGCGCCGCGACGCGCTGTGCGCCATCAAGGACCCCGCGGCGCCGGCGCTGGCCGCCGACCTCGGCATCACGCGCTCCGCCGCCGCGTTGCGCATCGCCGCCGGGCAGGCCGGGCCCGGCGCCGTCTACGTCATCGGCTGTGCGCCGACCGCGTTGTTCGAGCTCATCGCGATCGCCGAGCAGGCCCGGCCGGCGCTGGTCATCGGGCTGCCGGTGGGCTTCGTCGGGGCCGCCGAGTCGAAGGCCGCGCTGCGGGAGTCCGGGCTGCCCGCGGTGTCGAACGTCTCGGGCAAGGGCGGCTCGGCCGTCGCCGCCGCCGCGCTCAATGCCCTGATTTACCCGGATCTGCTGGAAGAAGGCACCGCATCATGACCGCCCTGCTCATCGTCGGCCACGGCACCCGCGACGCCGACGGCGCCCAGGACTTCCGCGCCTTCGTGCAGCGGGTGGCGCGCCGCGCGCCGCAGGCCGTCGAGGCGGTGGACGGCGGCTTCATCGAGCTGTCCGCGCCGCCGGTGGGCGAGGCGGTGACCCGCCTGGTCGAGGCCGGCCACCGGCGGGTGGCCGCGGTGCCGCTGGTGCTGGTCGCCGCCGGCCACGCCAAGGGCGACATCCCCGGCTCGCTGAACCGCGAGCGCCTGCGCCACCCGGGCCTGTCCTTCGCCTACGGACGTCCCCTGGGCGTGCACCCGACCATCCTGTCGCTGCTCGAAGCGCGCCTGGACACCGTCCTGCCGCGCGAGGAGCGCGCCGAGGCCGCCGTCCTGCTCGTCGGCCGCGGCTCGACCGACCCCGACGCCAACGCAGAGGTCTACCGCGCCGCACGCCTGCTGTGGGAAGGCCGGGGCATCGGGACGGTCGAGCCGGCCTTCGTGTCCCTCGCGCATCCGTCGGTCGAGGAAGGCCTGGAGCGCTGCCGGCGCCTGGGTGCCAAGCGCATCGTGGTCCTGCCCTACTTCCTGTTCCGGGGCGTCCTGCCGGACCGCATCGCCGAGCAGGCCGCCGGCTACGACGTCGCCCCGGTCATCGGCGACTGCGACGAGCTGGCCGACCTGGTCCTGGAACGCCACGCCGAGGCCGTCGCCGGCGACATCCGCATGAACTGCGACACCTGCGTGTACCGGATCGCGATGCCGGGGTTCGAAGACCGGGTCGGCGCCGCGCAGGCCCCGCACCACCACCCCGACGAGGACGGCCACAGCCACGGCCATCACCACGGCCACGCGCACTCGCATGGCTGAGAAGGCTGAGGGGGCTGAGGGGGCTGAGGGGGCTGAGGGGGCTGAGGAGGCTGAGGGGGCTGAGGGGGCTGAGGAGGATCTGCGCCACCACGGTGACGCGGAGCTGCGGGACGTGGAGGTGGCCGTCCGCCACGACTTCGCCGTCAACGTCCGCGTGACCGAACCCCCGCGCTGGCTGCGCGATCGCCTGGCCGAGGGCCTGGGAGCGCTGGCCGCCTACCCCGACGCCCGCGCCGCCACCGAGGCCGTCGCCGAGCGCCACGGCCGGACTCCGGACGAGGTGCTGCTCACCTCGGGCGCGGCGGAGGCCTTCGTGCTGCTTGCCAGGGTGCTGCGACCCCGGCGCGCGCTGGTGGTGCACCCGCAGTTCACCGAGCCCGAAGCCGCCTTGCGCGCCGCGGGCCACGCCGTCGAGCGGCACATCCTGACCGGCGACTTCACCCTCGACCCGGCGGCGGTCCCGACCGGGCCGGATCTGGTGATGCTCGGCAACCCGACGAACCCGACGTCGGTCCTGCATCCGGCAGCGGCCGTCGAGCGCCTGGCGCGGCCCGGCCGCACGGTCGTCGTCGACGAGGCCTTCATCGACGGCATCCCCGGCGAGACCGAGTCCCTGGCCGGCCACCCGGATGTCGTCGTCATCAGGAGTCTGACGAAGACCTGGGGTCTGGCGGGGCTGCGGGTCGGCTACGTCCTCGCGCCGGCGCCGCTCATCAGGGCTCTGAGAGATGCGCAGCCGCTGTGGTCGGTCTCCTCGCTGGCCCTGATCGCGGCGCAGGCGGTCTGCGATCCGGACGCGGTCGCCGAGGCCGAGGCCCTGGCCAAGCAGGCCGACCAGGACCGCGACCACCTGCTGGCCCGGCTGGCCGAGATCCCCGGCCTCGCCGTCCCGGCGGCCTCCCGGGCCCCGTTCGTGCTGGTCAGAGCCCCGAACGCGGTCCGGCTCCGGGCCCGGCTGCGGGCCGAGGGCATCGCCGTGCGCCGCGGCGACACCTTCCCGGGCCTGGGCCCCGAATGGCTGCGGGTGGCGGTGCGCGACCGCGCGGCCACCGACCTGCTCATCGACCGCTGGAAGCAGCTCACCGCGACGTCCCGGTAAGGCGCGGGATAGGGTCGTGACCCATGAGCACCAGCTACCTGGACGCGGCCGACCAGGCCGTGGAGCACGCGCTCGCGCTGGGGGCCCGCTACGCCGACGCCCGCGTCATGCACCGGCGCACCGAGTCCATGTCCGCCCGCAACGGCGCCGTGGAGGCGCTGGACCAGGGCGAGACGGTCGGGATCGGGGTGCGGGCGCTCGTGGGGTCCAGCTGGGGGTTCTTCGCGACGCCGCATCTGGACGCCTCCTCGGTCCGGGCCGCCGGCCGGCAGGCGGTGGAGATCGCCAAGGCCTCCTCTCGGGTGCCGGGGCCGGCCTCGATGATCCCGGCCGAGCCGGAGGTCGGCAGCTGGGCCAGCCGGTGCGAGGTGGACCCGCTGGCGGTGCCGGTGTCGGACAAGGGCGACCTGCTGACCGCGGCGACCGCCGAGATGCGCGAGCAGGGTGCTGACATCGCGACCGGCGTCTACCAGATCTGGGACACCCGCAAGTGGTTCGTCTCCTCCGAGGGGCACCGGATCGACCAGCACATCCGCGAGTGCGGCGGCGGGATCTCGGCCACCGCGGTCGGCGAGCGCGAGACCCAGGTCCGCTCCTACCCCTCGCGGCGCGGCCAGTACGGGACCCGGGGCTGGGAGCTGGTCACCGAGCTCGACCTGGCCTCGCACGCCGCACGGGTCGCCGACGAGGCCCAGGCGCTGCTGCGCGCCCCGCAGTGCCCGTCCGGGCAGACCACGCTCATCCTGGGCGGCGAGCAGCTGGCGCTGCAGATCCACGAGTCCGTCGGGCACGCCATCGAACTGGACCGGATCCTGGGCTGGGAGGCGGCCTACGCCGGGACCTCCTGGCTGGACCTGGCCGAACTCGGCACGCTGCGTTATGGCAGCGAGCTGATGAACATCGTCATCGACGCCACCCACCCCGGCGCGCTGGGCTCGTTCGGCTACGACGACGAGGGCACCAGGGCCGGCCGGCGCGACGCGGTCCGCAACGGCATCTGGACCGGGGTGCTGGCGGGCCGGGAGAGCGCGGCCGTCGCAGGGCTCGACTACGCCGGCAGCGTCCGGTCGACGGACTGGTCGCGGCTGCCGATCGTGCGGATGACCAACGTGGGCCTGGAGCCGGGCCCGCACACGCTGGAGGAGATCATCGCCGCGACCGACGACGGGGTGTTCATGGACCTGAACCGGTCCTGGTCGATCGACGACAAGCGACTGAACTTCCAGTTCGGCTGCGAGCTCGGCTACGAGGTGAAGAATGGCAAGCTCGGCCGGATGGTGAAGAACCCCACCTACACCGGCATCGGCCCGACGTTCTGGCAGAGCATGGACATGCTCTCGAACGAGATCGTGGCCTGGGGCACGCCGAACTGCGGCAAGGGCCAGCCCGGCCAGGTCGGGCACACCGGGCACCCGGCGGCGCCGGCCCGGTTCCGGAACGTGCGAGTGGGGGTGCGCGGATGAGCCCGGAGACCACGGTGCGCACCGAGACCGCCGAGCGGGTGCTCGAGGCCGCGCGCACGGCCGCCGGCAGCTCGGCGGACGTGGACGTGACGGTCGAGCACGAACACTTGGCGCTCACCCGCTTCGCCAACTCCTACATCCACCAGAACGTCGCCAGCGACACCGACACCGTGACCCTGCGGATCCACGCCGACGGCCGCACCGCGGTGAACGCCACCACGGTCACCGACGACGCGGGCCTGGCGGCGCTGGTCGAGCGGACCGTGGCCGCGGTGCGCCGGTCGCCGGCCGACCCCGGCTGGGCCGGCCTGTCCGGCCGCGCGGCGCTCCCGGCGGCCGCGGCGGACCCGGACCTGGCGACCGGCTGCGCGGGCCCGGAGGCGCGGGCCGAGCAGGTAAAGGCGTTCGTCGACGCGGTCGGCAAGCTGACGGCGGCCGGGTTCTACCGCAACCGGCTGGTCGTGACGGCGTACGCGAACTCCGAGGGGCAGGCCGTCCACGGCACCGTGGCCGAGGCCACGATCGACGGCATCGCCAAGACCGCGACCTCCGACGGCGCCGCGCGCCAGGCCTCGCGTCTGATGAGCGACCTGGACGGTGCCGCGCTCGGGGCTCGCGCGGCGGCCAAGGCGCTCGCGTCGCAGGACCCTGTTGAACTCGAGCCGGGTGAGTACGAGGTCGTCCTGGAGCCCACGGCGGTCAGCGACCTGCTGTGGGTCATGTCCGACTACGGCTTCAACGGCAAGGCGCTGACCGAGGGCACCTCGTTCGTGAAACTGGGTGAGCAGCAGTTCGACCCCGCAGTGAGCCTGATCGACGACCCCCTGTCCGGCCCGGCCGCCGGCCCGCTGTTCGACCCGGAGGGCACCCCGCGCGACCGCCTCGACCTGGTCCGCGACGGGGTGACCCGGGCCGTCGCGCACGACCGCCGCTCGGCCCGCGAGGCCGGCGCCGTCAGCACCGGCCACGCCGACGCCAACAGCGCGGCGCACGGCGCGATCCCGTTCAACGTGCGCCTGGAACCGACGGTCGGCCTGGCCCCGACCGAGGTCGAAGGGCCGGCGGCGGACTCCTCGGTCCAGGCGCTGGTGGCCCGGGTCCGGCGTGGGCTGTTGGTGACAGACCACTGGTACACACGCTGCCTGGACCCGCGCCGCCTGGTGATGACCGGGCTGACCCGCAACGGTGTCTGGCTGATCGAGAACGGCGAGATCACCCGGCCGGTGAAGAACCTGCGCTTCACCCAGTCCTACCCCGAGGCGCTGGCCCCAGGGCGGGTGCTGGGGATCGGGACCCACGCGCCGGCGTTCGCTTCGAGGTACGGGCCGGTCTCGGCGATGGCGCCGGCTCTGCGGCTGGCCGGGTGGAACTTCACGGGTGGTGCGAGCGGCTGAGGTGCGGGTGCGGTTTGTTCGTGGGTCACCTCTATTTTTCGTTTAGTGTGACAGGTGGATCCTGTTTCCCATTGAGGGGGGTTTGTTTCGGGTCCCCTGCCGCGGACACCTGCCCCTCAACCAGTCGTGATGACCGCGACGATCCGAGCACCGGGGGCGAACCTCCCGGCCTCGATCATCTCCGTGATGCCGTACAGCATCTTGGCGACATAGATCCGGTCCACCTCGAACCCGTGCTCGGCCCCGAACCGCTCGGCGAAGGCGTCCAACTCCGGCGGCACCTTCGCGTAGCCTCCGAAGTGGTAGCCGTCCTCGATGTGCCAGTTGTCGAAGACCTTTCCGTAGGTCTGCCGCTGGAGTTCGGCGACCTCCTTCGTCAGGAAGCCGCCCTTCAGCGCCGCGAAGCCGATGGCTCGCTGTCCCGGGTCGAGTCCGGCGGCGATCCCCGCGAGTGTTCCGCCGGTCCCGACCGGGCAGCAGATCACATCAAAGGGTTCTGTGACCTCGCCAGGCAGCTCCGCGCAGCCTCGTACCGCCGCCGGGTTCGAGCCGCCTTCCGGGATCAGGAAGAACTCCCCGAAGCAGCTCTCCAGGAACCGCCGCGTCTTGGCCGACTTCTTCGTCCGGTACGTCTCCCGGTCCATGTACATCAAGTGCATGCCCTGCGACACCGCGAAGGCCAGCGAGTCGTTCAGCGGCAGGTGCTCCTCGCCGCGGATCACGCCGATCGTCGCGAATCCCTCGGTGCGGCCGGCCGCCGCGACGGCGCGGATGTGGTTCGAATAGGCGCCGCCGAAGGTCAGCAGGGTCGAGGCGCCGGCCTTGCGGGCCTTCTCCAGGTTGTACTTCAGCTTGCGCGGTTTGTTGCTGTCGAACCGCAGGATGAGGTCGGTCATCGCAGGCGGTAGTCCAGTCCGGTGTAGCGCTTGCCCGCCGACATCGTGCGGATCGCCTGGGCCAGGGCCCGCTTCGAGCCGACCAGGACCACCAGCTTCTTCGCGCGCGTCACCGCGGTGTAGAGCAGGTTCCGTTGCAGCATCATCCAGGCGCTCATCGTCACCGGGACCACGACCACCGGGTACTCCGAGCCCTGGGAGCGGTGCACGGTCATGGCGTACGCGTGCTGCAGTTCGTCCAGTTCGGCGAACTCGTATGCCACGTCCTCGTCCTCGTCGGTGCGAACCACCAGCGTCTGCTCCTCCAGCAGCATCGATGTGATGACGCCGCCGGTGCCGTTGAAGACGCCGTTCTTGCCCTTGTCGTAGTTGTTGCGGATCTGCGTCACCTTGTCGCCGACCCGGAACGTGCGGCCGCCGAAGCGCTTCTCGGGCCGTGAGGGCTGCGAGGGGGTCAGCGTCTCCTGCAGGAGTCCGTTGAGGGTGCCGGCGCCGGCCGGGCCGCGGTGCATCGGGGTCAGGACCTGGATGTCGCGGCGGGGGTCGAAGCCGAAGCGTTTCGGGATGCGGGTCGTGGCCAGTTCCACCGCTACCCGCGCCGCGTCCTCGGTCTCGTCCTCGACGAACAGGAAGAAGTCGTTGAAGCCGGCCAGTTCCAGCGGTTTGCCGGAGTTGATCCGGTGGGCGTTCACGACCACGCCGGACTGCTGGGCCTGGCGGAACACCTGCGTCAGGCGGACGCGCGGGACGCGGGGGGCGGCCAGCAGGTCGCGCAGGACCTCGCCGGCGCCGACCGAGGGCAACTGGTCCACGTCGCCGACCAGCAGCAGGTGCGCGCCCGGGGCGACCGCCTTGGCCAGCTTGTTGGCCAGCAGCACGTCCAGCATCGAGGCCTCGTCCACCACCACCAGGTCGGCCTCCAGCGGCCGGTCCCGGTCGTAGGCCGCGTCCCCGCCGGGCTTCAGTTCCAGCAGCCGGTGCACGGTCATCGCCTCGGCGCCGGTCAGCTCGGCGAGCCGCTTGGCGGCCTTGCCGGTCGGGGCGGCCAGGACCACGCGGGCCCGCTTGGCCTGGGCCAGCTCCACGATCGAGCGCACGGTGAACGACTTGCCGCAGCCCGGGCCGCCGGTCAGGACACTGACTTTCGACGTCAGCGCCTGCCGCACCGCCTCGGTCTGGGCCGGCGCGAGATCGGCGCCGGTGCGCTCCTTCAGCCAGCCCAGCGCCTTGTCCCAGTCCACGGAGGCGAACGAGCCCAGCCGGTCGTCCGGGGCCTCCAGCAGCCGCCGCAGCTGCGCGGCCAGCGAGGCCTCGGCGCGGTGGAACGGCACGAGGTAGACGGCGCGGATCGGCTCGTCCGGGTCGTACCCGTCGGGATCGGGGATGTCCTCGGCGACCACGCCCTCGGCCTCGATCAGCTCGTCCAGGCAGCGCGCGGCCAGCTCGGTCTCGACGGTGAGGATCTTGACCGACTCGGCCAGCAGCCGCTCGCGCGGCAGATAGCAGTTGCCGGCGTCAGAGCTCTGCGACAGCGCGTATTGGATGCCGGCCTTCACCCGCTCCGGCGAGTCGTGCGGGATGCCCACGGCCACCGCGATCGAGTCGGCGGTCTTGAACCCGATGCCCCACACGTCCGAGGCGAGTTTGTAAGGCTCCTGTTTCACGACGTCGATCGCCGCGTCGCCGTACTCCTTGTAGATCCGCACCGAGATCGACGTGGTCACCCCGACCGACTGCAGGAAGACCATGACCTCCTTGATGGCCTTCTGCTCGATCCAGGCCGCCGCGATCAGCTTGGTCCGCTTCGGCCCCAGCGTCGGCACCTCGATCAGGCGCTCCGGGGCCTCCTCGATCACCGTCAGCGTGTCCACGCCGAAGTGGCCGACGATCTTCTCGGCGGTCTTGGGCCCGATGCCCTTGATCAGGCCGGAGCCCAGGTACTTCTGGATGCCCGCGACCGTGGCCGGCAGCACCGTTGTGTAGTTCTCGACGGTGAACTGCCGGCCGTACTGCGGATGCGAGCCCCACCGGCCGCGCATCCGCAGCGATTCCCCGGGCTGCGCCCCCAGCAGCGCCCCGACCACCGTCAGCAGATCCCCGGCGCCGTGCCCGGTGTCGACGCGGGCGACGGTGTAGCCGGTCTCCTCGTTGGCGAAGGTGATCCGCTCCAGGACGCCTTCGACGACCGCGAGGGTGCCGTGCGGCTCGATGGTCGGTGCGGCCAAGGGTCCTTCTCCCGGGTGTCAGGCGGCCTGTGTGGACTCCTCGACTCTAGCGGCGGGCGCGGACGGTTCCGGGACGATTCGCACAGCCTTGCGCTTGGCGCCCGGCCACACGATCGCCACCAGCCCGGCCAGCACCACCACGGACCCGGCGACCTCCAGCGCGGTCATCCGCTCGCCGTTCGCGATCAGCGCCGCGAGGATCCCGATCGGCGGGACGCCCAGGGTGTAGGGCGCCACGGCCGAGGCCGGGTACTTGGTGATCAGCACCACCCAGGCGCCCATGCCGACGAAGGTCGACAGCAGCACGATGTAGAGCAGGCCGAGGACGGGACCGGCGTGCAGGTGCGCGAAGGCGTGCCCGATCCGGTGCGGCCCCTCGGTCAGCAGCGAGACCGCCAGCAGCGGGGGCGCGGCGTACAGGCTCGCCCACACCATCAGCGCGAACCCGTTGACGGCCCCGGCCTTGCGGTTGCAGATCGAGCCCAGCGCCCACGACGCGCCGGCGCCGATCACCAGCAGCAGCGAGCCCAGCGGCACGTTCCCGCCGCGTCCGGCGCCGATGACGGCCAGCCCGGCGACCGCCGCCGCGATCCCCAGCCCCTGCCGCGGCCCGGTGTGCTCCCGCAGCAGCAGCGCGGCGGCCAGCACCGTGAAGGGTGCCTGGCTCTGCAACACCAGCGAGGCCAGGCCGTCGGGCATCCCGTGCGCCATGCCGGTGAACAGCAGCACGTACTGGCCGAAGAACATGAAGGCGCTGATACCGCCGATCCAGTACCAGCGCACCTCCTTGGGACGCGGGACGAAGAACACGGCCAGGCCGGTGAGCGCGAAGCGCACCGCGGCCAGCAGGATCGGCGGGAAGCCCTGCAGGGCGTGGCCGATGGCGATGAAGTTGACGCCCCAGATCAGGACGACCGCGAGCGCCAGGGCGATGTGGCGGGGATTACGCATGACGAAAGTGTCCGGCCGCGCTATCGTTCAGCACCAGCGAATGATTTTGCTCGGAATCGTTAAGGTGGCCTGAACGATGGAGATGCGGCGATGATCGGGGTGCGGCGATGACCGAGGAGCGGCGATGATCGATGTGCGGCAGCTGCGCACGCTGCGCGCCCTGGCCGACCACGGCACCGTCTCGGCGGCGGCCGAGGCCTTGTACCTGACGCCCTCGGCGGTCTCCCAGCAGCTGGCGATCCTCTCCAAGAGTACCGGCTGCGAGCTGCTGGAGCGGCGCGGCCGCAACGTGGTGCTGACCGAGGCGGCCCGGGTCCTGGTGGGCCACGCCGACGCGGTCTTCGCCCGGCTGGAGCGCGCGCAGTCCGAGCTGCGGGCCATCTCCCCGACGCCGATGACGGTCCGGATCGCGGGCTTCCCGACCGCGGTGATGGCGGTCATCGCCCCGGCGATGAAGGCGCTGCGGGAGGCGCACCCGGACTGGGGTTTCCAGATCGCCGACACCGAGAGCGAGGAGTCGGTCGCGCACCTCATCGACGGCACCGTCGACGTCGCGGTGGTGATGGCCGCCCCGAACCGGCCGCTGCTGGGCGACCCGCGCATCAGGATCCTGCCGCTGCTGGAGGAGGTCTACCACGCGGCCGTGCCGGCGAACCACCGGCTGGCCGGCGCCGAGCGGATCGCCCTGGCCGATCTGGTCGAGGAGCCGTTCGTACTGGCCGCCGAGGGCCTGTCCTGCCACGACCAGGTGACCGCGATCTGCGCCGACGCCGGGTTCCAGCCGCGCGGCCGCTACCGCGCCACCGACTTCAGCGCCGCGCTGGCGCTGATCGCCAACGGTTTCGGCGTGACGCTGCTGCCGACGCTCGGCGTCCCGCCGCAGATGCCGGACGGCGTCGTCCTGGTGCCGCTGAAGGAGGACTGGCCGCGGCGGGTCAGCCTGATCGCGGTGCGCACCGGCGCGGAGTACCCGGAGGTGCTCACCGCGCTCACCGAGGCCGCGGCTAAGCTGGTCCGATGATCATCCCCCGCGGCGGGACGGGCTCGCTGCTCGTCGCCGGCACCACCTCGGACGCCGGCAAGAGCTTGCTCACCGCGGGGATCTGCCGCTGGCTGGCCCGCCAGGGCGTGCGTGTCGCGCCGTTCAAGGCCCAGAACATGTCGAACAACTCGATGGTGGTCGGCAGCGGCGCGCCGGGCGGTTCTGGGGGGTCGGCCGGGTCGGCCGGGTCGGCCGGGTCCGCCGGCGCCGAGATCGGGCGCGCGCAGGTGATGCAGGCCCAGGCCGCCGGGGTCGAGCCGGAAGTGGCGATGAACCCGGTGCTGCTCAAGCCCGGCAGCGACCGGACGAGCCAGGTGGTGTTGCTGGGCAAGGTGTTCGCGGAGGCCTCGGCGACGTCCTACCAGGACCTGAAGCCGAAGCTGCGCGAGGCGGTGCTGGCCTCGTATCAGGACCTGAAGTCGCGCTTCGACGTGGTGGTCTGCGAGGGCGCCGGATCGCCGACCGAGATCAACCTGCGCGAGGGCGACCTGGTCAACATGGGCCTGGCCCGGCCGCTGGGGATGCCGGTGGTGGTGGTCGGCGACATCGACCGCGGCGGGGTGTTCGCGGCCTTCCACGGGACCGTGGCGCTGCTGGAGGCCGAGGACCAGAAGCTCATATCAGGGTTCGTCATCAACAAGTTCCGCGGCGACCCCTCGCTGCTGACGCCCGGGCTGCGGCAGATCGAGGGGTTCACCGGACGCCCGGTGCTCGGCGTGGTGCCGTGGCTGCCCGGGATCCGGCTGGACGCCGAGGACGCGCTGCCGATCGAGGCGTACAGGGCGGCGGCGGGGGACAGCGAGGGCCCGCGGCTGCGGGTCGCCGTGGTGCGCTTCCCGCGGGTCTCCAACTTCACCGACATGGACGCGCTGGCGATCGAGCCGGGCGTGGACGTCGAGTTCACCGCCTCGGCCTCCGCCGTCGAGTCGGCGGACCTGGTGGTGCTGCCGGGCACGAAGTCGACGGTCGCGGACCTGGCCTGGCTGCGCGAGCGCGGCCTGGAGCCGGCGCTGGCCGAGCGGGCGGCCCGGGGGCGCCCGATCCTCGGGATCTGCGGCGGCTACCAGATGCTCGGGACGGTGATCGAGGACGAGGTCGAGTCGCGCCGGGGGACCGTCGCAGGGCTCGGACTCCTTCCGGTGCGCACCGTGTTCGACCCGGTCAAGACCCTGACCCGGCCCACCGGCTTCGGACTCGGCGAACCGGTCACGGGCTACGAGATCCACAACGGCCAGGTCCGGGTGTCGGGCGGCGAGACGCTGTTCACCGACGCGTCGGGCGCGGCTTTGGAGGGCTGCCGGGACGGCGCGGTGTGGGGGACGATCTGGCACGGAGCACTGGAGAGCGATGGATTCCGGCGCGCGTACCTGGCGCAGGTCGCGGCGGCGTGCGGAGTGCGGTTCGAGGCGGATCCCACGGTGTCGTTCGCGGCGGAGCGGGAGAAGCAGCTCGACCGGCTCGGCGACGCGGTGGAGGAGCACTTGGACACCGATCGGCTGTGGCGGCTGATCGAGGGCGGCCCGACGACCGGGCTGCCGTTGCTGCCGCCGGGGGCCTGACGGGGATCTATCGCGCTCCCGTCCGCAGCAGCTCCGCCCCCAGCGCCGTGCACCCGTGCCACGCCGCCTTCCCCTCCCGCCGCGTCGCCACCAGCCCCGCCTCGCGCAGCGCCGTCGCGTGCTGCGACGCCGAAGCCGCGCTGATCCCCAGATCCTGCGCCAGGTTCCCCGTCGTCCGCGGCTCGGCCAGCGCTTCCAACACTTGCGCGCGCGTGCGTCCCAGCAGGGTGCCCAGCGGGTCGGCGTCGTGCGGTTCGGGCAGGAGCGGCAGCGGTGTGAGCGCCGGGTAGACCAGCAGCCTCGAGTGGTCCGAGTACGTGCCGACCAGCGGCGAGCCGCTCCACATCGCCGACGGGTAGAGGGTCAGGCCGCGTCCGTCGAGGTGCAGGTCGAACTCCTTCTCCGGGGCCAGGTGCCAGACCAGCCCGTCCAGGCGCGAGTCCGGCAGCAGCGCCGCCAGTCCCGGACCGAGCCCGAGCCGTCCCCAGCCGCTGGTACGCCAGGACACCTCCGCGTGGAAGCCCGCACGCAGACGCCGCCAGGGCTCCGTCAGGATGCTGCCGTAGGCGGCGTGCAGCCCTGCGAGCAGCTCGCCCCATGCGCCGCGCTCCAGGTCCGCGATCCGCTGCGTCCACGGCGTCTTCGGCTGCCCGAGTCCCACGACCCGGACCAGTTCCCGCCGCACCTGGCCGCGCGGGGAGGCCGCCACGCGGTCCAGGCCCTCCTCGACGTCCGCCACCATCGGGTCCAGGAACTGCGGTCCGGCCCCGGAGGCCGGGACCAGGTCCAGCAGCGACCGGGCGCGTGCCGGGAGCGAGCGTGCCGCCTCCCGCCGCCAGCGGGTGAAGACCGGGTCGGCGGCCGGGCGGTGCAGGGCCGCGAGGGCCAGGCCCAGTTCCAGCAACGGCGCCGGCTCCTCGGCGAAGCGAATGCGCAGCAGGTCGTCGGGCGTGAAGTGGATCCGCATCTCGTCCTCACGTTTCAGCGTGGGCTGAAGCGATCGCCCTGGAGGGCGGGCGCTTCCAGAGTGAAGACGTGTCCCGCGCCCTCCCAGGACGCGGATCCGAACGACACGAAGGGATAACCATCATGCGCAACCGCATCCTCGGCGTCGCCCTCGCGGCCGGAGTGCTCATCGCGGCCGGTCCGGCAATCGCCTCAGCCGACACGGCAGGCGGTACCGGCGGCACCGGCGGCTGGACTCCGGTGACCTACACGGCGCGGGACTACGCCGCGGGCAACGTCTGCTCCTTCGAGCTCAAGGAGGACTTCCCGACCCAGGGCGTCGAAGAGCGGATCGTCGCGGCCTACCCCGACGGCAGCCCGCTGCGGACCGACTTCCGCGGCCCGCTGATCGCCCGCTTCACCAACGTGGCCACCGGCGCGCAGGTCGAGGGGGACCTGTCCGGCGCCGGCACGCTCTACAACCTCCCGGACAAGTCGAGCCTGTGGACCATCCCGGACAACTTCGGCCTCACCGTCCACGCCGGCGACCCGTACCACGCGCAGGGCGAGTACGTGCTCAGCGGCGGCTCGGTCGTCTCGGTCTCGCCGACCGATCAGATCGCGGTGCTGTATCAGGCCAAGGCCACCGACGTCTGCGCGGAACTGTCGTGATCGCCACCGATCCCTTTCAGCCGGCCAGGTAGGCGGCCGCCCGCTGCCGCAGCGTCTCGTGCACGCCGTAGGCGGAGGTGCCGGAGGGCAGGAAAGCCTTGCGCATCTTCGCCACCGACGTGTAGTTCGTGTCGCAGACGTTGGCCAGCGGCGACTCCACCCCCTGCGTCACCAGCTGGTACGCGTCCAGCTCGCTCAGGCCGTAGTCGCGTGCGACCCACTGCACCAGGTCCAGTTGCGCGATGCGGAACGCGTCCTCCAGGGGACGGGCCGATCCCGCGGTCATGATGTGGGTGTCGGACTCCAGCCGGGGCCAGGGGGTGGGGACGCCCTTGACGAGCTCGATGGTGATCACCGAGTTCATCGCCGTCTCCACCGCCACCCCGCAGGTCTCGCCCTCGCCCTGGCGCGCGTGGCCGTCGCCGAGGCTGAACAGCGCGCCCTCGACGTTCACGCCGAGGTAGCACGTGACCCCGGCGCGCATCTCGGGGGTGTCCATGTTGCCGCCGTGCGCGTCGGGGACCAGGGCCGAGCGGACCTCCAGGTTGGCCGGGGCCACGCCGACCGTGCCGTGCATCGGGTCCATCGGGAGCTCGACCTCGATGTCGCTGTCGTGCGCGCGGAACAGGCAGGTGCGGCGCTCGCGGTCCAGCTGCCAGATCCAGACCCGCTCCGGCAGCGGCGGTTGGAGCGTGGCGGTGGTGTGGGTGGAGGTCAGGGCGCCGAACAGGGGCACGGTGGTGGAGGCGGCCCAGTCCCGGGCCGGCTCGATGGACACGAAGTGGATCGCGAGCGTGTCGCCAGGCTCGGCGCCCTCGACGTAGAACGGGCCGGTCTGCGGGTTGAGGAAGGGGAACTCGCAGACCTCGGTGACGAGGTCCTTCTCGGAGCGGACCCGGCCGGCGAAGCAGTCCTCGGTGAACAGCTCAAGGGTGTCGCCGGGCTTCACGCGGGCCAACGGCGGCGCGCCGCCGAAGGTCCAGACGTAGTCGCCGTCGGAGGGGGTGAATGTACGGACCGGGAGCGAGTTCGCCATGACTAGCACTCTGTCACGCGGACCCGCTCCCGGCGAGGAGGTCCTCAGGACGCGGAGCCGAGTTCCTCGGCCAGCGCCTCCTCCTCCGGATCCTCGATGCCCCCGACGCTCTCGGCCTCGGCGAGCAGCTTGTGCGCGGAAGCCAGGATCACGATGCCCATGGCCACCGCGCCGGCCGCGACGTAGAACGCGACGTGGACGTTGTAGCGCTCGGCGATCCGCCCGGCGAAGTACGGAGCCAGACCACCGCCGATGAAGCGCACGAAGCCGTAGGACGCCGAGGCGATCGGCCGGTCGACCGGCGCGACGGTCATCACCGCCTGGGTGGTGATGGTGTTGTTCACGCCGATGAAGATGCCGGCGACGATCACCGCGCAGATCAGCACCGTCTTGTGCTCCACGAACAGCCCGACCACGAGGATGTTGACGGCGAACAGCGCGAGGTTCGCGTACAGGGTCCTGGCGATCCCGAACCGGGCCTGCAACCGCGGGGCGGCGAACACCGCGAAGACCGCGACCAGCACACCCCAGGCGGTGAACACGTAGCCGAGCTGGTGCGTGCCCAGCTTCATCGGGAACGGCGCGTAGCCCAGCAAGGTGAAGAAGCCCCAGTTGTAGCACAGGGCGGTCAGCGCCAGCGTGAGCAGCCCGCGGTGGCGCAGGGCCTTGATCGGCTCGGTGATGGACACCTTGCGCGCCGGCGGCGGGGTCGGCGCCACCAGGACGAGTGTGGCGACCAGGGCCATGAGCATCAGGACCGCGACGCCGAAGAACGGGCCGCGCCAGCTGATCCCGCCGAGTTCGCCGCCGACCAGCGGGCCCAGCGCGATGCCCACGCCCAGCGCCGACTCGTACAGGATGATCGCCCCGGCGAAGCCGCCGCTGGCCGAGCCCACGATGACGGCCAGCGAGGTGGCGATGAACAACGCGTTCCCGATGCCCCATCCGGCGCGCAGCCCGACGATCTGGCCGACGGTGCCGGAGGTCCCGGCCAGCGCGGCGAAGACCACGATGATGGCCAGGCCCGCGACCAGCGTGCGCTTGGCGCCGATGCGGCTGGAGACGAAGCCGGTGATCAGCATCGCCACCGCGGTGACCACCAGGTAGCTGGTGAACAGCATGGTGACCTGGCTCGGCGAGGTCTTCAGCTGGGCGGCCAGGGCGGGCAGGATCGGGTCGACCAGGCCGATGCCCATGAAGGAGATGACGCAGGCGAAGGCGACGGCCCAGACGGCTTTCGGCTGGTGCAGGAGGCTCGGCGGCTTGGGGTGGCCGGGGTGGCGGCTGCCGTGGGCCCCGTGGTCGCCGGTGCCGGTGCTGGCGTCGGCAACCACGGGCCGGTGGCCGGCGAGGCCGGCACGGGTCGCGGTGGGCGCCGGGGAGGCGTCGGAGCGCAGGGTGGATGACAAGGTTCTTCCTTCCACGCGATCGGACTACGGTCCCGCTCGCGCGTAGGGAAGTCCTGCAGGCCTCAGAAGAGTGTGCGGACCTCAGTAGCGTGCGGCGAGGGTGTGGACCAGCTTCTGCGCCACCGGTAGGGCTTCCTCGGCGGCGCGTTGCAGCGTCGCCCGCTCCTCGGGGGTGAGCGTCTGGAGCACCTTGTCCAGGTGCCCGAGGCGCGTGGCCCACCTGTCGCGCAGCGTCTGGTCCCCGGCGGGGGTGAGCTCCACGAGCACCACGCGGCCGTCGGTGGGATCGGCGACCCGGTCCACCAGGCCGGCGTCCTCCAGGCGGCGCAGCAGCTGCGTCATCGACGGCTGGGTCACGCCCTGGGCGGCGGCCAGCGCGGTGATGCGCTGCGGCCCGCGCCGTTGGAGGGAGCCGAGAGTGGCGGCGGCGGTGAGGCTGAGCCCGTCGGGGGCCGGCACGTGCCGCATCATCAGCACCGTGACGGTCTCGAACAGTTCGCCCACCGCGGCCGGGGTCTGGTCCACGCCCATGATTGTATCGCCCACCTATATAGTTTGCCTATGTAATCTGGCTCACAGCCGGCGGCGCCGGTCCGTGCCCGCCGCGCCGCGCCGGCTCACTCCCAGGGCGCGCCCTTGGCCAGCAGCGTGCGGCCGAACTCGGCCATCTTCGCCGCGTACTCCTCGGTCCACCCGGTCAGCAGCGCCAGGTCCGCCACCGGCATCCGGTCGAAGCGCCGGGGATCGGTGAGCCGGGCCGCCGCCACCGCCTGGTAGTGCTCGGCGCGGCTGGCCGAGGCGCGGAAGGCGTCGGCGAGCTCGGTGCTGCGCGAGAGCAGCTGCAGCGGGTCCTCTATGGTGTCCAGCCCGAAGAACGACTCGGTGTCGATCGGCACCGCCGCCGGGGGCTCGCCGCTCAGGTGAAGCGGCCGCTTCTTGGGTTCTGGCTTGGAGGGCATGTCTTGATCGTAGGCCGTGGCGCCAGAGGGTGGCGGAGGTGAGCCGGCCGGCGCCCGCAGCGATGCGGGCGACTTCATCGCCATCTGGAACCGCGACCGCCAGGCAGGAGCCCGCAAGAAGCAGGGACGAGCCCCGAACGGTCGGCGAGCCGTGTGTCGAGGTGGCGTGGTGGGAAGGGCCTACGGGGTATCCGAGCCGGGGAGCGGCATGACGCTGACATGGAATGTGCTGGACGAGACCCATCTGCCCGAAGGCCCGGTGGCCCGGTGCCATGAGCTCCTCGCGGAGCCGGGCGTCGCGGCGGCAACCCATGACGAACTGGTCACACGGCAGCGGGAGTCGGGGCTCACGTACGGGGATCGTCCGCTGGCGGGTGCGCTGCGCCCGCGGCTGGTCACCGAGGCCGAGCACGCCTGTGTGGCCGAGGCGGCCACTCTTGTCGCACGGGCCGCACGCCGGCTGGCCGCACAGCTGCTGAACCCTGACAGCGGGCTGCCCGCGGCCGTCAGCGACAGCATCATGCTCGACCCTACGCAGAAGGCCCTTGTCCGGCTGCCTTTCCCAGGCGGGGAAGCAAGCCTGCTCGGACGGCTGGACGGGTTCGGGGCCGGACGGGGGCTGCGGTTCGTGGAGTACAACGCCGACAGCGCCGCCTGCATGATGACCCAGCAGCAGCTCGCGGCCGTCTACTCCACCACTGCCGCCATGAGGGGGCTGGCCAAGCACATGGAGCTGCGGCCCGCTCCCACGCTGGATGCCGTCGTGACGCTTCTGCTCGACGCCTGGCACGCCGCCGGCCAGCCCGGCGGTTCGGTGAGTGTGGCCGTGGTCGACTGGCCGGAAGGCGCCTGGCTCGGCGAATTCGACCTGCTGTGCGCGGCTTTCGAGGAACGGGGTGTCCCCGCGTTCGTCTGCACGCCCGAAGCGTTGTCCTTCGCTAACGGGCGGCTCTCCGGCCGCACGGCCCAGGGGGAACTGCGCCTCATCACCCTGGCCTACCGGCGTGCTCTCGTTACCGACCTGCACCGCAGGCTGGGGCCCGACGTGCTGCAGCACCCCCTGATCCGGGCGGCGGCCACGGGAGCCTGCGCGGTGGTCAACCCACTCGCCGCCGAGCTCGCCCAGCGCAAGTCCCTCTTCGGACTGATGAGCGACGAACGCGTCCTTGACTGGCTTCCCCCGGACGAAGCCGAGGCCGCACGGCGCCATGTGCCATGGACCCGCCCGCTGCGCGCGGGGCGCACGACCTATCAGGGCGAGGAGGTTGACCTCCTGCACTTCGCCCGCCTCCAACGGGAGCGACTGGTCCTCAAGCCCGACAACGAGTACGCCGGGCACGGAGTGGTGTGCGGCTGGCAGACCCCACCCGACTCCTGGGACACCGCTCTCGCGCAAGCGCTCACCACGGCGCACGTTCTGCAGGAGCGAGTCCTGCCGCTGGAGGAGGCGACCCCCTACCTCATCGAAGGCCGCTTGGTATTCCGGCGCCGGATTATGGGCACTGACCCCATGCTGCTGGGAGACCGCGTCGCCGGCTTCCTGTCCCGCATCTCGACGGATCCGGTCATCAACGTCTCAGCAGGAGGCGAACTCCTGCCGGTACTCACCTGCGGACCATCCGGAGCCGATCCAAAGGGTCCGCAGGAGAGCGGCCATTAGTGAGTGGGGGAAGCGAGAATGAAGAACAGCCGGTGATCGAATTCCAGGAATTGCTCACCGTAACGCGCGTCAATTTCAGCGAGTCCGTCGCTTAACGCCTCATCATCGAATTCTGAGAGGACGGAAATGTAACGGTCTGCGACCATGGCCAACCAGGTCTTCTTGGCCAGGCTCCTCCTGAAGCCCTCCGCTGTGACCTGCACGTTCATTCCGAGCCCGGCCAGGAAGGCAGCCATGTCAGCCGGATCAGGGAACTCCTTGTAGCGCTGCAACGCTTTATCGAATAGCGGGATTTTCGGACTTGTCGGAGGAGTCACGACCAGAAGCTTCCCTCTGGCCGAGAGGCTGTTCGTCAGGGTGCGGAGGGATGCCCGCCAGTCTTGCGTGTGATGGATGACATCTTTCGCGAGTATCGCATCGTAACGTCCGCCGAACGGAAGAGTCACGGAGCCTTGGTTGAGTTCCTCGAGCGATGCGCGGACTGGCACGAATTCCGGCTCTGAGGGGAGGCGGGCCAACATTCTCGCAGAGGGATCGACGCACACGACGGTGTGGCCGTCCGCAGCCAAGACCCCCGCATACAGGCCTGTCCCGCATCCGATGTCCGCGGCCCTGTCGCCGGCTCGCAGGGGGAGCAGGCGTGCGCTGATGGTCCGGTTCATCCACGAGACGAGGTCGGGATCGGACGCCCAGTTGGTGTTGAAATTCTCGGCGATCCGATCGTAGTGATCAGCCACTTGATCAGGGCGAAGGGGCACGTTGTCCTACCTCGGCGGGTCTGGCATGTCCACTGGTCCTCAGGTGGGTCTCCGTGCGGACTCGGCAAACCCGCTGAGGCGAGGATAACGCCGGCTGGTTCTCCTCGCAGGTGCTCCTGAACGCCCAGCTCACTAGTGCTTCTGGAACTCCGCCGCGCGCTTGGCCGCGGCCTGCGACGCCGACAGCGTCAGCGCGTCGTTGGAGTGGCCGTCGACGCGGGTCTGCGCGATCAGCACCACCAGGTCGTCCTGCTGCATCAGCACGACGTTCATCTCCATCGAGGCGATGCCGAACTTCGCCGACGTGTGCCAGGCGTGCGAGGCGGTGCCGACCTGAGGCAGGTTCAACGGGGTCGCGGTCAGGGTGACGGACAGGCCCTCCTCGGTGACCTTCACCGAGCCGCAGGAGTTCAGCGCGCTCGCGGCCTTCTGGACCAGGCTCGCGGCGGTCTCGCCCTGCGGCTGGATGACGGCCTCGTCCACGTAGTCGTCCAGGGCGCCCTTGGTCCACTCGGCCTGGGCCTGGTCGCCGATGTTCGCCTGCTGAAGCACCTCCAGGCCGGCGCAGCCCTTGATCAGCGAGGGAAGGTTGCGCTGGGTCAGGCCCTCGGAACGGAAGCCCGCCGGGAGGTCCGACAGCTGGATCAGCGCCGGGGCCAGGCGGGCGCTGGAGGTGGACGGCGCGCCGGAGGGCGCCGGGGTGCCGGCGGTGGTCGCGGGCGTCGCGGGGCTCGTGGGTGTCGCCGGAGCCGTGTTGGAGGCCGCGGTGGTGGCGGCGGCCTCAGCCTTGGCCGCGGAGGACCCGTTCGAGGTGCCGCAGCCGGCCAGCACCGCGAGCGCCGCGGTGGCCGCCGTGGCCGCTCCGAGCAGCGTCCTGATCCGCATGGTCGTCCCTCCTGACGGTGAACACTGATCGTCCATCCTGCCCGAACGGCGCAGTGGATGCCTCCGGATGGTGGTTCCCGATCGTTAGGCTCACCGCGTGACAGATGCGACGACCACCCCGATCCCCACCCTCGTGTCCGGGTTCGACCGTGACCTGGACGGCCAGGGCACCGCGGCCCGCGCGACCTACGACCAGCAGTACCACAAGAGCGAGTTCGCGCACATGGGCGTCCCGGTCCCGGACCTCCGCAAGCTGGTGAAGGGCATGTACAAGGAGATCGGCGGCCGGCGCGCGACCCACGACGACGTGACCGGCCTGGCGGCGGCGCTGTGGGACACCGACATCTACGAGCGCCGGCTCGCGGCGGTCTTCGTGCTGGCGCAGGGCGTCCGGCTGCTGACCCCGGCGGACCTGCAGGACGTGACGCTCATGCTCCGCGACGCACCGATGTGGTCGCTGGTGGACCCGCTGTCCGGCGACGTCGCGGGCAAGGTCGTCCTGCGCGACCGGGAAGGGACCTCCCGCACCCTGGACCTGTGGGCCGGCGACGGCGACTTCTGGCTGCGCCGCGCCTCCCTGCTCGCCCTGATCCCGGCCATCCGCGAGGGCAAGCCGGACCTGGTCCGCTTCACCCGCTACGCCGACCCGATGGTCGAGGAGCGCGAGTTCTTCATCCGCAAGGCGATCGGCTGGGTGCTGCGCGAGATCGCGCACAAGGACCCGACCTGGGTCGCGGCCTGGGTCACCACGCGCCTGGACCGGCTGTCGGGGGTGACGTTCCGCGAGGCGGTGCGCCGCCTGCCCGAGGACGCCTCGGTGCGGCTGACGGCGGAGTACAAGGCGGCCGGGGGAGGGCGGGCGAGCAAGGCGGCCGGCGGGGCGGGGGCGCGCGCGGCGGCTTTGAGCGGGGCTTGAGCGGGGCTTGAGGTGCGTGGGCTTCCCGGTGCCGCTTCACGCCGCCTGCCCGCAGTCGTGGGTGCGGCAGCGTAGGTTCGGGCCATGCGGAGCTTGAGCGCGGACGAGGTGCGGTGGCTGCGGGTGCGCGCGCAGGGCTTGGCCGGATCGGCCGGAGAGACCGGATCGACCGGATCGGCCGGATCGGCCGCCCGCACGGTGCCCGACGCCGTCCGCACCGCCGCCGCGGTCCAGGCGCAGGCCGCGGGTCCGGCCCGGCTCCAGATCTGGTCGCGCTCCCGCGGGCTGCGCGCTGCCGATGTCGACGCGGCCGTCGCCGAGGCCGCGGTCGTCCGCACCTGGCTCATGCGCGGCACGATCCATCTGGTCGCCGTCGACGACCTCCGGGCGTTCCTGGCGGTGCTCGGGCCGGTGAACCTGCGCGCGGATCGGCGCAGGCGCGAGCAGCTCGGGCTCACCGAGGCGCTGTGCGCCCGGGCGATGGACGCGCTTGCGGAGATCCTCGCCGGCGGCAGGGCGCTGACGCGCGCCGAGATCGTCGCCGAGCTGGCCGGCCACGATGTCGTCATCGACCTCAAGAGCCAGCAGCCGCCGCATCTGCTCGCCTTCGCCGCGAACAGCGGACTGATCTGCCGCGGACCCGATGGCGCCCGGGACGAGCCCACCTACGTGCTGCTCGATGGCTGGCTGGGCTCCGCCACCGCCGCGCCACCGGACCGCGAGAGCGGCCTGACCCGGCTGGCGGCCCGCTACTTCGCCGCTTACGGCCCGGCGACCGTCACCGATTTCGCCGCGTGGTCGGGCCTGTCCGGCGCTGATTCCAACGCGGCCGTGGACCTCGTCCGGGACTCCCTGGCTGAAGTCGCCTATGACGGCCGTCGCCTGCTCATGCCGCACGGTATCGAGCCCGCGCCGCCGCAGTGTCCGCACCGCCTGCTGGCCCGCTTCGATCCCTACCTGCTGGGCCACCGCTCGCGCGAGCTGATTCTGGACCCGGCCTTCGCCAAGCGCGTCAACGCCGGCGGCGGCATGATCGCGCAGACCATGCTGGACGCCGGCCGGGTCGTCGGGACGTGGAAAGCGGGTCGGCTGGAGCCGTTCCAGGACCTGCCGGCCGCCGGCGCGGAAGCCTGGCAGGCGGAACTGGCCGCCGCCGCAGCGTTCTGACCACTCCGACATCCCTCAAGAGGAGTAATCCTGCACTTCACCGGGCATCTGCCACCTGGCGGACTTTGTCATGCAGGACTCAGCGCGACGCAGAACCAGCCGCGAGGCAGGACTCAGCGCGCGTAGACGACAACGAAATCCCGTTCGTTCCCGGACGTGAAGCGTTCGGCCGGCCCCAGCCACGGAGCCGGTTTGGTCCAGCGTCCCTGCCCGTACGTCCCGAAGATCGGACGCGTGAAGTTGATGTCCAACTCCATGGCGCGCACCGCGCCGGCCCGCTGGAGGTACTGCGCGAGTTGCAGCGGGGACGCCGCGTGCACCGCCGCGTAGACCACCTTCCCGTCCGCCGTCACCCCGATCCCCGAACGGTTGCCGTGCTCGTCCGCCGAGTTGTTGGTGAAGCCCCAGGTCCGTTCGTCCGCCGCCGTCCCGTCGGCGAGGTTCGCCGCGAGCCTTCCGTCGCTGATCAGCAGAGCCAGGTTCTGCCGGACGCCGAGGATGTCGGCACCCGGCAGACCGCCGGGCCACGCCTGGACGTCCATGGTCCCGTTCTCGTAGAAGACCTCGGAGGCGGTCCCGGTCCGCAGAGGTCCGTACATGGTCTTCCCCCCGAGGTAGAAACCGCCCCAGGAAGCGTTGTTGCCCATGAGGAACCCACCGTTCCACCCGGCGACCAGCCCGCTCGGGTCCGCGGCGTCGCCGCCGGGCCACCCCGAGCCGCCGGGGACCTGCGAGCCGGCGTGCAGCACGAAGCGCACCACCGCCGGGTCGAACCGCGCGGCGAACGCGGAGTCGTCCCCGGTCAGTTCGACTCCTGAGGAACTCGGACGCCACGGCAGCGTGGACGCGGAGGCCGTCGACGACGACGGCGCGGCCGGGGACGAAGGGCTCGAAGACGAAGCACTCGAAGTCGAAGCACTCGAAGACGTCGGACTCGAGGAAGTCCCGGCCGCGGCGCCGAACCCTTTGCCCGTCGGCGACGTTCCGGTCGCAGGGCCCGAACCGTTCGATGAGGAACACCCGGCGACCGCCATCGCGACCGCGACGACGACACTTAGGCTTTTCCCGAACATGCTGATCACGGGGATCACCTTAGATGTTCACCCGCAGTCAACGCTAAGTGACCTATCGATGACGGTTAGTCCAGGTTACTCTTGTATCAGGACCCGACAACCCCGATGAGAGTGCGTATAAGGGAAACCATGACGGGGACGATCGATCAAGGGTTCCAGGCCAACGAGAACAAGACCGGGGGTGCCGGACGCCCCCTGACCCTCGGCGATTCCGGACACCAGGGCGACTTCGGTGAGACCTTCATCAGAGCCCTGGCCGCCGCGGCCAATCTCGACGCCCTGCGCTCCGACCGCGACCGGGTCGGAGTGGACTGGACGCTGCGCTACCCGGCGGCGAACGGCCGCCGCGGGTTCCCCCTCATAGACGCTCAGGTGAAGTCCTGGTCCGACCCGCGCGGAAACGACGTCGCCTGGCGCTACCCGCTGGAGGTGAAGAACTTCAACTGGCTCGCCGGACGCGACTACCTGGTGCCCCGGTTCCTGTTCCTGGTGGTGGTCCCGCGCTCCTCCGCGTCGTGGACCGACATCACCGCGGACCGTCTAATCCTGCGGCACGCCGCGTATTGGGCGTGTTTCCACGACGCGCTCCCGTTGCCCGGAAGAAACAGGTCAAGTACGTATACAGTGCGCGTCCCCCGTGCCAATCTGCTAGATATCAGGGCCCTCCACGGGCTGTTCGGCGACGAGTTCCGGGAGATGCTCGCGCAATGACCGCCCAGACTTCCGCAACCGGCCGGGCCGCAAGGCTCCGGCCGGATGACGTACTCCGCTATTTGGCAGCGACGGGCTGGCGCCGGGGCCGCGACTACGGGCGCGGCCAGATCTGGGAGCTCGACCCGCCGCCGGGGGTCGCGAACCCGCACCCGTACGAGGTGCTGGTGCCGCTGGACCAGCGGCTGCGCGACTACCCGCTGCGCATGACCGACCTGTTGGAGACCGTCGCGAACGCCGAGCAGCGCAACGCGGACTCGGTGCTCGGCGACCTGGACCTGCGGTGGGCGGACGTGATGTACGTGCGCCTCACCGAGTTCTCCCTGGCGGACCTGGCGCCGGCGATGACCGGCCTGCGAGATCTGGCGCTGGCGGCGGCGCGGGCGGTGGACGCCAAGCACGCCTGGGACTTCGTGCGCGGGGCCGAGGTGGGGTCCTCGCGGACCGGCGTGCCGGTGCTCACGGTGCGCACCGTCCTCACCCCGGACATCGGGGAGCCGGTGGAGCGCAAGGTGACACGGACGATGTACGAAGGCGTGCTGGGCGCCTTCCGGGCCGCCATAGGGGATCACGAGTCCCAGGCGTACTTCCCCATAGTGAACGGCTATAGGGCGACCCGGCCGACGCTCGCCAAAGAGGTCTGCGCGGCGCTGGCGCGCATGGGGGGACGAAAACGGTCCGGCTATGAGCTGCGCTTCACCTGGTCGCCGGACGTGCCGTTCAAGGGCGACCAGGCGGTCTTCGAGTTCACTCCGCACGTGCTTGGGGAGGTAGCGCGAGCGGCCAAGGAGCTGCGCGACTTATCGTGATCTGTATGTCCTCCATCCGCGGTGCCTACGAAGAGTTCGGGGCGGAGGAGTACTACAAGCGGTTCGGCGCTGAGTACCGCAACCCTCATGAGGACGCGGTACGCGCCGTCATCCGCGAGAGCGTGGAGCGGAACTCTTTAGAGCTTCATCACGTGCTGGACCTGGCATGCGGCAGCGGTGAGGCGACGCGCGCGGTACTGGCACTGGGCGCTAAGGACATCGACGGGGTGGATCCCTATACGGCCGCCGCGTACAGCGCCGCTATGGGGATCCCCGCAGAAGAGTTGAGCTTCGAGGATGTGGCCGCCGGCGCTTTAGCCGGCCGCCACTACTCACTGACTGTGTGCAGCTTCGCGCTCCACCTGGCCGACGCCTCCCGGCTGCCGCTGCTGGCGTGGCAGCTGGCGCAGGTTTCCGACGCGCTTCTGATCGTCACCCCGCACAAGCGGCCCGACCTGCGGGCCGAGTGGGGCTGGCGGCTCGTCGACGAGTTCGTCCGCGACCGGGTGCGGGCTCGGACGTACCGACACGGCGAGGGTGAGCAGACAGACCACCAATAGGCCCGCGAACGCATAGCGCGACCCGCGTCCGCTGCTGTGGTTGGCCAGCGCGATGGCGGACGTCACCACGTACACGCCACCGGACGTGCCGAGGCTGCGCGCGGTGTTCAGCAACCCGCTGACGACACCGGAGGACTTCTGCGGGACCGCCGCCATCACCTGGGCGTTGTTCGCCGGTGCGTAGGTGCCCAGGCCCAGGCCCAGAACGCCAAGCAGGGGCACCAGCACCACCGGTTCGAAGGGGAGCACGAGCAGCCCGGCCAGGGCGGCGACCGCCAGACCCAGCCCGATCCCGGCGCGGCACTTCAGGAACGACGCGCCGATCGCGAAGCCGACCGGCAGCGTGGTCAGCACCAGCCCGGAGGACAGCGCGCTGCTGCCGCGGGCCGCCATGATCACCGGCACCAGCACCAGCGGCCCGAACAGGACCAGGTAGCCGCCGGCCGCGCCGAGCAGGCCCCGGCGCACGGCGCGCTGCCGCAACGGGGCCAGGTCCAGCCGCAGCCCCGGGGTGCGCTCCCGGGTGCGCGGGAGCAGGAACACGCCGCCGATCAGGGCCACCACGCCGACCGGGACGTTCACCCCGAACACCCAGCGCCAGCCCAGGGTGTCCACCAGCAGGCCGCCGACCGCCGGGCCCAGGCCCAGCCCGAGCGCCTGCGCCGCGGCCTGGACGCCCAGCGCCTGGCGCAGCTTCTCGCGCGGGGCCGCGTTGGAGATCAGCGCGATGCTGTTGGCCTGGAGCATCGCCGCGCCCAGGGCCTGGACCACGCGGAAGGCGATGAGGGTGTCCAGGCTGGGGGCCAGCGCGCAGGCCGCGGAGGCGGCGGTGAAGACGGCGAAGCCGTAGACGTAGAAGAGCTTGCGACCCAGGGCGTCCGACAGGCGTCCGGTCGGGACCAGCAGGACGGTGAGCGTCAGCAGGTATGACAGGGAGACCCAGGAGACCGCGCCCAGGGAGGCGCTGAACTCAGTGCGCAGGGCCGGGTAGGCCAGGGTGGTGATCGAGGCGTCGAGCTGGCCCATGAAGGCGCCGAAGCAGACCGTCAGGACGGCCAGGCGCCACGCCGAGGGGTGGTTGCGTATGCGGTCCGGGCGGGGTCGCTCACGAAGGAGGACGTTCACAGCTTTTGGATCCAGCACATCTGCAGCGTACTCCGAAAGTTTCGGACACCGAAATATTCGGAACGCCGACACTGTGTCTCAACCCCGCGGAGGGGCGGGCGTAACCGGGCCCCGGTCTTCTAAGGTCTGGACATGCCTACGCAGGAGACCCCCGCGACGCCCGCCACGCCCGAGCCGTCAGCACCGTCCGCGCCGTCCGACGCGACCGCTCAGCAGCTCACCGACGTGGTGACGCGGCTGCGGCGCGCGCTGCGCACCTCGATCCGCACGGAGTACCCGTGGGAGGCGCTGCCGATGGCGCAGATCGAGCTGATGCAGGCGCTCAGCGACCGCTCCCCGGCCCGCGTGGGCGATCTGGCCGCGCGCCAGCGCCTGTCCACCTCAACGGTCAGCGGCCTGATCGGCCAGCTGATGACCGCCGGCCTGGTGGTGCGCGGGACGCACGCGGACGATCGCCGGGTGGCGGTGGTGGAGCTCACCGAGGCCGGCCGCCGCCAGCTCGCCGACTGGCAGGCCGCGCACCAGCGGCGCATCGGCGCCGCGCTGGAGCGGCTGGAGGTGCCCGAGCAGGAGGTGGTGGCCGCGGCGCTGCCGGCGCTGGCGAAGCTGGTGGAGTACCTGTTCGCGGGGTCGGGGCTGGGGGCCGAGGGCGGCGACGAAGGCTAGCTTTGCGTGAACATCGGCCGACATCCGGGCGATCCCGGCTCCGTCTCGGCCACAATGCTCCAGTGGCGCCGCATCCGACGCGTGCCGTCTGGAGTACAGCCTGGCGGCCGGGTGATGACAGGATGGAAGAGCCAACTTCTGAATCTGCCGCTGAGGACAACGCATGACCATCGACCCGGGAGCCATCCCGAACTTCGGCCCGCAGCAGCCGCCGCAGGGCCCGCCGCCGATCATCAAGCCGGACGCGAACCTGATCGGCGACCTGTTCGAGCAGGTGGGGATCAAGTACGGCACCGATGAGGAGGGCGACATCGTCGCCTCCTGGCCGGGCTTCCGCGTCTACGCGATGTTCCGCGGGGACAACAAGGAGCTCTTCGCGGTGCGCGCCTTCTACGAGCGCGCGTACCCGCTGGAGGAGAAGCAGGAACTGCTCGACGTCATCGACGAGTGGAACCGGGACTCGCTGTGGCCGAAGGTGTACACCCACACCAACGAGGAGGGTGTGCTGCGGCTCGTCGGCGAGGCGCAGATGGTCGTGCCGCAGGGCGTGAACGTCGACTACTTCGTCTCCAGCGTCATGAACTGGGTGCAGGCCTCGATCGGCTTCCACGGCTGGCTGGCCGAGCGGCTCGGGCTCGAGGTCGAGGTGGACTCGGTCGGCCAGGGCGACCAGGACCAGGACGTCGACGGCACCGACAAGGGCATCGACAAGGGCACGGACAAGGGGACCGGCAAGGGCACCGACTCCGGCAAGACCGACGACTCGGACGAGTCCGAGGACTGATCCGCGGCGCGCGAGCGTGTCCTCGGCTTGTCCTCGGCGTGACGGCGGCTGACGCTCCCGCGTCGGCCGCCGTGCCGGAACCAGGGGATGGCGACGGGGCTGAGTACGCCGCCGGGATGGTGAGGCGGTGTCCGGGCTGACCGGCTGAGGTACCGGTCAGGGCTCGAGCGCGGCCGCGAGTTCCGGCGACGGCCCCGGCGCCTGGTTCGCGACCCCGGGCCGCTCCTTCGCCTTCTTCCCCCAGCGCGGACCCAACTCCACCGCGTACATCGCCGCCAGCACCATCGCCGCCCCGATCCAGCCGCGCACCGCCAGCGTCTCCCCGGCCAGCACCCCGGCCACTCCCGCGAAGACCGGTTCCATGGTCAGCACGACCGCGGCCCGCGTGGCCGGCATCCGGGCCTGCGACCAGGTCTGCAGGAAGAAGCCCGCCGCCGTCCCGAGCAGCGCCGTCACCGCGATCGAGGCCCAGCCCGCGGTGTCCGGGGGCAGCGTGATGCCGGGGTGGCCCGCGTGCGCGGCCGGCGCGAGCAGCAGGCAGACCGCCGCGACCGTCCCGATCTGCACCACCGCCAGCGCGTACGCGTCGTGCCGGTGAGACCATTCGCCCAGGCCCACGATGTGCACCGCGAAGAAGAACGCGCCGACGACCGTCAGCAGCTCCCCGCGTCCCATCGACAGCCCGTGCAGCGAGATCAGCCCGAGCCCGACCGTCGCCAGCACCACCGCCACCCACACCGCCCCCGGCAACCGCCGCCGCAGCACCACCCCGCCGATCAGCGGCGTGAACACCACGAACAGCCCGGTGATGAACCCCGACACCGACGCCGAGGCGGTCTGCAGCCCGAACGTCTGCGCCACGTACCCGGCCGCCAGCACCAGACCGAGCAGCACCCCGTGTCGCCAGCCGGCCCGCCCCAGCGCTGCCAGCGCCCGCGGCCGCACCGCGAGCATCGCCGCGCACGCCACCGCGAACCGCAGCCCGAGGAAGTCCAGCACCGGCACCGCGGCGATGGCGTCCTTCACCACCAGGAAGGTCGAGCCCCACACCGCTGTTGTGGCCAGCAGGCCGGCGGTCGCCAGCAGTCCCGATCGGCGCGGCAGCGTGTTGCGGTCGGTGGCCGGCGGGCGCGCGCTGAGCGCCGATTCGGGGGTGGGTGCTTCGATGGTCACGCCGGCAGTCTCTCATAAATTTGCCGAATGACGGATTTATATTCGATCGACCTCGGAGCCCGCCGGCCGCCGGGCCTCCATCCCCGCGCCCGGCCGTTCGCCCCCAGGCCATAGCAGCACCTTGGTACAGTTGCCGTTCGAACCTGGATGCGAAGGTGGGGGAATCCATAGTGCTGGAAGCGTTGGCCGAATTCGTTCGGGGACGGACCACCGCGCAGGAGATCGAGGCGATCGACGACGGCCAGGGCCTGTACCTGCCGCCGGACGCCGGCGTGGAGGTCTCCGAGCTGATGGCGCCGCAGGACCCCGCCGAACTCACGGCCAACGTCGTCTCCCTGCGCAACCTCATGCCGGGCGGCGACCTGTTCCACACCGCCGTCCTGGCGCTGATGTGCGGCACGCTGGTGGAACGCGGCGCCGACGCCGGAGCCGCCATCGACGCGACCCTGGAACTGTTCGTCCAGCAGCTCGATGCCCTGGCCGACGACCGCAACCGCGGCGACCGCATGATCACCGGCGCCGGCGAACTGACCTTCATGGCGACCATGACGATGCTGTGCCGCTCGGTCGGCACCCGCAAGCGCTGGCACGCCCGCCCCGACCTGATGGCCCGCCTGGACGACCTCGAAGACGCCGGCCTGGTCCCCTGGTTCCTGCGCGAGGTCTTCACCCTCCACGACGACGTGGACCTGCTGGTCCTGGACACGAAGAACCGCCGCGCGTTCCGGTTCCGCATGATCGGTGTCCGCGACCGCCTGTACCACTGCTACGCGCTGCTCCAGGACGCACTGCTGCGCCACACAGGCCCCGGCTACCTCGACGCCGAACCCGTCGACCCGGCGGCGGTCCGCTACGCCCGCAACCGCGACCTCACCGAGGACGACTACGCGAACCAGGACATGCACGACCACCTGCGCTTCAACTTCACCCTGCCGGGCGCGCTGATCATGCCCGGCTCGGCGTCCCCGTCCGAGCTGCCGACGGTGGACGGCCTGCCGTACCTGCTGGTCGAGCCCAAGGGGATGTCGATCAACTGGAACCCGGCGAACATGTACGGGGTCGTGCACGAGGCGCTGCGGGCTTCGGTGGAGCTCGTGCGGGAACTCAGCCAGGATCAGGCCGAGGCGCTGTTCGCGAGGTGCGGGCTGTAGCGCTAAGCCGCCACGCCCAACCCCTCCAATGCGAACCACACAACCTTGCCCGTCGAAGTCCGCCGCGACCCCCAATCCGCCGACAGCTCACTGACCAGGAACAACCCGCGCCCGCTCTCCTCCAGGTCGTCCGGCAGCGCCGCCGGCCGCGGCTCCGCCCCGACCTGGTCGGCGACCTCGCACGTCAGCCGCTCGTCGTAGGACAGCCGGATCTCTATCGGCCCGGGTCCGGCCGCGTGCCGCACCGCGTTCGTCGCCAGCTCGCTGACCAGCAGCTCCGCCGTGTCCACGGTGTCCTCCGGCAGCCCCCACGATCCCGCCTGCTGCCGTACGAAGTGCCGGGCCTCGCGCACCGCGTACGACTCCGCCGGCAGCTCCCACGACGCCGAGCGCGACGGCGCGCGCCCGATCCGGGCCACCAGCAGCGCCAGGTCGTCGCGGTCGCCCTCCAGCACCAGGGTGCGGGTCAGGGTGTCGCAGATCTCTTCCAGACCCGCCTCGGGATCGCCCAGGTTCTCCAGCAACAGATGTAATCCGTCTCCGATGTCGCGGTTCTTCGACTCCACCAGTCCGTCCGTGCACAGCACCAGCAGGGAGCCCTCCGGCAGGTCCAGCGTCCAGGACTCGAACGGGTCCGAGACGAATCCCAGTCCCAGCGGCCGGTTCGCCGGGACGTCCTCCACCCGCGGCTTCACCGACGGGTCCGGGTCCACGATCACCGGCGGTACATGGCCGGCCCGCACGATCTCGCACGTGCGCGCCTCCGGGTCGTGCACCGCGATGATGCACGTGGCGAACAGGTAGCTGTCCGCCATGTCCGGCAGCAGGGCGTCCAGGTGCCCCATCAGCTCGGTGACCGGCAGCTCCAGGCGGGCCAGTGTCCGCACCGCGGTGCGCAGCTGGCCCATCACCGTGGCGGCCTGCATCCCGTGCCCCATCACGTCCCCGACCACCAGCGCCACCCGGCCGCCGGTCAGCGGGATCACGTCGAACCAGTCGCCGCCGACCTCCGCGACGTCGCTGCCGGGGACGTAGCGGTGCGCCACCTCCATGCCGGGCGGCGGCTGCACGCGCTTGGGGAGCAGCGAGCTCTGGAGCGTCAGCGCCTGCGACTTCTCCAGGTTGTACAGCCGCGCGTTGTCGATGCACAGCGCCGTGCGCCGCGCCAGGTTGTCCGCCAGCTCCACGTCCCGGCCGCAGAATTCGGCGCGCTCGGCCGGGTCGCGGTTGAACGCCAGCAGCCCCAGCACCCGGCCGCGCGCCATCAGAGGACTGAGAAGCAGCGAGCGCCCGGCCATGGCCCGGTAGAAGTCCGGCCGCCCGAACTCCTCGGCGGTGCGCCCGGCCAGGTCGTCGGGGACCACCGGGAAGAACAGCGAGCGCCGCTCGGCCATGCACCGGGCGAACGGCGAGGCCGGCGGGCACACCGCGGTCTCCCCGATCGGCAGTGTGGACAACCAGAACTCCACCGGCAGCGGGTCCTTCTCCGATACCCCCAGGGCCAGCCGGCGCACCCGCGCCCCGCCATCCTTGAACGGCGCCGGGATCTCGTGGTGGGTGGCGACCCGCTCCTGCAACAGCACCCACGTGGTGTCGGCGAAGTCCGGGATGGCGATCGCGACCAGTTCCTCGGCGGTGCGCACTAAGTCCAGGGTCGTGCCGATCTCCTCGCTGGCCCGGTTCAGCAGCGCCAGTCGCAGGCGCACCGAGTCGGCGGTGTCGTGCCAGTCGTGCGGCGGTGCGGCGTGCCGGGGTGTGCGCTTCTCACCTCCCGCTCCAACCAGGCCCGCTTCCGGGGCGCCGGGTGTTACGGAAAAGGGAGTGGCGGCTTGTCCCGCCACCGTCCTATCCACTACGTGCTCCCACCCTCTCGCTGCCTGCCCACCCGTGCGCCGTCCGCCACAGCGGCTCCGCGCACGTCCACTCTTCCCCATACCCGCCCGGCCGTGCCGCTGACCATCGCTGACCTTCCGTCACCGGGTGGACACTGTCGAGTATGGAGGTCTCCCTAAGGGGAACGCGCCGAATCGCAGAAGTCTTCGTCCTCGCAGGTGACGCGGGGGGAGCACGGCGATCGGGCGCGCTCCCGTCTCAGGGCAGGGGGTTCTCGAACAGCGCCACGGGGTCTTTGTGCCGCGCATATTTCCCCGCCTCAGGCTGCTGCGAATGAACGGTGTCGCCGAAAAACCACTTATTGACTTCTACGTTGTCGAACCCCGCGGCCGCCAGCTTCGCTTTGGCCTCGTCCTCCGAAAGTCCGGTCACGTCGGGTACCGGGAAGGTCTGCGCGCCCTTGGAGATGGTGAGCGTCACCGTGGCCCCGGGCTGGGCCGAGGGGGGCGTCACCGCCACCACCGAGCCGCTGGCCACGGTCTCGGAGAAGACCTGGTCCGGCGCGATCACCACCTGGAACCCGGCGGTCCGCAGCGCCTGGGTGGCCGAATCAGGGTCCTGACCGGCCTCGTCCGGCACCGAGACCGGCCTGGGGCCCTTGGACACCGTGATCCGGACGTCGCCGCCCCTTTTCACCTTGCCGGACGGATCCGGTGAGGAGGTGATCACCTGCCCGGAGGGCACACTGTCGCTGTAGTCGGACAGCACGTCCGCGTGCAGCCCGTCGCGCGTCAGCTCCGCGAGCGCGGCGTCCTGGGTCTGCCGGATCACCGAGGGCATGGAGCGGAACTGCCCGCTGGCCGTCCACCACGCCGCGATCCCCAGGATCAGCGCCACGACCAGGATCACCGCCAGCGCGTAGTGCCCGCGCCGGGGCCGCCACCGCTGGTCGGCCGGGACCAGTTGGCGCGGCTGGTTCGGGGACGTGCGCGCCTTGTAGACCTGCTTGCCGCCGGGTTTGGTGGCCCGGGCCGCGTGGTCCACCCGGGTCGGGTTGGTCGGCAGCGGCGGGGGCGGCGGCACGGCCCGGGTGTGCTCCGGCGCCGGCATCACCCGGGTCCGCGCGAAGTGGCGCTGGCCGGACATCGCGGCGAACTCCGCGGTCGCGGTGTTGTCGGGGTCGGATTCCTCCATGATCGCGCCGAAGTCCAGCGCCGCGTCCGGCAGGCTGCCGATGGTGCGCATCACCTCGGCGTGCAGGACGTTGGCGTCGGCGGGCCGCAGCCCGGGCTCCCGGGCCGTGGCCCGGGCCACCAGCGCGTCCAGCGCCGGGTCCAGGCCGGGCACGGCGGCCGACGGGCTCGGCACGTCGTCGTGCACGTGCCGGTAGGCGACCTGGATCGGGGAGTCGGCGACGAAGGGCTTGGCGCCGGTGAGCATCTCGTAGAGCACGATCCCGGCGGAGTACACGTCCGAGCGGGCGTCGCAGATCCCGGACTTGACCTGCTCGGGAGCCAGGTACGAGGCGGTGCCGACGATCATCCCGGCCAGCGACACCGTGGCCCCGGCGGCGGCCGAGCGGGCCAGCCCGAAGTCGGCGACCTTCACCGCGTGCGCGTAGGTCCCCTCCTTGCCGATCAGCACGTTCTCCGGTTTGACGTCCCGGTGCACCATCCCGGCGCGGTGCGCGGCGCCCAGCGCCGACAGCACCGGCCCGAGGATCTCCAGCGCCTCGCGCGGCGTGCAGCGGCCCCGGTCGGACAGCAGCTCGCGCAGCGTCTGGCCGTCGACGAACTCCATGACCAGATACACGTGCCCGCCGTCGGCACTCTGGTCGAACACCGCCACGATGTTCGGGTGCGTCAGGCGCGCCGCGGTCTTCGCCTCCCGGATGAAGCGCGACACGAACTCCTCGTGCCGCGCCAGCTCAGGATGCATGACCTTCAGAGCGACCACGCGGTCGAGCCGCCGGTCGGTAGCCAGGTAGACCGTTGCCATGCCCCCGCGAGCGATCAGGGAGTCGACCCGGTAGCGCTCGTCGAGGACCTGCCCGACCAGCGAATCGTCCAAAGTCTTGTCCACGGGGCTGAGTCTAGAACGTGGGACCGTCGATGGTCGGGTGGGAAACAGCCTATTGTCCGCCCCGGTTGCCCCTACGGGCAGTCATCGATGCCCGGGAGCCGTCTGCCGGGATCGCCGCGATCACGCTATCAATGGTGGATTGAATGTCCTCTGTACCCCTGCGAAGGCGGGACCCATGCACACACCGGAAAAGTTGCCCGCGAGCAAGGACGGAAAGGGCGGCGGACCGGCCAAGGCACCGCGGCCGTCCGTGCTGTCCCCGGCCGCCGCGGTCGGCGGGCCGATGACTCCCGCCGCCGTCCTGACGCTTCAGCGCGCCGTCGGCAATCAGGTCATGTCCGGCATGCTCGGCCGGGAGGAGCACGTTCACGGCGCCGACTGCGGCCATGGCTCCGTCCAGCGCCGCGTGGCCGTCGAGACCGAGAACGCCGAGTCGCCGGCGGACATCCTCAAGGCCGCCATGGCCTCCGCCAGCCGGTCGATCGAGAGCGGGACGCTCAAGAAGGCTGAGTCGTTCTATCAGAACAACCGCCTGTCCCGGGGGCGCGTGCACACCGGCCAGCTCGCGCAGCGCGCGGTCGCGGCGTTCGGTGCCGAGGCCATGACCGTCGGCGAGCACATCTTCTTCGGTGCGGGCGTCGAGAACGACACGGCCACCGCCTTCCACGAATACGGGCATCTCGACAAGAACACCAGGGGGATCGCCGAGACGGGCACCGCCGGCGCCTCCGGGATCCCCGTCACCGACCCGGGCCAGCACAGCGAGCGGGAGGCCGAGAACGACGGCGCCGCGGCCGCCGGCGGGGCCGAGGTCGCCCCGTCGGTCGTCGCGCAGCGGGCCGCGGGGCAGGGCGCTGCGGCAGCCGGCGGGGAATCGGCCACCGTTCAGCGCACGCGCAGCTCGGGGCGGCGTCGTTCCAACAGCCCGCGCGATGAGGAGGAGGAGCGCAGCTACCGTCATCGTTCTCGCTCCTATGACTACGACTACGAGGACGCGCGCGCCACCACCTCCTACGTTCCCGCCCCCAGCTCCAGCGGATCCAGCCCGCGCTCTGACGACTACTACGGCGCCACCGACTACGACCGCTACGACGCCAATTACGTGACCCCTGAAACCATGGAACAGAACCCGCCCGGTCGCCGGGCCATCGGCCAGAACGCGGTGATGGGGCGCAATTCCGCAAGGGATATTCTGACAAGCGCGGGCAGGACGCCGAGAGGTACGGCGGCTCATCTGCACACCGGCGCGGCCTACGCTCTGGGCGATGGGCTGGAGGGCCAGACGCAACGGGCGAGCAATCTCACGCCCGGCTCGCAGGCGACGAACCTCGACCACAAGAGGTATGAGGACTCGGTCCCCGAAGCCACGGAGTTCCTGGGTCTGACGGTGACCGGTGCGGGCCTGACCGGCAGCGGTGCGAGCGGCCGGGGGTACGACGTCTACGACTCCATGGACTACCAGGTCCGCGGCCCCGATGGCAGAAGGCTGATCGACTCGCATCCTTTGGACCTGAGTGACTACAGTTCGGCCGCCGACCGGCAGAGCCGCTCTGACTACCGGCCGACTCGAGAGATCCGCGAGGATACGCGGTACTCCGCCATCGGCCACGTCATGGACGCGGTCCACCCGGACGACTGGGATCCCGAGTATCGCGCCTATGAGGAGCAGCGCCGGCGCCGTCATGGCCGCCATGGCAGAAGGCACTGACTGAGATGAGCGAAGGCGCGGCGGCCGGTTCCGGCTCGCCGCGCCTTACTCGTCGCGCCTTGTCCGTGGCGCCGTTCGCGGCGTCGCTCAGGCGCCCGTGTCGAACGCGGGCACCTCGTCCCGCAGGTGCGCGCGACCGTCCATCGTCGAGGAAGCCTGCGCGTGGTAGCGCTTGGGCATCCGCCCGGCCAGCCGCGCCAGCCGCCCGGCCTCGATCGCGTGCCGCATCGCCGTGGCCATCGCCACCGGGTTCTGCGCGCGGGTGACGGCGGTGGCGAGCATGACCGCCGAGCAGCCCAGCTCCATGGCCAGCGCGGCGTCCGAGGCGGTGCCGATGCCGGCGTCCAGGATCACCGGGACCGAGACCGCGTCCACCATCAGCTCGATGTTGTGCGGGTTGCGCACGCCCAGGCCCGAGCCGATCGGGGCGCCGGCCGGCATCACGGCCGCGCAGCCGATCTGCTCCAGCCGCTTGGCCAGCACCGGGTCGTCGGAGGTGTACGGCAGGACCGTGAAGCCGTCGTCGACCAGCGCCTCGCAGGCGGCGACCAGCTCGATCGGGTCCGGCAGCAGGGTGTGCTCGTCGGCGATCACCTCGACCTTGACCCAGTCGGTGCCCAGGGCCTCGCGGGCGAGCTTGGCGGTCAGGATCGCCTCGCCGGCGGTGAAGCAGCCGGCCGTGTTCGGCAGGACCTGGATGCCGTTGCGGCCCAGGACGTCCAGGACCGAGCCGCGGGTGGCGGTGGACACGCGGCGCAGCGCCACGGTGGTCAGCTCGGTGCCGGAAGCCAGCAGCGCCTGCTCCAGGACGTCCAAGGACGGCGCTCCGCCGGTGCCCATGATGAGCCGTGAGGAGAAGGTCTTCCCGGCGATCTCGAAGCTGGCGTCGGAGACGGGGTCGGACATGGCTTTCTCAGCAGTCATGGCTTTCTCAGCCTCCTTGCACGGCGGTGAGGATCTCCACCCGGTCGCCGGCCGCGAGCGGGGTGCCGTCCCAGGAAGCGCGCGGGACGACGGTTTCGTTGACGGCCACGGCGATGCCGCCCCGGTTGCCGTCCCGGGCCGCCTCGACGACCGAGACGACCAGGTCCGCGACGGTGGCGCCCTCGGCGATCTGCGAGGGCTCGCCGTTCACTGACAGCTGCATGATGTGCTCAGTGCTCATTTCTGGGATCCCGCGAACCTGAGAGGACTGAAGGGCGCCAGCGCCTCCGGGACCGCGCCGGTGGCCAGGATCTCGGCCATGCCGTCCGCGGTGGCCGGCGTGAGCAGCACCCCGTGCCGGTAGTGGCCGGTGGCGTACAGCAGCCCGGGCAGCGCGGTGGGGCCGATCAGCGGGGCGTTGTCGGGGGTGCCGGGGCGCAGCGCGGCGCGGGTCTCGATCAGCGGCAGCTCGGTGATGCCGGGGACCAGCTCGCGGGCGTCGCGCAGCAGTTCGTAGACGCCGCCGGCGGTGACCGTGGTGTCGTAGTCCTGTTCCTCGACGGTCGCGCCGAGCACGAGTTCGCCGTGCGCACGCGGTACGAGGTAGGCGTGGTTGTTGCGGACGACGTAGCGCACCGTACGGGACAGGAACGGCTTGAAGACGTCCGGCACCGCCAGCCGCAGGATCTGCCCCTTGATGGGCCGTACCGGCGGGATCAGCCCCTCGGGGACGCCGGCGATCTGCCCGGACCAGCATCCGGCCGACAGCACCACCTGTCCCGCCGACAGCGCGGTGCCGTCCTCCAGCACCACTCCGGTGGCGCGGTCCCCGGTCACGGTCAGCTCGGCGACCTTCGCGCGCACGATCGTCACGTCCGGATTCCGCTCCAGCGCCGCGAACAGCGCGGCCAGCAGCATCCGGTTGTCGACCTGGTGGTCGCCGGAGACCAGCAGCCCGCCGCGCACACCCGGCGCCAGCATCGGCTCCAGCCGCCGGGCGTCACGGCCGGTCAGCCATTCCGCTTTCAGGCCCAGGGATTGCTGGAACGTGTGGAGCTCGGAGAGGACTTCCCGGTCGTCGGCGTCGAAGGCCACGACCAGCGTCCCGGCCTCGCGGTACCCGGGGTCCAGGCCGTCGGAGGCCTCCCGCAGCTCCTCGATGAAGGAGGGATAGCGCTGCGCCGAGGCCAGGTTCAGGCCCAGCAGCGTCTCCTCGCCGTAGTGCAGCTCGGTGACCGGCGTGAGCATGCCCGCGGCGGCGAAGGAGGCGTTGGAACCCGGCGCCGGATCGCAGATCGTCACCGACAGTCCGCGCGCGGCGGTCCGCCAGGCGGTGGCCAACCCGATCAGGCCGCCGCCGATGATCAGGACGTCGGAACTGGCAGGCACTGGCATGGTCCACAGTCTAGATCCGACGTCCGATGTACGGCGGTGGCCCTCCGCCGGGGCCCGGCCGAACACAAGCCGCACACAAGACGTTCACCGGCCGGCGGCGCCCTGCCAGACGTTGATCAGCATCAGCGGCTTGCCGGAGCCGACCCAGTAGAACTCGAACGCGTTCAGCGCGATGACCAGCGCCGCGAGCAGCGCCAGCGGCGCGATCGCGGGCAGCGCGGGGGAGCAGGCGGTGATGACGATGGCCAGCAGCGCGGCCACCGTGCGGGTCCAGGAGGCGCCGCCGAACATCATGATCCGCGTGTAGCAGAAGGTCGCTATGTACAGCGAGACGCCGCTGCCCAGCAGCAGCGCGTGCACGCCGTGCGGGTGCGCCGTCGGGTCGGCCACCGCCTGCGACATGCCGGCCGCGGCCAGCATGATGCCCAGCACGAACAGCATGTGGCCGTAGGAGAAGGAAGAGCGCACCAGCAGCGCCGGGACCTTGGCGACCTTCAGCGCGTGCTCGGTCGCCGAGGCGCCGTACTGGAAGTACGTCCACCACAGCCCGCACGAGAGCAGGAACGCGACGAACAGCGTCACCGCCTCCTCGCCGTGCAGCGCGTTGCGCGTGCCGCCCTGCCCGATCCCGACCAGCGTCTCGCCGAGCGCGATGATGACGAACAGCCCGAAGCGCTCCGGCAGGTGCGAGGCGTCGAACTGCATGGAGTCCAGCCGGTGCCCGAGCACGATCGGGACCGCGAGCTCGATCGCCGCGATCGCCAGCCACACCCACTGCCGGGTCTCCGACGGCAGCAGCCCGGCCAGCGTCCAGGCCAGGCCCGCCAACACGCCGACGGTGAACGGGTTGAGCCGGACCTGGAAGGCGTCGCGCGCCTGCATCGTGACGCCGAGCAGGATCCGGGAGACCAGGTACGCCGCGCCGAACAGCACGCCGCGGTTGCCGTAGGCGTCCGGCACCGAGATGCACATGACGAACGCGGCCCCGGCGATGGCCAGCAGCACCAGGTGCCGCTTGGTCGCCGAGATCACCATGCCGTTGAACACGATGGCGCAGCCCACCCAGGCCCACCAGAACGGCACGAACAGCAGCACCGAGCGGCCCAGGTCCGCCCAGCCGGTTCCGACGTACATCGCGTGCGCGACCTGGGTGACCGCGAACACGAACACCAGGTCGAAGAACAGCTCGGCCCAGGTCACGCGCTGTACCGCGTGCGGGGACCGGCCGTGGTCCGGGCCGGCGTCGTCGGCTGCTATATCGGCGTTGCCGTCGTCCTCGTCGGATTCGATCGGGGTGTCCGGGTAGTCCTCGCTCGCCACGGCGACCATGATGGCGCATACAGGTTGTCCCCGGGATACAGTGACGGACTGATGAAACTAGAACGTGTTCTTGTCGTCGGCGGCGGCATGGCGGGACTGCACACGGTGCGGTCGCTGCGTGAAAAGGGTTTCCAGGGCTCGGTCACGTTCCTGGGCGAGGAGAAACACGCGCCCTACGACCGGCCCCCGTTGTCCAAAGCGATGCTCGCCTCCGGGCGCGGCGCGGTCGAGGAGGTCGAGGAGCTCGCCTTCGCGTTCGACTTCGCCGACTCCGGCGTGGAGTGCCGGTTCGGCGAGCGCGCCGTGGGCTGGGCCCCCGGCGTGGTGACCACCGAGACCGGCGTCGAGCTGCGCTACGACCGGCTGGTCGTGGCCACCGGATCGGTGCCGGTCCAGCTCGGCTTCGGCGAGACGCTGCGCACCTACGAGGACGCGCTGCGGCTGCGCGAGCGCGTCCTGGGCGGCAAGCCGATGGCCATCGTCGGCGCCGGGTGGATCGGCGCCGAGGTGGCCACCGCGGCCCGCAACGCCGGGACCGAGGTCGTGGTCCACGAGGCGCGGGAGCGCCCGCTGGCCGCGATCTTCCCGCCGGCGATCGGGCAGGCGATGGCCGGCTGGTACGCCGAGGCCGGCGCCGTGCTCAAGTGCTCGGACCCGGTCACCGGCCCGCCCCCGGGTACCGACCACACCCTGGTCGCCGTCGGGGCCCGCCCGGACACCCGCTGGCTCGGCGAGGCGTTCCACCGCGCCCAGGACGGCTCGCTGCTGGTCTCGGAGCATCTGGAGACGAACGTGCCCGGCGTGTTCGCGGTCGGGGACGTCGCGGCGTATCGCAGCGTGCGCTACGGCGGACGCCACATCCGCGTCGAACACTGGGACAACGCCCTGCGCGGCCCACAGTCGCTGGTGCCGAACCTGCTGGAGGGCGTCGGCGCCGAGATGTACGACCCGGTGCCCTACTTCTGGAGCGAGCAGTTCGGACGGATGGTGCAGTACATCGGGCACCACACCTCCGCCGACCGCACGGTGCTGCGCGGCGACCTGAGCACGCCGTCCTGGTCGGTGTGCTGGCTTGATCCACACGCCCGGCTGACCGCCGTCCTGGCGATCGGGCGCCCCCGCGATCTGGCGCAGGGCCGCCGCCTGGTGACCGCCGGAGCCGTGATGGACGCCGCCCGGGTGGCCGATGCGGGAGCACCTTTAACGGCGGCGGTGCTCTAGAACACCTGGCATGCTTGGGAGCGTGACTGAGAAGAACACCGCAGTTGGCACCGCACACGCCGAGGCCCACCGCGACTCGATCGACCCCGAGACCGACGCTCTGGTGGGGGACTGGCTCACCCTGCCCGATGTCGCCGAGCGCTTCGGCGTCCAGGTGACCCGCGTCCGGCAGCTCCTGCGCGACAACCAGCTGATCGCCGTCCGCCGCGGCGAGAACAACGCCCTGCACGTCCCCGCCGGCTTCCTCATCGACGACCACACGGTCAAGGGCCTGACCGGCACCCTGACCCTGCTCAGGGACGCGAAGTTCTCCGACGAGGAAGCCCTGCGCTGGCTGTTCACGCCGGACGACTCGCTGCCCGGCACGCCGGTCCAGGCGCTGCGCGAGAACCGCGGCACCGAGGTGCGGCGGCGCGCGCAGGCCGAGCTGTGAGCTCTGCCGTTACCGCTGCCGTTACCGTTACCGCTACCGCTACCGCCACCGCTGCCCCGGCATCCGCTCTGCGCGACAAGCTGGCCGACGCGCGCCTGTACCTGTGCTGCGACGCCCGCGAGAAGCAGGGCGACCTGCCGGAGTTCCTGGAAGCGGTCCTGTCCGGCGGCGTGGACATCGTCCAGCTCCGCCAGAAGGGCATCGAGGCGCGGGCGGAGTTGGCGGCCCTGGAGGTGTTCGCCGACGCCTGCCGCCGCCACGGCAAGCTGCTGGCCGTGAACGACCGCGCCGACGTGGCGCTCGGCGCCGACGCGGACGTCCTGCACCTGGGCCAGGACGACCTGCCGGTCTCGTTGGCCCGCAGCGTCATCGGCGCCGGACCGCTCATCGGCCGGTCCTGCCACGCCGAGGAGGAAGTCGACGCCGCGGCGATGGAGCCCGGCGTGGACTACTTCTGCACCGGCCCGGTCTGGCCGACCCCGACCAAGCCCGGCCGCCCCGCCCCGGGCCTGAGCCTGGTCGAGTACGCGGCGGTGCTGGCGCCCGAAGGCGCGCGGCCCTGGTTCGCCATCGGCGGCATCGACGCCGGCAACCTCGGCGAAGTGCTGGCGGCCGGCGCGCGGCGCGTGGTCGTGGTGCGGGCGCTGACGGAGGCCGCGGATCCGCATGCGGCCGCCGCGGAGCTCAGCGGGATGCTGCGGGGATGAACCGCCGGTGCCGGCGCGGCGAGTTCGCGTCGGCACCACCCTGGTCGACGGTGCATCGGTCGGCTCCGGCCGCGTGCCCTGATGATCACCGTGAGTTAGGCTCGCGACCGTGACCCCGTCCGCGTCGCCCCGAGCCGCGTCCCGTGCCGCGTCCCGTGCCACGTCCCGAGCCACGTCCCGTGCCGCGCCCCTCGCGGCGCTGCTCGCGCTCCTGGTCGCCGCGGTCCTGGGGCTGTCCGGCTGCGGCGGCTCGTCCAGCAGGAATTCGCCCGCGTCCCTCAAACCCGCGGGCATGGCCACCGTCGCCGAGACGAGCCTGCCCGCCGAGGCGCGCGACGTCATCAAGCGGATCGAGAACGGCGGCGGCTTCCAGTACCGCCAGGACGGCGTCACCTTCCAGAACCACGAGCGGCAGCTGCCCGCCGAGCCCGGCGGCTACTACCGCGAGTACACCGTCGCCACGCCGGGGGCGGTCGATCGTGGGGCGCGGCGGCTCGTGCTCGGCAAGAACGGCGAGCTCTACTACACCCAGGACCATTACAAGTCCTTCCTGCGGGTGGTGCGAGGTGGTGCGACATGACAGCGTTGGCCCACGTCCTCGGTGAGGCCGGCCCCGGGGTCCGCGTCTGGAACTCCGACCGGTCGGCGGCCGAGATCCGTACCGAGGCCGAGGAGATCGCCTGGCGCTGCGTGTTCGTGGACTGCTCGCGCGTCCACGACAAGCCGCAGTTCCTCGAGGAATGCGAACGCTCCTACCGTTTCCCCGCCTACTTCGGCCACAACTGGGACGCCCTCGCCGACTGCCTCGCCGACCTGCAGTGGCTGCCCCCGCCGGCGACCGGCGGCGGGATCCTGACCGTCGTCGAGGACAGCAACACCTTCGCCTTCGCCGACCTGGACGCCTACAGCATCGCCCTGGAGGTCTGGGAGGAGGCCGCCGAGGCCTGGCGCCGGATCGGCGTGCCCTTCACCGTGCTGCTGCGGCCGGGAGCGTGATCCGCAGCAGCGCGCCGACCGGCTGCGGCACGGCCTCCATCCGGCCGCCGTGCGCCTCGGCGACCTGCTTGGCGATCGCCAGGCCGAGCCCCGACCCGGGCAGCGACCGCGCATCCGGCGAGCGGCGGAAGCGGTCGAAAACGTAAGGCAGGTCGGCGTCCGGGATGCCGGGCCCGTCGTCGCCGACCTCGATGACGGCGTACCCGGCGACCGCCCGCACCGCGATGCCGGCCCGCGTCCCGAACTTCAGCGCGTTGTCCACGAGGTTCCCGATCGCACGCTCCAAAGCCGCCGGGGGCCGCGGGCACGGCGCCGCCGTACTTCGCCGACGTGCGCAGTGGCGGCGTCCTGCACCTTCTTCTTGCACGCGTCCGCCGACGGCCGGTTCCTCCGTCGCGGGATCACCGAACCAGCCACGCTTCTCGCCGAGTCGCGGCGAACCTTTGCATTCCCTTAGGAATCGCTGGGCGTTCAGACTCTTGACACCCCGTCTGGTCTACACCATTTTGAACTCAGCCCCCGTGGTGTAGACCACTAACCCCACAAGATCCAGGAGTCTTCCCCGAGAGAGGTGTGCTTTGACCTGTGCAAGAACGCGCCTCCGCGCGTTCGCGGCCATGCTGGCCGCAATCCTTGTCGCCGCCGCGATGACCGTCGCCCTGAGCGCTTCCCGCGCCCGCGCCGACAGCAACCTGGTGGTGAACCCCGGCTTCGAAAGCGGAAGCCTGAGCCCGTGGACCTGTGACGCGGGCACCGGCAGCGTGGTCGGCTCGCCGGTCCACAGCGGCAGTCACGCGCTGGCCGGAGCGGCGAACAACTCCGACGACGCGCAGTGCACGCAGACCATATCCGTGCAGCCGAACTCGGCGTACACGCTGTCGGCCTACGTCGAGGGCGCCTACGTCTACATCGGCGCCACCGGTTACAGCTCCACGTGGACGCCGTCGGCGACCTCGTACCAGCAGCTGAGCACCAGCTTCACGACCGGCGCCTCGACCACGAGCGTCCAGATCTACCTGCACGGCTGGTACGGGCAGGGTACGTACTACGCCGACGACGTCTCGCTCGTCGGACCGGGTGGCCAGACTCAGGTGCCCCCCGTTCCGAGCGGTCTGTCGGTGACGGGTACGACGTCGAGCTCCGTGTCGTTGTCCTGGAGCGCGTCCAGTGGTGCGACGGGGTACAACGTGTACCGCGGCGGCACCAAGGTCGCGAGCGTGTCTGGGACCTCGTACACCGACTCCGGCCTGAGCGCCTCCACCAGTTACAGCTACACGGTTTCCGCGACGAACTCTGCAGGGGAGTCGGCGCAGTCCGGTGCTGTCACGGGTACCACGGCCGGGAGCGGGACCTCGGTCCCGCCGACTCCGGGCGGTCTGTCGGTGACCGGTACGACGTCGAGTTCCGTGTCGTTGTCCTGGAGCGCGTCCAGCGGTGCGACCGGGTACAACGTGTACCGCGGCGGTACCAAGGTCGCGAGCGTGTCCGGGACCTCGTACACCGACTCCGGCCTGAGCGCCTCCACCACCTACAGCTACGCGGTCTCGGCCACCGACTCGGCCGGTGAGTCCGCGAAGTCCTCGGCGGTGAGCGCCACCACCTCCGGCTCCGGCGGCACCGGCGGCTCGCTGCCCAAGCACGTGCTGACCGGCTACTGGCAGGACTTCGTGAACAGCGCCAAGCCGCTGAGCCTGGCGGCCGTGCCCTCCGGGTACAACCTCGTGGCCGTGGCCTTCGCGAACGCCGACCCGAGCAACCCCGGCGGCGTCACCTTCAGCGTCGACTCCGGGCTGTCCTCGGCGCTCGGCGGCTACACCGACGCGCAGTTCAAGGCGGACATCGCCACGCTGCACTCGCGCGGCCAGAAGGTGATCGTCTCGGTCGGCGGCCAGAACGGCGCGATCAGCGTCGGCGACTCGACCTCGGCGAACAACTTCGCCAACAGCGTCTACGGCATCATGCAGAGCTACGGGTTCGACGGTGTCGACATCGACCTGGAGAACGGCGTCAACGCCACCTACATGGCACAGGCGCTGAACACGCTGTCCGGCAAGGCCGGCTCCGGGCTGATCATCACCATGGCCCCGCAGACGATCGACATGCAGTCGACCGGCATGGCGTACTTCCAGCTGGCGCTGAACATCAAGAACATCCTCACGATCTCCAACACCCAGTACTACAACTCCGGGTCGATGAACGGCTGCGACCAGGGTGTGTACGCCGAGGGGACCGAGAACTTCATGACCGCGCTGGCCTGCATCCAGTTGCAGGGCGGGCTGCGCCCGGACCAGGTGGGGCTCGGCCTGCCGGCCTCCGGCAGCGCGGCCGGCGGCGGGTACGTCTCGCCGTCGCTGGTGAACAACGCGCTGGACTGCCTGGCGGCCAAGACGAGCTGCGGCTCGTTCGTCCCGCCGAGCACCTGGCCGACCATCCGCGGCGCGATGACGTGGTCGATCAACTGGGATGCGAGCAACGGGTGGAGCTTCGTGAACACCGTCGCCCCGCATCTGGCGGCGATGCCGTGACACGGAGGTGATGCCGGCTCCCCGGCGCGCGCCGGGTCCTGCGGACCGGGGACAGCGCCGGCGCTGACGTCCTGAGACAGGGCCGGCGCTCAGGCGCCGGGCGGGCCATTCGCGGCGGCCGTCGGACTTCGGTCCGGCGGCCGCCGTCTGGTTCGCCGGCGGCCGTCCGGTTCACAACACACAACGGATCCGGCCGTGGTTCTCCCTCAGTGTTCTGCGTTACCGTGAACCGATGTGATCCACGCCGTCACAGCGCCGTTCTCCGCCGCGCTCACCGTGGTGTTGATGCTGTTGGCCATCGCGGCCGGCGCGGTGTTGCTGTTCGGCGCGTTCGCCCTGATCGGGCCCGCACTCGCGCTGCTTTTCGCCGGGATCGGGGCCGCCGTGCAGGGCATCGGGCGATTACCGCGGCTGACCGCGCGCGGGTGTCTGCGGCTCGGGCAGCAGGTGGTGGTGTGGCTGCCGGGTCCGCGGCGGTGGCACCGGTGGGTGGCGCGGCATCCGAAGGCGGCGCAAGGCGCGCGGATGCGGTTGGTACGACGGCGCCGAGTCGCCCCGGCGCTCCTTCAGGAGGTGTTCGTCAACACCACGACCAGCGAAGCGGTGCGGGTCGCCGTGGTGCGGCGCTGTACGGAACTCGGCGGTGTGGCACAGGTGATGCCGACGGTCGCGCGTGACTGGTGGCCGAACGCCTTCGCCTGGCCGCTGACGTACGCCGACGACGCGGTCCTGGTGCAGCAGGCACTGCGCAACTGCCTGCGCCTCAAAGATCGCACGGTGTTGCGAAGCGGCTATGCGCGACTGGCTCAGCTCGCCGGGCCCGAGGTGGTGTGGGCGATGGAGCTGGAGTACGCCGGCTCGCTGGAGCGGATGGACCCGGTGGTGCGCGGCTCCATGCAGGCCGGCGACACCGACGTACTCCTGAAGTGGCTCGACTGAGGGCTCGATGTAACCCGGCCGCGTATCTCTTCACGGGTCACCGCGATACGCGGTCGGCGTTTCATCCGTGCAGGGAACAAGGGGAGGCAGGACGATGAAAAACAGTACGCGTACGGCCCGCACGAAGCGCAGGATCTGGCTGGGGTCCACCGCGGCGTTCCTGGCCAGTGCCGCCACCGTCACGGTGTTCGCGGCTCCGTCGCAGGCCGTGCCCACCCTGCCGCCGCCCGGGCAGACGTCGCTGTTGGTGGAGGACTTCTACGTCGACACCCCGACCAACATCGTCGGGCAGATCTTCATCACCGGCTGCCGGGACACACCCGCCCCGCCCGCGTGGGGCGACACGTCCGTGCCGTTGCACTTCATCACGGCGCTGTCGTGCGGGCCGGACGCCGGCTGAGCCCTGCGCGGTGGCATAGTGCGGCCCGGGCTCGGCGAGCCCGGGCCTTCTGTCGGCGAGGCGCCTCAGTCGAACAGGTCCGGGTCGGAGGCCACGATCTGGTCCCACATCGGACGCGCCTGGAACCAGCCGGCGAAGTGGCCGCCGATCTGCTCGCGCACCATCAGCGCGGTCTCGCGGTCGATGTGCTTGGGCGTCCCGGCGGCCATCGCCAGCAGCTGCGCCTGGCACGAGCGCTCCATCGTCACGAACCACCACACCGCCTCGGCCACCGACTCGCCGACCGTGATCAGGCCGTGGTTCTGCAGGATCGCGGCCTTGTAGCCGGCCAGGGCGGCACCGATGCGCTTGCCCTCCTCGACGTCGCTGGCCACGCCGCCGTAGCCCAGGTACAGGCCGTGGTCCTCGAAGAAGGTGCACGCGTCCTGGGTGATCGGGTCCAGCGGGATGCCCAGCGAGGCGAACGCCTTGCCGTGCAGGGAGTGCGAGTGCGCGGCGGCGATCACGTCCGGGCGCGCGCGGTGCACCTCGGCGTGGATGACGAAGGCCGCGCGGTTGACGTGGAAGCGGCCCTCCAGGACGTTGCCGTCGTGGTCGCAGCGGATCAGGTCCGAGGCCTTGATCTGGTTGAAGGACTGGCCGAAGCCGTTGACCCAGAAGGTGTCCGGGAACTCCGGGTCGCGCACCGTGATGTGGCCGGCCACGCCCTCGGAGAAGCCGAACCTGCCGAAGATGCGGAAGCCCGCGGCCAGCTGCTCCTTGCGGTACCGGCGCTCGGCCGCGACGTCGTCGAACGTCGGCGGGACCGGGAAGTAGAGCTCCTGCGCGACGTCGCCGACGGCCTGCTCGACGGCGTGGACGTCCGGTTCGGTGGTGGTCATGGCAACCCTTCCGGTTATCGGATACGTCGATGTATCGGATGCGTTCCTGTATCGTTGACCGGGTCCGGAGGAGGTGTCAAGGGCCCGTGCCCAAAGGGATGACGAAGCGCCGGCCGCAGACGCTGGCCAAGCTGCTCGACGCGGCACTGGAGGCGTTCGCCGAGAACGGGTTCGGCGGAACGCGCATCGAGGACGTCTGCGAGCGCGCCGGCTACACCCGCGGTGCGTTCTACTCGAACTTCGCGAGCAAGGAAGAGCTCTTCTTCGCGCTGTTCGACCGGCACGCGGAGCGCGTCCTGGAACGCTTCGAGAAGCAGGCGGCGGCGCTGAGCAGCGGACCGGTGACGCTGGCGGGCATCGCCGCGGCGCTGGCCGACTTCGATGAGGCCGAGCGGACGTGGTACCTGGTCACGACCGAGTTCACGCTCTCGGCGATCCGGGACCCGCAGGCCGCGCAACGGCTCGCGGAGCACGACGCCGGACTGCGGGTCGAGGCGGTGCGGCTGCTGGGAGACCTGCTGGCGCGCGCCGGGATGCGGCTGCGGACCGGCGTGGAGCTGGAGTCGCTGGTCAGGATGCTGATCGCGGTGCGCGAAGGGGCGCTGGCGCAGAGCTATGTGGAGCCGGGGGAGTTGCCGCCGGGGACGCTGGAGCGGTTGTTCCTGCCTGCTTTGCTGGGAGCGGTGACGGAGGCGGCGTGAGGGCCGCGGTTCTCAGGCGTTCGTGATCACCAGCGGTCGCCCTATCAGTGAGTCGAGGATGTCCCGTGCCACCTCCAGGTCCTCGATCTGTTGCGTGATGCGGGCGCGCTCGACCGCGAGTCCCTCGTGCAGCTCCGGGCAGCGGCCGGTGAGGACCACCGAGTCGTCGACGACGTTCGGCAGGATCTCGGCGATGGCCGAGGTGCCCAGGCCCGCGGAGAGCAGGACGCGGATGCGCTGGACGGTCGCCACGCTGCGGTCGTCGTAGATCCGGTAGCCGCTGGGCAGGCGGGCCGGGGCGAGCAGGCCCTGCTCCTCGTAGTAGCGCAGGGCGCGGATCGAGGTGCCGGTGCGGCGGGAGAGTTCGCCGATCTTCATGGCTCCAGGAGAGCGCGGGGTTGACTCTTACGTCAACGTGAGGCTTTAGCTTCGCGGCATGGACAGTGGTGCACAGAAGATCGCGGTACTCGGGCTCGGCCCGATGGGACAGGCGCTGGCCACGGCGTTCGTGCGCGCCGGGCATGCGGTGACGGTGTGGAACCGGACGCCGGGCAGGGTTTCGGAGCTTCCGGGTCCGGTCTCGGCCGCGGTTTCGGTGGCGGGTTCGGTCACGGAGGTAGTACGGGCGGGAGATCTGGTGGTGGCCTGCCTGATCGATGACGCGGCGGTGCGGGGCGTCGTGGAGGGGGTGGAGTTCGGCGGGCGTCCGCTGGTCAATCTGACCAGCGGCGATCCCGGGCAGGTGCGGGAAACGGTGCGATGGGCCGGCGCGCAGGGCATCGCCTATCTGCCCGGCGCGATCCTCACTCCGACGCCGATGATCGGGACGCCGGCCGGCACGGTCCTGCTCAGCGGCGATCCGGATGTGCACGCGCGAGTGGCGTCAGCGTTGTCCGCGCTCGGTGAGCGCATCGTCTACCTCGGTTCGGATCCGGCTCGGGCGAGTGCTTTCGACGTGGCGCTCCTGGATCTGTTCGCGACTGCTACCAACGGGCTGCTGCACGCTTTCGCCTTGGCCGGCGCTGAAGGTATCGCTCCGAGTGAGTTCGTGGGCTTCGCTTCCGGCATCGGCGGGCTCTTGCCGGAGATGGCTACGCGTTTCGCGGCGCAGATCGAAAGTGGGGAGTTCCCCAGTTCGCGGTCCAGTATCGCCTCGGCCGCGTCGAGCATGCGGCACATCACCGCCGCCGCGCGTGACCACGGCCTGGACACCGGCATGCTCGACGCCGCGCGGGCCGCGATCGAGCGCGCGGTCGCACAGGGGTACGGCTCGGACGGGCTGGGGCGGTTGGCGACGATGTTCGGACCCCGCTGATCCGACTCCGCTGATCCGACCCCGCTGATCCGAACCCGCTGACCTGCGCGGAATCCCGCCCCGCTATAGTTTGAGCGATCGCTTAAACGAGAGGGCGGCGCGAGATGAAGATCGTGATCCCCGGCGGAACCGGGCACGTCGGCGCGGTGGCGGAGCGTGCTTTCACAGCGGCCGGGCACTCGGTGGTAGTACTGAGCCGGAACCCGGTGCGCCCGAACCAGGTGCGCTGGGACGGCCGGACGCCGGGGGCGTGGGCGGCGGAGATCGACGGCTGCGACGTCGTGCTGAACCTGGCCGGACGCAGCGTCAGCTGCCGCTACACGCCCGAGAACCTGCGCGACATGATGGACTCGCGGGTGTTGTCGACCCGTGCCGTCGGCGAGGCCATCGCCCGGGCCGAACGCCCGCCTCGCCTCTGGCTGCAGGCGAGCACCGCGACCATCTACGCCCACTCCTTCGGCACGCCGCACGACGAGGACGGCGTCATCGGCGGCGCCGAGGCCGGGGTGCCGGCGTACTGGGCGTACAGCGTTGAGATCGCGAAGAACTGGGAACGCGAGCAGGCCCGCGCCGACACCCCGCACACCCGCAAGGTGGCCCTGCGCTCGGCGATGGTGATGAGCCCGGACCGCGGCGGCATCTTCGACTACCTGTCCTGGCTGGCCCGCCTCGGCCTCGGCGGCCCGGTCGCCGGCGGAGCCCAGTACGTGTCCTGGATCCACGACCACGACTTCACCGCCGCCCTGGACCACCTCATCACCCACGAACAGCTCACCGGCCCGATCAACCTGGCGGCCCCGAACCCCTTGCCCCAGCGCGATTTCACCCGCACCCTCCGCCACGCCTGGGGCATGCCCCTGGGCCTGCCGGCGACCCGCACGATGGCCGCCCTCGGCGCCCTGGCCCTACGCTCGGACACCGAGCTGCTGCTCAAGAGCCGCCGCGTGATCCCGGGCCGGCTGCCCGACACCGGATTCCGCTTCGCCCACCCCGACTGGGACGACGCGGCGCCGGACCTGGTGCGGCGGGTGCGGGCCGGGCGAGGGCGCTGAGGCGGGATACCGCGCGGGGCGGCCGGCGCTTTCGCAAGCTGTCGGCCCTCAGCTCGCGAACCAGCCCATCCCAAAACACTGCGGCCGGGCACGCGGAGCGCTCATCAAGCGCACCTTCAGCATGCCCGGCCGACGATGGCCACCCGGCACCTACACCGGCACCAGCACCTACACAAGCACTAGCACTAGCACCGGTATCGATACCTACACCTCCGCCGACTCCTACACCTGCGCCGCCTCGGACCACCGCACAACCAGCGCGTCCTTCTCCCCGAATCGCACCAAATGCCGCGCCACCACGTCCTCCACCGCCGCGAGCCGTTCGGCGTCCTGCGCCCGCGCCGTCAGCCGCAGCGTGCCGGGCTCCGCGCTCAGCTCGCAGGCGCCGGAGCTGAAGATCAGCGTGCCGGTGTGCCCGTCCTCGGACTGCTCGGCGTCGATCGTGTTCCCCAGGTGCGAGACCAGCTGCTTCAGGTAGCGCTCGGGGCGGTCGGTGGCGACGTTCGCGACGGATTCGATCATGCTGTGATTATTCCTCCGCCGCCTCCGCGTCCGGGGTAGCCGCGGCGCGGTCGTCGGGCGTGCGGCGCCGCAGGGCGGGCCGGCTCAGCGCCGGGGGCAGCCAGCCGCCGCCTTCGGCCACCCACACGAGGTCGGTGCCCGGTGCCACGATCTCGTCGATGCGGTCCAGGGTCGCGTCGTCCAGGACCAGGTCCTGGCCGGCGAGGGAGGACTCCAGCTGCTCGATGGTGCGCGGGCCGATGATCACCGAGGTCACCGCCGGGTGTGCCAGCGGGAAGGCGGTGGCCAGCTGCGGGAGGGAGATGCCGAGGTCGTCGGCGAGGCCGAAGAGCTTCTCGACCGCGTCGTATTTGGCGGCGTTGGCCGGCAGGGACGGGTCGAAGCGGTCCGCGCGCAGGGCGGCGCGGCCGGCGGTCAGGTCGATGTCGGTGCCGCGGCGATACTTGCCGCTCAGGAAGCCCCAGGCCAGCGGGCTCCAGGTGAGCACGCCCATGTTCAGGCGCTGCGCGGTGGGCAGGACCGAGCGCTCGATCTCGCGGGCCAGGATCGAGTACGGCGGCTGCTCGGTGCGGAACTTCATCAGGCCCCGGCGTTCGGCCACGTGCCAGGCCTCGACGGTCTGCTCGGCCGGGAAGGTGGAGCTGCCGAAGGACCGGATCTTGCCGGCGTGGACCAGGTCGGTCAGGACACCGAGGGTCTCCTCGATGTCCGTGTTCGGGTCCGGGCGGTGGATCTGGTACAGGTCGATCCACTCCGTCTGAAGACGGCGCAGACTGTCCTCGACGGCGCGGGTGATGTAGCGCCGGGAGTTGCCGCCGTGGTTGCGCTCGCCGTCCAGCGAGAAGTGGACCTTGGTGGCCAGCACGATGTCGTCGCGCCGGCCCTTCAGGGCCTTGCCGACGATCTCCTCGGACTCCCCGGTGGAGTACATGTCCGCGGTGTCGACGAAGTTGATCCCGGCATCCAGCGCGGCGTGGATGATCCGCTCGCTGTCGGCGTGGTCGGGGTTGCCGATCTGGCCGAACATCATGGTGCCCAGTGCGTAGGTGCTCACTTCGATGCCGGTGGCACCGAGGACGCGGTAGTTCATCGTCATGTCGGCCGACGCTACGACCTGGAGTCGACTCCAGGTCAAGCGCGACGGGCCGCGTGCCCTCTAAACCTTCACCGCGCTCCCGCTCAGCCACTGGTTCCAGCTCTCCATCCAGTCGCCGTACCCGTTGCCCGGCGAGACCGTCTTCGGCGAGTTGACCACCTGCACCAGGTCCCCGGGCAGGGTGTTCGAGAACAGCCACGCCGCGCGGTCCGTCGACAGGCCGACGCACCCGTGGCTGACGTTCGCGTACCCCTGCGACCCGACCGACCACGGCGCGGCGTGGATGTACGTGCCCGAGTACGTCAGGTGGATCGCCCACCGTACGTCCGGGATGTCGTAGGCGTCGCCGAAGCCGACCGACCGCGACGTCATGTGCACGTCGGAGGCCTTGTCGATGACCGCCATGGTGCCGCCCCAGGTGTCGTCGCCCGGCTTGCCGCCGGTCACCGGCATGGTGCGGACCGTGTTGCCGTTCTGGTAGACGGTCATCTCGTGTTTGGACAGGTCCACGACCGAGACCTGCTTGCGGCCGACGTTGAAGGCGAAGGAGGTGTCGCTCCCGCCGTACTGGTCGGACCCGGCCGGCACGCCGTCCAGGTTCAGCGACACCCGGACCTTGGTGCCCGGCTGCCAGTAGCTCTCCGGACGCCAGTCCAGCCGGGCGTCGGACAGCCAGCTCCAGTGCCCCGCCTGCGGCGGGTCGGTCTGCACGACCAGTGCCTTCTCCACGGCCGCGCGGTCGGTGACCGAGTGCGTGAACTGCACCAGGATCGGCATGCCGACGCCGACCAGGTCGCCGTTCTGCGGCTCGGTGGTCTGGAACTTCAGCTGGCTGTCGGCCGAGGGCGCGAAGGTGGTGAACGACGAGGTCCGGGTCACCTGGGTGCCGTCGGAGGAGACGCCGACCGCGGTGAGCGTGTACTTGGTGTGGGTGCGCAGATGGTCTGCCGCGGTCCACACCGTGCCCTGGGGGTTCAGCGACCCCGGCACGGTGGCGCCGTCGGGCGCGGCCAGCGTGACCGAGGCCAACTGCTCCCCGGACTGTGCCGTGACGCTCACCGGCACCTCGGTGCGGATGCCGGTGGCGCCGTCGGTCGGCACGCTGGTCAGCGGAATCGGAGTGGCCACCGGCTGTACGGTGGCGTTGGCGGTGCCCGGCATGGCGGCCGAGCCGAGGGCCGCGCCGCCGATCAGCGTGGCGACGGCGGCGACGCCGAGAGTCCGGCGGGGTTGGCGCGGGGTCCCGGTGCGCACTCTGGTCTTCTCCAGGTTCGTGGCGGATGAGCGGTGCATACCGATACATGTGCGCCGCTTCCTTCTCATATATGCCGATCGATGAGCCGAACGGCGGAAGACACACCGAGTTATCCCCCAGAAGGTTCGAAGTGGTTTCATTCCTGGGTGAGCGACGCACAACTTTGGACCCCCGAATTGGCCGCCGCCGACCGCGACAAGGTCTGGCACCCCTACGCCCCGATGCCTTCGTCGGTCGAGCCGTTCCCGGTGGTCTCCGCCGACGGCGTCCGCATCCGCCTGGCCGACGGCCGCGAACTCGTCGACGGCATGGCCTCCTGGTGGTCGGCGATCCACGGCTACCGCCACCCGGTACTGGACCAGGCGGTGCGCGACCAGCTCGATTCCATGGCGCACGTGATGTTCGGCGGCCTCACCCACGCCCCGGCCGTCCGGCTCGCCGAGCGCCTGACCGGCATGGCCCCGGCCGGCCTGGAGCACGTGTTCTTCGCCGACTCCGGCTCGGTCTCGGTCGAGGTCGCGATCAAGATGTGCCTGCAGTACCAGCGCTCGCAGGGCCACGCCGCGCGCACCCGGCTGATGACCGTGCGCGGCGGCTACCACGGCGACACCTTCGGCGCGATGGCCGTCACCGACCCGGCCGGCAGCATGCACCAGCTGTGGGCGGACGTCCTGCCCGAGCACGTCTTCGCCGACCGCCCGCCGGCCGAGCTCACCGAGGAGTACGCCGCGCACCTGGCGGACCTGGCCGCCCGCCACGCCGACACGCTGGCCGCGATCATCGTCGAGCCGGTGGTGCAGGGCGCCGGCGGCATGCGCTTCTACGACCCGGCGGTCCTGAAGGTGCTGCGCGCCATCTGCGACGAGCACGGCCTGCTGCTGGTCTTCGACGAGATCGCCACCGGCTTCGGCCGCACCGGCGAGCTGTTCGGCGCGGACCACGCCGGCGTCAGCCCGGACATCATGACCATTGGCAAGGCCTTGACCGGCGGATACCTGACCCTGGCGGCGGTGCTGTGCACCAGCCGCGTGGCGCACGGCATCTCCAGCGGTGAGGCCCCGGTGCTGATGCACGGGCCCACGTTCATGGCCAACCCGCTGGCCTGCGCGGTCGCCTACGCCTCGACCGGCCTGCTGCTCGACGGTGGCTGGCGCGAGCCGGTGGCGGGGATCGAGAAGCAGCTGAACACGCACTTGGAAGTGGCCCGGGAGCTGCCCGGGGTGGCGGACGTGCGGGTGCTCGGCGCGATCGGGGTCATCGAGATGGAGCAGCCGACCGACATGCGCACCGCGACGAAGGCCGCGATGGACAAGGGCGTCTGGATCCGGCCGTTCGGGAAACTGCTGTATGTGATGCCGCCGTATGTGACGTCCGAGGAGGACGTCGAGCGCATCGCCGCGGGGCTGGTGGCCGCGGCGCGCGCTTCGGGGGTGTGAGGGGCGTGAGGGGCGTGAACGTGGCAGGCAGCCTCAGATCCCACCCTTGATCATCGCCCCGCCGTCCACCACCAGCACCTCGCCGGTGATCCACGAAGCCAGGTCGCTGGCCAGGAACAGCGCCGCGTCGGCGATGTCCTGCGGCTCGCCGAGCCGCTCCAGCGCCCACGGGTACTTGGCGTCGGGCTCGGCGCCCTCCCACAGCATGCGGGCGAACTCCGTCTTCACCAGGCCGGGGGCGATCGCGTTGACGCGGACCGCCGGGGCCAGTTCGCCCGCCAGGTGCTTGGTCTGGTGGATCAGGGCCGCCTTGGTGGTGCCGTAGACGTGCCGCGATCTTGCGACTTTCAGAACGACCTCGCTCTTCCGCGACGGAACGATAGGCCATACCTTTCAAAGGGTGACAGACCCCGCCGCGCCCGCCTTGGCCGGGCTCGACCCGGCCGCCGTCGCCGCCTACCTGGCCGACATCCCACAGGTGGAGGCCAGGCCCCCGCTGACCGCCGAGCTGATCGCCGGCGGTCTTTCCAATCTCACCTACGAGCTGCGCGACGCCGCCGGCCGGACCTGGGTCCTGCGCCGCCCGCCGCTGGGGCACGTGCTGCCCACGGCGCACGACATGCGCCGCGAGTACCGGGTGATCTCCGCGCTGCACGGGACCGGGACGGTGCCGGTGGCGCGGGCCTACGTGCTGTGCGAGGACACCGGCGTGATCGGCGCCCCGTTCTACCTCATGGAGAAGGTCGGGGGTGTGGTGCTGCGGACGCGGACGCAGTGCGCGGCACTCAGCGTGGCGCAGCGGCGGTCGGTGGGGGAGAGCCTGGTCGACGTGCTCGCCGCCCTGCACCGGGTGGATCCCGAGCAGGTGGGGCTGGCCGATTTCGGGCGCCCGGACGGGTATCTGCACCGGCAGCTGGACCGCTGGGACCGGCAGTACGCGGCGTCGCAGAGCCGGGAGATCAGGGGGCTGTTCGAGCTCGGCGACGGGCTGCGCGCGGCGGTGCCGGTGACTCAGCGTTCGACGATCCTGCACGGCGACTACCGGCTGGACAACGTGATGATGCGGCTGCCGGAGGCCGGCGCGTCGTCGGTGGCCGCGGTCTTCGACTGGGAGATGTCCACGCTGGGGGATCCCCTGGCGGACCTGGGCCTGTTGCTCACCTACTGGGAGGACCCGGGCCACCCCTCCAAGGAGATCCTCGCCGCGGCCGGCGGCGGCCTGACCAACCACGAGGGCTTCCCGCACAGCCGCGAGATCGTCGACCGCTACCAGGCCGCGACCGGGCTGATCGTCGACGACCTCGACTGGTACATCGCCTTCAGCCACTACAAGCTCGCGGTGATCCTGGAGGGCATCCACTACCGGCACGAGCGCGGCCTGACGCTCGGCGAGGGTTTCGAGCGCGCCGGGGCGGCGGTGCCGGCGCTGGTCGAGGCCGGCCGCCGCTATCTGGACCGAACTCGCTAGAAGACACAGCGAGGACAGGGCAGAAGAAGAAGACAGGGCAGAAGAAGGCAGGGCACAAGAAGCAGACAGCGCAAAAGAAGCGGAGGAGCCCGGAGCCCGACCGGGCCCCTCCGCTTGTGGGGCAGTTCAGCGTATTGGGTCTACCGCCCGTTCGTCACGTTCTGTTGCCACCGCTAGTTGACGAAGACCTTCTTGCTGCTCTGCGTGGTGTCCAGCACCGGACCCACACCGCCCTTGAACGTGCCGCTGCTCGGGCACAGACCGGAGCCGCTGATCAGGTTGACGTTCTGGGTGGCGAAGCTGATCGAGTTCGTGGTGTTGGACAGGCTGCCGTCGATCTCGGTGACCGAGCCGGTGGTCCCGTAGTCACAGGTGACGTTGCCCAGGAACGAGGCCAGCGTGACCTGCTCGTCCAGGCTGGTGACCTTCAGCTTCGGGCTGGTGCCGTCCACCACGGTGCCGGTGGCCGGACCGTTGATCTCCACGCTCACCACGCTGATGGTGCCGCTCACCGTGGTGGTGCAGTTCGCGGGGTCGGCGTGCAGTTGGGTGATGGACTCCACGGCGTTGCCGGTGCCCTTGTTCGGGTTGGCGGTGACCTTGGCGGTGAACTGGCCGGTCTTGCAGTCGATGGTGCCGCTGCTGGTGGTGAAGACGAAGTCGCTGTTGATCGCGCCCTTGACGATGTCGTTGACGTTCACGTTGGTGCCGCCGGCGCTGCCGACGGTCAGCACGCCGCCGGTGGCGGCGCCGGCCTGGCCGGCCGCGCCGAGGACCAGGCCGACGGTGGCCACAGCGGTCAGGGCGAGGGTACGGGTTCGCATGAGGGACTCACTTTCTTGTGGCGTTGATGGCGGGAGGGGCGGTCAGTTGACGAAGGTCGCCTGACTGCTCTGCGTGGTGTCCAGCACCGGACCGACGCCGCCCTGGAACGTGCCGCTGCTCGGGCACAGACCGGAGCCGCTGATCAGGTTGACGTTCTGGGTGGCGAAGCTGATGGAGTTGTCCGTGTTCGACAGGCTGCCGTCGATCTCGGTGACCGAGCCGGTGGTCCCGTAGTCGCACGTGACGTTCCCGAGGAACGAGGACAGGGTGACCTGCTCGTCCAGGCCGGTGACCTTCAGCGTCGAGGTGGTGCCGCCGACCACGGTGCCGGTGGCCGGGCCGTTGATCTCCACGCTCACCACGCCGATCGTGCCGCTCACCGTGGTGGTGCAGTTCGCGGGGTCGGCGTGCAGTTGGGTGATGGACTCGGTGGCGTTGCCCCCGACGGCCGGGTTCGCGGTGACCCCGGCGGTGAACTGGCCGCTGCTGCAGTCGATGGTGCCGCTGCCGGTGGTGAAGATGAAGTCGCTGTTGATGGCGCCGGCCAGGCTGTCGCCGACGTTGACGTTGGTGCCGCCGGCGCTGCCGACGGTCAGCACGCCGCCGGTGGCGGCGCCGGCCTGGCCGGCCGCGCCGAGCACGAGGCCGACGGCGGCCGCGATGGTCAGGGCGAGGGTGCGGGAGCGCATGACGGGCTCACTTTCTGGTGGCGTCGATGGCGTTGATCAGATCGCTGTCGCTGGAGTCGACGGCCAGGTTCGTGGTGACCGAGGACAGAGTGATCGCGTTGTGCCCGGCCGCCGAGGGCAGGCCGAACAGCAGGTTCACTATCCAGTCGGCGCTGCCGAACAGGCCGCAGCCGTTGGCGCCGGGCACCGGCAGCGCGTTGTCGTTCAGTGTCGCGTTGGAGAAGCCGACGACCGTGTCCTTGAAGCCGTTGGGGTCCCGGCCGATCGAGATCGTTCCGGTGCTGCCCTTGACCGGCTGGTTCGGCGGCGGCGGGTTCGTGGTCCCGGCCGTCGGGCTCAGCACGATCGGCGCGCTGTCGGAGCCGACGTAGCAGTCCAGGCCGAGGAACGCGTTGAGCAGGTGCAGCTTGATCGGCAGTTGGAAGATGGGGTAGTTCTCCCCGGCCGACAGCGGCGCGAAGTTCGTGATCGGGCCGGCCGGCTCGATCAGCACGATGGCGCTGGTGACGCCGGGCCAGAAGTTGGACAGGCCCGGAATCGGCACGTCCAGCGGGCTGGACTGCAACTCCTTGCCGTCGGTCGGGGTGACCGTGGAGAACAGCTCGGCGGTGCTCTTGTCCGGGAAGGTGACCGTCGGGCCGCCCTTGGCCCAGGTGACGCCGAAGGAGACGGTCATCGGTGAGCTGAAGTTCACCTGGGTGGAACCCACGGTGAACCCGCCGCCGCCTATCGTGGCCACCGTGCAGCCCACGACGGCCTGGTTCGGGTCCTGCATCTGGGTGCTGGAGGTGGGGCAGGTGCCCATGCCCGTATACGGGCCCGAAGGCTGCCCGCTCGCCGCGGCGGACGGCGAGGCGACCGCGGCGACCAGGGCCAATGTGCCCACGACCGCGGTGAGTGTACGTTTTCTGAGCCGGTGGAACAGGCCTGGGACAGCCATGTTCACGCTCCCTCGTCAGCGGGGATGTCAGATGAGCGGGGACTGCGTCGACGATGACGCCGGTGGAGACTGCACGAGATCGAAGAACGCTGCTTTGGGTGAGCGAGTACCGATTTTCGGTGATCCAGTACGGCTCACGCTCTGATACCGGCCGGTAACAAAACCCGTGGAGTTTGTAACTCCGCAGGGTTCGCCAGTCAAGCCCCCGGGGGAGAAGATGCCTGTTTCACCCGTTCTGGCCCCGCTGCCCGGCGCGCGCTCCCCGCGCGATCCGCAGCGGGCGATCAAGCGCGGCCCCAGCCGGGTGCCGCGCGAGCAGGTGGCGGCCACCCAGCGCGACCGGCTGTACGACGGCCTGGTGCGCACGGTCGCCGAACGCGGCTACGCCAACGCCTCGGTCAGCGACATCTGCCGGGTCTCGGGCGTGACCAGGCCGGCGTTCTACGAGCACTTCGAGAGCAAGCAGGGCGCGTTCCTGGCCGCCTACCGGCACGGCACCGAGGTGCTGTTCGCGATGCTGCGGCAGGCGTTCCTGGAGGAGGCCGACCAGGCCGGGGCCGGGGACGGCGACGGGCTGTGTCCGCTGCCGCAGTCCCCGGCGGACATCGAGACCTGGACCCGCGCCACCTGCGCGGTGCTGGCCGTGCTGCTGGACGTGCTGGCCAGCGTGCCGGCCTTCGCCACGGCCGCGATCGTGGAGATCGACGCGGTCGGACCGGAGGGGCGGCGGGCGCGCTCGGAGCAGTTGCATGCCTTCGAGGCCTTCTTCGCCCTGGCCCCGGCCACACCGCCGGGCGTGGACCGGGACGAGGTGGTGAACTCGGTGGTGGCCGGCGCCTACGGCACGCTCTACCGGTACATCGCCGACGGCCGCTCGGCCGAGCTCGCGACCCTTCTGCCCGCTCTGGTGTATTTCGTGGTCGCGCCCTTCGCCGGCCCCGAGATCGCCGCGAAGGCCTCGCACGCCGCCTCGGCCGACCATCCCCGATCGGTCGCGCCTTGTGCCCCGGCGCAGGCCGGGCCCGGTGTCGGCGACGACTGAATCAGGGCCCGAACGGTTGACCGATTCAAAACCCTGAGAGTATGTTACCCGTCAGTCACCTCGTGGGTGACTCATGTCACATTCCAGCCGTGCCGGTGCTGGTTCACTTCTCGTCCAGGCGTTCGCGCCGGCACCATTTGCGCCTGGTGACAGGAACGGAAAGGAGCCGAATGGCGACGAAACGCGAAGGCAGAGTCCGTTACCGCCGGGCCGCGATACCGGGGATGGCCGCGCTGGCCGCCACCGGAGCGCTCGTGGTGCTCACCGCGCAGGGCGCTCTGGGTGTGCAGTTCGCGATCTCCGGGATGCCTTTCGTGGTGACCGCGGACCACCTGACCGGGTCGAACTTCCAGCAGTACGGCAACCTGGACTCCGCGCTGCCCGGCAACCCCTGGCTGAAGAGCAGCAACGGCCAGGCCGTGGTGATGACCTCGGTGATCGGCGATGCCAAGGTCTACAACCTGTGCCAGAGCGTGAACCTGGTCGGGGTCAACCTGGTGATCCGCGCCGGCACCGGATCCACGCCGGTGCACGCGACCAACCTGGTGCTGGACGGCACCGACCTGTCGGGCAACGCGTCCTTCACCAACATCCAGATCGGCCGGGACGCCAGCAACCTGACCGAGGTGCCCAGCATCGAAGGCCACGCGTACACCTTCGCGCAGCAGGCCGACAGCGTGGACATCACGGACGTCCGCCAGGACAACTACGCGTCCACGGCTTCGACGTTCTCGCTGCCGAACCTCAGCATGACCTTCCAGAGCAAGGGCTGCTGAGCGGTGACAGAGCACGAAGAAGGCGCGCCCCTCCTCTTCCCGGAGGCCCCGGCCCCCGAGGAAGGCGGCGGGGCGCGCCGTGCCTTCCGGCACTGGCGCCGCACCCGGCCCTTCTGGGGCGGGCTGCTGGTGGCCCTCGGCGGCGGCGAGATGCTCTCGCTCTACCACACGGCCATGAAGGTCAGCATCCACATGGGCCTGTACGGAATGGCCGGCTACGCGGTCCCCGTACTGCTGGTCGTGCTCGGCCTGAGCCTGATCTTCGACCCGATGCACCGCACCTTCTACTCGGTGCTCTCGCTGCTGTTCGCCGTCGCCAGCTGGATGACCAGCAACCTCGGCGGCTTCCTGATCGGCATGCTGCTGTCCATGACCGGCGCCTCGCTGGCGTTCGGCTGGACCGAGACGCCGCAGGCCGACCCGGAGCCGGCGCGCCGGAGCGAGAACGAGACCGAGGGGCTGCCGATCTCCTGACGCCGGACGCGGCGCGGTGACCGGTCGGAACTCTCGGAACTCTCGGAATCGGAACTCTCAGAACTCTCAGAACCAGGGCGCGAAACGGCCCGGGGCGAACCGGTTCTCCGGGTCGAAGTTCCCCTTCACCCGCCGCATCACCTCGACGCTGCCCGGCGCACGGCCCCAGGACTCCACCATCGCGTCCACCCCGGGGCGGCGACGGCGCAGCATCACGAAGCCGCCGACGGCCTCGACCGAGGTGCGCCAGTTCTTCACCAGTTCGGCATGGGCCTTGGCGTCGGCGCCGGTGACCCGGACCGTGTAGGCGCCGGTGGCCGGGCTGCACGTGAGCAGCGCCTTGACGCCCGCGCGGTCCGCGAACGCCGACAGCGCACCGACCAAGCCGGGGTCGATGCCGGGCCGGGTGGCGGCGCGCAGGACGGTGTCCCCGGGTTCGGCGACGACCCGGGCCGCGTGCGACTCCCAGAAGCTGTGCGCCTCGCCGGCGTCGAGCTCGGCCAGGCTGCCGGTGAGCATCGAGCGGGCCGCCGCGGCGCGCGCGGCGGCGCCGTCGGCGGTTCCGTCGAAGCGCACCGCCAGGACCTGCTCCGGTTCGCACCACTCCACGGCCGTGGGCTCGATCGCCGAGCGGGTCAGGGCCCAGGTGAGCTTCTGGGCCAGCGCGGTGTTCACGTCGCGCACCATGACGGTGCGGGAGGTCTGCGGCAGCGGGTGCACGCGCAGGACGAGTTCGGCCACGACGCCGAGGGTGCCCAGCGAGCCGTGGCACAGCTTGGCCAGGTCGTAGCCGGCGACGTTCTTGATGACGTGCCCGCCGCTCTTGGCGATCGCGCCGTCCGGGAACACCATCGTCGCGCCGATCACCAGTTCGCGCAGTGACCCGTAGGCCAGCCGGCGCGGGCCGGCGTCGCCGGTGGCCAGCAGGCCGCCGATGGTGGCCTCCGAACGGGCCGGGTCGTAGGGCAGCCACTGGCCGCGCGCGGCCAGTTCGGACTGCAGCACGTCCAGCCGGATCCCGCCCTGGACGTGCACCGTCATGTCGGCCGGGCGGTGGTCCAGCACGCGGTCCATGCCGGCCAGCGACACCGTGGTGCGCGCGTCGCGCACCGGCGCGCCCCAGGTGGTCGCCGTCCCGGTCCCGCGTATCAGGACCGCGCCGACCGTGGAGACGGCGTCGCGCAGGTCCTTCAGCGTCGTCGGGGTGATCGAGCGCGGGCCGGCCGGCGGTTCGGGCGCACCGGCGCCGTCGGCCGACGTGCCCTGGGCCGCGGACGGGCCGCCGTCGGCGTGGGATGCGGAGGAGGAGGCGCCTACCATCTTTGGATCTTTCCGGTCTCTTCGAGCGGGTGCGGCTGATAGGCCCCGGCCCGGGCCTCGCCGCACAGCGCGGGAGTCGGGAAAACCTTGCCGGGGTTGCACAGCCCTGACGGGTCGAACGCGGCGCGCAGACGGTCCATCGCCGTCAGGTCCGCGGGGGAGAACATCTTGGGCATCGAGCACGCCTTGTCCACGCCGATCCCGTGCTCGCCGGACAGCGAGCCGCCGAGGGCGACACAGAGCTCTGCGATATCCGCGGCGAGGGCTTCGGCGGTCGGTCCCTGGCCGTCGGCTTCGCGATACAGAACGAGCGGATGCAGGTTTCCGTCGCCGGCGTGGAAGACATTGGCAACACGCAACCCGGCCGCCGCCGACAGGTCCGCGATGCCGGCCAGCGCCTCGGCCAGCCGGGTGCGCGGCACGACGCCGTCCTGGAGCAGGAACTCCGGCGAGAGCCGTCCCATCGCGGCGAACGCGGCCTTGCGGCCGGCCCAGATGGCGGCGCGTTCGGCGGCATCGCGAGCGATGCGCAGCCGGGTGCAGGCGTGCTCCGAGCACAGGGTGCTGACCTGCTCGAACTGCTCGGCGCACTCCTCGGCCGGACCGTCCAGTTCGATGATGAGCGAGGCCGCGGCCTGTCGGTCGTAGCCGGCGTGCACCGCGTCCTCGCAGGCCCGGATGGCCAGGTTGTCCATCATCTCGATGGCGGCCGGCACGATGCCGGCGGCGATCACCGCGCTGACCGTCTCGCAGGCCGAGGGCACGTCGGGGAAGTCCGCGACCAGCGTGCGCACCGCTTCGGGCCGGCGCAGCAGCCGGACCGCGATCCGGGTGGCCACGCCGCAGGTCCCCTCGGCGCCGACGAAGACGCCGCGCAGGTCGTAGCCGGGGGCGTCGTAGCAGGGCGCCTCGATGTCGTCCGAGCCCAGCACCGCCGTGCCGCCGTCGGGCAGCACGGTCTCCACGGCCAGCACGTGGTGCGAGGTGAAGCCGTACTTCAGGCAGTGCGCGCCGCCGGAGTTCTCCGCGACGTTGCCGCCGATCGTGCACACCACCTGGGAGGAGGGGTCCGGGGCGTAGTAGAGCCCGTATTCGCCGGCCGCCGCGCTGATGGACAGGTTGGTCGCGCCCGGCTCCACGATCGCGACCCGCCGGTCGGGGTCAACATCAAGTATCCGGTTGAGCTTCGCCAGCGCGATGACGACGCCAGATTCGGCCGGCAGCGCGCCGCCGGACAGCCCGGTGCCGGCGCCGCGGGCGACGTACGGGACGCCGTGCCGGACGCAGGCGCGCACGATCGGCGCCACCTGGGAGCGGTCGGCCGGAAGCAGTACCAATCCGGGCAGAACGCGGTGCACGGTGAGCGCGTCGGTCTCGTACGCCCGCCGTTCGGCCTGCCCGGAGAGTACGCGCAGGCTGGGCCCGCACTCGGCCACCACATCCCGGAGTACCGCGCCGAGTGCCTGCCGCCGGTCCGTGCGTGCTGTCCGCTCCATGCGCCGTGCCCCCTTCCGGCCGTCCCCCCGCGCCTGGTGTCCCCGTACGGATCCTGCAGTAGATCACCGCAGATCCTGCAAGTAGATCACCACAGATTATTGGTAGATGAACACAGATCACCACTGTGCGCCACCCGGGCGGGCCCTCGCGGGGCCGGCCGCGCGGGTGGACACGTGTGCCCCGATCATGTATGTGTTCTGATAATCACCGGCCCGGCACGGCTTCCGCTCCAAGTCGCTTTTCCCTTTGCCTACAAAGGAAAATGGCTCGTTCCGACGATCCATCTGGACCAGAGAGGTCAGCCCGCCGAATGACACTGACTGCCCCCCGCCCGCGCCTGGCCCCCACGCGCGACCGGGGTACCGTCGCCGTCCTGCTGTTCAGGGACGCCCCCTTGTTCGAGTCCTCGATACCGATCTCGGTGTTCGGCGTGGACCGGCGGGTGATGGGCCTGCCGTACTACCGGTTACTGGTGTGCGCCGGCGAGGCCGGACCGCTGGCCACCACCGGATCGCTGCGGGTGTCCACGCCGTTCGGCCTGTCCGGCGCCGACCAGGCCGGCACCGTGATCGTGCCGGCCTGGCGGGCGCCGGGCGAGCGGCCTCCGGAACCGGCGCTGGCCGCGGTACGCAAGGCCCACAAGGAGGGCGCGCGGCTGGCCGCGTTCGACTCTGGGGTCTTCGTGCTGGCCGCGGCCGGCGTCCTCGACGGCCGCGGGGCCACCACGCACTGGATGTACGCGCCGGCCCTGGCCCGCCATCACCGCCGGGTGAAGGTGGACGCCCGCTCGATGCAGATCGACCACGGCGACGTGGTCACCGGGGCCGGCGCCGCGGCCGGCCTGGATCTGTGTCTGTACCTGGTCCGCATGGACCACGGCGCGGAGGCGGCCAGCGCGCTGGCCCGCCGCCTGGTGGTGGGGCCGGGCCGGCGCAGCGGCCAGGCCGCGTACTTCGACCGCCACCTGCCCAGCGAACTCGGCGCCGGCACGCCGATCGGCGACGCCATGAGCTGGGCCCTGGACCACCTGGCCGAGCCCTTCGACGTCGACGAGTTCGCCAAACACTCCGCGATGTCCCGCCGCACCTTCGACCGGCGCTTCCTGGAGGTCACCGGCACCACGCCGCTGAGATGGGTGAACTCCCAGCGGGTGATCGCCGCCCAGCGCATCCTGGAGTCCACCGACCTGCCGGTGGACGAGGTGGCCCGGCGCTCCGGCTTCGCCTCGGGCCCGGCGATGCGCGCCAACTTCCTGCGGGTGCTGGGCACCCAGCCCGCGCGCTATCGCGAGGCCTACCTGGCCTCCCGGGCCAGAGGCGGCCGCGAGGGCCGCGAGGGGTAGGTCGGCCACGAGCCGGACCGGGATCGCCGACGACCGGGTCGCGCCTGCACGGTGTGGCCCAGGTCGGGTTCAGGGCGTCCCGTCGGGCGTCCTGCCGGGCCGTCCTACTTGTTTCATCCGGCCTTCCTACTGGGCCCACGGCGGCGTGAAGGGCGCGCCGTCCACGATCGCCCGCATCCCGACGGACGTCGCGACCGTGAGCCGCGCCGGGTCCTGGTCGCTGGCGTTGCGGATCCTCAAGTCGGCGTGCGCCGGCACGATGATCGCGTCGCCCGGGCCGGCGGTCGCCTCGCGCCCGGCGACGGTGGCCGCGACCGTGCCGCTGACCACCACGAAGACCTCCTCGCGGTCCACGCTGTGCGCCTCGCTGACGGCGCCGGGTTCCAGCTCCAGGGCCCAGACGGCCAGTTCGGCGCTGCCGCGCGAGGGCACGGCGAGCGGGCGGAAGGTGAAGCCGTCGCGGGCGAAGCGCGGGGCGTCGGCGAGAGTGGCCAAAGGCATGGTGGGTTCCCCTTGATTCGAGTCATATGGACAACGTGGTTGACGATCTCAGCCTAGGCTGCTGGCGCGCAGAAGGTCAACCCAGTTGTCGATCACGCTTTCCGCCAGGTCCCCACTAGGGTGGATCCATGAGTGACAGGCTGGTGTGGATCGACTGCGAGATGACCGGGCTCGACCTGGACAAGGACGCTCTGATCGAGGTGGCCGTCCTGGTCACGGACTCGGAGCTGAACGTCCTGGGGGACGGGGTCGACGTGGTGATCGCACCACCGGCCGAGGAACTCCCCGGCCTGCTGGAGGGCATGGTCGAGGTGGTGCGCGAGATGCACACCGCCTCGGGCCTGCTGGAGGAGCTGGCCGACGGCGTCACGATGGCCGAGGCGCAGGAGCGGGTCCTGGCCTACGTGCGCGAGCACGTACCCGAGGCCGGCAAGGCGCAGCTGGCCGGCAACTCCGTCGGCACCGACCGCGGCTTCCTGGCCCGCGACATGCCCGAGCTCGAGCAGCACCTGCACTACCGCATCGTGGACGTCTCCTCGATCAAGGAGCTGGCCCGCCGCTGGTACCCGCGCGTCTACTTCAACTCCCCGAAGAAGACCGGCAACCACCGCGCGCTCGGCGACATCCGCGACTCGATCGCGGAGCTGCGCTACTACCGCGACGCGATCTTCGTCCCGCAGCCCGGCCCGGACTCGGAGACCGCGCGCACCCTGGCCGGCCGGATCGAGGCCGAGGAGGCCGCCGCGGCCACGGCGCGCGCGGACTCCTGACCTCCGCTCGGGCCCTGCGGGGCCCGAGCTAAAGGGTTGTGCAGAGCACCACCGGATTCATGTATTCTTGGCGTGCCAGCACGGCGCAGGGCCCGGGAGACCGGGATTCGGCGCCGTGAGGGACCATGGTGGGCGTAGCTCAGTTGGTAGAGTCCTGGGTTGTGATCCCAGTTGTCGCGGGTTCGAGCCCCGTCGCTCACCCTCCGTGGAACGGCTCCTGATCTCGACGAACGAGATCAGGAGCCGTTTTCGCTGTGGACGGCGCACTGTCGATCAGTACACTCCCGGCCATGGGCGAGAACCTGGACGACCTGACTTCCGCATGCGTCCACTGCGGGTTCTGCCTTCCGGCGTGCCCCACCTACGCGCTCACCAGTGACGAGAACGACTCGCCGCGCGGCCGCATCCACCTGATGCGCCAGGTGCTCGAGGGCAAGGCCGAGCTCGACGACGCGGTGGCCGAGCACGTCGACTCCTGCCTGGGCTGCCTGTCCTGTGTGAGCGCGTGCCCCTCCGGCGTCCAGTACGACCGGATCATCGAGGAGTTCCGTCCCGAGGTCGAGCGCGCCTACGCCGAGCGCCGCGGCGACAAAGCCTTCCGGGAACTCGTGTTCGGGCTCTTCCCGCACCCGGCGCGGCTGCGGGTGGCGGCCCTCGGCGCGGTGGCGTACCGCCGGACTGGTGTCGCGGCGCTGGTCCGTTCCAGCGGACTGCTGCGCCGCTTCCCGAAGCTCGGCGCCATGGAGGCGCTGATGCCTGACACCACGCTGCGCAAGGCGTGGAGCACGCTGCCGGCACAGACCTGGCCCGAGGGCGAGACCCGCGCCACCGTCGCCATGCTCTCCGGATGCGTGCAGCGGGTGTTCTTCAGCGACGTCAACGCCGCGACCGCGCGGGTGCTGCGCGCTGAGGGCTGCCGCGTCGTGGTGCCGGAGCAGGGCTGCTGCGGCGCCCTGTCGCTGCACGCGGGGCGCGAGCAGGAGGCCGAGCGGTACGCGCGGCGGCTGATCGACGCGTTCCGGCGGCCGGCGGCCGGCACGGTGCCGCTGGCGGAGCTGGACGCGGTCGTGGTCAACGTCGCCGGCTGCGGCTCCACCCTGAAGCAGTACGGCGAACTGCTCGCCGACGACCCGGACTACGCCGGACCGGCCGCGGAGTTCGCGGCGAAGGTCCGCGACGTCTCCGAGGTCCTGGCCGACCTGGAACCGCGCGCCGAACGCCACCGGATCCAGGCCCGCGTCGCCTACCACGACGCCTGCCACCTGGCGCACGGCCAGGGCGTGCGGGCTCAGCCGCGCAAGCTGCTGGCCGACATCCCCGGCCTGGAAGTGGCTGAGCCGGCCGAGGCCGCCTTCTGCTGCGGCTCGGCCGGCGTGCACAACCTGGTGCGCCCGGAGGCGGCCGAGGAGCTGGGACGCCGCAAGGCCGAGCGGATCCGGGCCACCGAGCCCGACCTGGTCGCCACCGGCAACCCCGGCTGCCTGCTGCAGATCCGCCGGCACCTGGGGGACGACACGCCGGTGGTGCACCCGATCGAGATCATCGACGCCTCGATCAGGGGGCTGACGCTCAATCCTGAGCGCCGTCGACCCACTTCGTGACGTCCTTCTGCTTGGTCCGGAACGTCTTGCCCCGGGCCCGGAACACCAGCTGCGCGACGGCCCGGCCGTTGTCCTGCCGTATGGTCTCCCACTCGTGGTCGGCCGGCGGCTTGTCGTAGTTCGGCTCCAGCTTCCTCACCGCCAGCTCGGTCAGCTCGACCCGGCAGCCCGGCTCCAGCTCGTGGGCGATCTGGATCGCCGCCGCGACGTTCTCCAGTCCGAGCCGCGCCCAGGAGCCGTCCGCGAACACGAAGCTGACATCGGCCCCGCCGCTGCCGAACGCGTGCTTCACCACCGAGGCCAGCGCGGCGCGCGGCGCTTCCCACAGCACCTCGGGGTGCTCCAGCCCGCCGTCGGCGACGGTGCCCAGGATCACCAGCCGCCGGTCGGTGACCGCCAGGTCGGTGCGGTACAGCTTGGCCCGGCGGTCCGGATCCAGCTGGTGCGGGAGGTTGCGCGCGATCGTGCCCGGGGCCGCGACCAGCACCGGGAAGTCCTCGACCTCGCGGGCCGGGTCGGTGGGCCGGGCGCCGTCGCCGAGATCCACGTTCGGGTTGGCGTTGCTCACCGCGTTGACCGCGATCGCCGCGATCACCACCACCGCCTTGCCCAGGCCCCACGCGGCCTTGTTCGTCCGCGCGGCGGCGTCCGAGCGCGGGGCGTACGCCGGGCCCTCGGGCCAGCCGGGCAGCTCGGCGGCGATGTCGCGGCCGGCGTCGTCACGGAACCAGCGCATGCCCGCGACCTTCTCGGCGCGGCCGATCGCGAAGCTGACGCGGCCGCGGTGGACGAGCGTTTCGTCGGGTTCGGGATACCAGCTCATGGGACGAACAGCTTATTGATCCGGTCGGGTGTGTGCCCCATCCGTTCGGCGGAGTCCGCCGCTCAGTCCGCCGCTCAGTCCGCCGCTCAGTCCGCCGCTCAGTCCGCTGTGGCCCGCTCGATCCGCCGTCGCTTCCACGCCGGCCACCACCGGTCCAGCAGGAAGTAGGTGATGATGCCCAGGCTGATCGCCACCAGGTGCTCGCGCCCGGCCAGGTTCGGCAGGATCGCCGCCTCGCCGCCCATCGACACCGCGGTCAGCGCCACCACCCAGTACGTGCGCAGCCGCAGCGCCAGGTAGATCAGCAGGGACACCACCGCGACCGAGGGGCCGGTGTCGACCTGGAAGTTGTCGATCTGCGGGGTGCCGATGTGCAGCCAGTTGCTGGCGTAGACCATCAGCCGGGCCGCCATCGAGGTCACCGCGCTGGTGATCATCGCGATCGCGATCATCTTCTTCCAGCCCAGCCAGCACTCCGCGATCCCGAAGGCGATCAGGACCTGGGCCATCGCGCCCCAGGCCGGCAGGTCCGGGGCCGGGGCGAACAGCGACAGCGGCAGCTGCGGCAGCAGCTGCCAGATCGGCTCGCCCTGCCGCACCCCGGCGATGTCGATGACGAACGCCAGGCCGCCGGGCCGGTTCATCTCCAGGATCCAGAGCACCCCGATGGTCAGGACGCACAGCAGCGTGGCCGGGATCGCCATCAGCTTCTTCGTCCGGACCTCCCGGACCGGCACCGAGAAGAAGACCACCATGTCGCGGACGAAGGTGCGGCCCACGGCCTCCACGGCGCGCACCACCGGGTTGCGCCGCAGCGCGCCGGTGGGCTTGAGCGGGCCGGCGGTCTCAGCCGGCTTGACGGGCTCGACGGGGGACAGCGCGGCCCGCATGGGGTCGCCGCCACGCGGGGCGTGCGGGTCCAGTGGGTCGAGTGGGTCGAGTGGGTCCAGCGGGTCGACTGAGTCGAGGGGGTCCGGCGGGGTGCCCGGAGCCGCTGTGGGCGACCCCACTGGTTCCCCGGGTTCGCGGCCGGCCCCGGAGCCTGCTTCGAGGGGATCCGGTGACTTGTCGGTCACGGTCTCATTCGCCATCGTCGTCCCCCCGGATCGGTAGCCGTGGCGTCCGGCATAGGCGGATGCGCTGGAAATCCGCCTCCGACTCCGATATTAGCAACGTCAGAAGATCCCACGCCGGGCCGGGGGAGGGAGCATCTCACGGGAGACCTCTGCCCGCTCGTAGATCACACTACTCGACGTCGCACAGGCGTCACCCGCTCGTCGTATAGGTTTGGCTCAGCGCGGAGCAGGTTCTACATACGGCGAGGAGTGGCACGGCACATGTGCGGTATCGCGGGCGTCTTCGGGGCCCATGACGAGGCCATGCTCAAGAGGATGGGCGACGCCATCGCCCACCGGGGACCCGACGGCGAGGGCGTCTACAGCGACGGGGCGCACGTCGGCTACGCCCACCGCCGCCTGGCGATCATCGACCGGGCCCACGGCGACCAGCCGTTCCTCACCGAGGACGGCCGCTACGCCGCCGTCTACAACGGCGAGGTCTACAACTACCGCGAGCTGATGGCCGAACTGGAGGCCCTCGGCCACACCTTCCGCACGGTCTGTGACACCGAGGTCGTGGTCCGGGCCTTCGCCGAGTGGGGCGAGGCGGCCTTCGACCGGTTCAACGGCATGTTCTCGGTCGCGATCCACGACACCGAGACCGGCAAGAGCTACCTGGCGCGCGACCACTTCGGCATCAAGCCGCTGTACCTGGCCTCGGTGACCGGCCAGGACGGCGGCCACCGCCTGGTCTTCGGCTCGGAGATCAAGGCGATCCTGGCCTCGGGCCTGGTCCAGGCCGCGCCGGACGACCAGACGCTCTACCGCTACCTGCGCTTCCGCATCCACGAGGACTCCGACCGCACCTTCTTCGCCGGGATCGAGAAGGTCCGCCCCGGCGAGGTCGTGGTCGTCGAGGGTTCCGACGTGCAGCGCCGGATGTTCACCACGCTGCGCGAGGACCTGCTGGCCGACGGCCCGCGCTCGCCGTTCACCAAGGACACCACCAAGGAGTTCAAGGAGCGGCTCACCGAGGCGATCCGGATGCGCCTGGTCGGTGAGGTGCCGGTGGGCACCGCGCTGTCCGGCGGCCTGGACTCCTCGACCGTGGTCGCGGTGATCAGCAAGCTGATGAAGCAGCACGCGCAGGACGTGGAGTCGGTCGGCGCCACGCAGAACAGCTTCTCCGCTGTGTTCCCCGGCAGCGTCAACGACGAGGAGCGCTACGTCGACGCGGTCATGGCCAAGGCCGACGGCCCGATCGAGTGCCACAAGATCCACCCGAACCCGGACGAGTTCTTGGAGGACCTGGCCGACTTCGTGCGCACGCAGGAGGAGCCGACCATCTCCACCGGCCCCTACGCGCAGTACAAGGTGATGCAGGAGGCCACCAAGCACGTCACCGTCCTGCTCGACGGCCAGGGCGCGGACGAGATGATGGCCGGCTACCTGCCGTACTACTTCGTCTACCTGCGCCAGCTGCGCAAGGAGAAGCAGTACACGAAGCTGATGCGCGAGGTGGTCTCCTCCACCGACGTGCTGTCCCGCTACGGCAAGCAGGTCGTGCGCGGCAAGCTCGGCCTGGACAAGCCGGTGGACATCCGGCAGATGCTGGACAAGGGCTTCGCCAAGCAGCACAAGGGCGAGACGTTCAGCCCCGTGCCGGACGACCTGAAGGCGCGCCTGGTCGAGGACATCTTCGCCAACTCGCTGCCCTCGCTGCTGCGTTACGAGGACCGCAACACCATGCGCTTCTCGCTGGAGGGCCGCGTGCCCTTCCTGGACTTCAACCTGGTGCGCTACCTGTTCACGCTGGAGCCCGAGGCGATCATCAAGGGCGGCTGGAACAAGAAGATCCTGCGCGACGCGGTGCGCGGCCTGCTGCCGGACCAGATCGTCGACCGCCGCAACAAGATCGGCTTCACCACGCCGGAGCGCGAGTGGTTCCTGCGGATCAAGAACCACGTGCACACGGTGTTCCGCTCGGACTCCTTCGGTTCGCGGCCGTACTTCGACCAGGCCTCGGTGCTGCGCGCGTTCGAGGAGTTCATCAGCGGCAAGAACAGCGACACCATGCTGTTCTGGCGGCTGCTGAACGTCGAGCTGTGGCTGAGGACCTTCGTGGACGCCCCCGGCACCCACGTGGACTCCACGACCTCGGCGGCCAAGGAGTACTTCGCGGCCAACCCCGGCAAGGACATCGCGATCAGCACGCCGTCCAGCGGGCAGGTGCTGCGCTTCCCGATCCAGACCGACGCCTTCGCCAAGGGCGACGACTACCACACCAAGATCTCCGAGTACGGCGCCGAGTTCGCCGCCCGCGCCGCGGAGTCCGACGAGCACGCCGAGGCGCTGAACAGCCCGTGGTTCCTGGCGGTCAGCGAGAAGGTGGTGGCCATCTCCCAGGGCCGCAGCTACTTCCTGTGGGAGATCAAGCCCTCCTTCGCGGCCCGCAAGCTGCAGAAGTTCGTGGTCCGCACGCCCGCCGGCATTGGCCTCGGCTCCCCGGAGACCATGCAGCTGGCGATCCAGGAGGCGGGCCTGGCGCGCATCGTCGCGGCCTCCGCGGCCGGCGCGGTCGGCAAGGTCGTGGGCCGCAAGGGCCTGTTCTACCAGCTGGCCGGCCCCGCGGTCCGGGCCATCGACGGCCCGACGCAGTACTCGCTGTACCCGTCGAACGTCTCGGCGAAGCTGGCCCCGGCCGACCCGGGCAAGGCCGCCTCCGAGCTCGCCGACCGGCTGCGCAGGTCGCTGACCGGGCAGGCCGCCGACACCTTCCAGGGCGTGGCCATCATCGACGCCAACGACCTGGGCTGCAACATCCTGGGCCAGGCCTCCACGGTCTCCGAGGAGAAGATCGCGGAGATCTTCAAGGACAACCCGCTGGGGCAGGGCGCGCAGCGCACGCCGCTGGCGGTGGTGGTGCTGCCCAAGCAGAAGTAGCGCTTGAGCCGAGGCTTGAGCCGAAGTTTGGAAAAGGCCCGGTGGCCCGCGTTCGCGCGGGTGCCGGGCCTTCGGCGTGCTGTGCTGTGATTTGCCGTGCCGTGCCGTGCTGTGCGTCAGCCGATTTCGTGGAACGCGTGGTAGTGGCTGTCAGCCCACTGCCTGGCCTCGTCGTGCGTCCGGTGTCCCGGGGAGCGCGTGGTGCACTCCTCGCACTGCGCCCGCCACGGCCAGCCGCCCCACGTGTGGACGATGGTGACCGGACCCCACTCGTTGTCCTGACGCTCGCGTTCGATGACGGTGTTCATCGACACACCCCTCCTCGCGTCTCGCAACCCATTTCACCAGCACACTGCCGGGTGGCGCCATCGGATATACCCCTAGGGAGCCCGCCACGGAGAGATGCTCCCTGTGACGCTGGAGTAGACGCCCCGGGCGCGGCTAATCTACGGCTCGTGACTATCGAAGACGACGACGACCTCGCCTTGCCCGCGGCGCTGGCCGCGATAGCCGCGATCGGCTTCCCCGCCGAGGCCGGCGAGGACGAGGACGACGACAACGACCACGATGACGAGCGCGACGAGGACGACGCGCCCGAGCACCCGCCGGTGGACTTCGAACCCTTCGAGGAGTTCCTGGACCCCGACGACACCGCCGACTGGTTCCGCGGCTGGACCGCCAACCCGGACGCCGACGCCGGCCAGTTCCGGGTCTTCGGCCAGACCGCCGACGGCGGCTACGCGGCCTTCTGGCTGGTCCGCGAGGACGCACCGCTGGCCGAGCAGCCGATCGTGTTCCTGGGCTCCGAGGGGGAGACCGGCGTGGTCGCCTGCGACCTGCCCTCCTTCCTGTGGCTGGTGGCCGACGGCTCAGGACCCTACGAGGCGGTGGAGCACCCCACCCGCCGCTCCAAACCGCACCCGGAATTCACGGCCATCGCCGAGAAGCACGCCGGAACCGAGCGCATGACGGCCCGCGAGGTGGTCGCCGCGGCCCGGGACGAGTTCCCGGACTTCGAGGACACCATGGTGGAGCTCTCGCGCTGAGCGTGGCGAGCCCGCGTACGCACGACGCAGGCGGCGACGGTGCCGCCCGGTCGTGTTCGGGCCGGTTGGCCGGTTGGCCGGTGGTTCCGGTTGCCGGTTGCGGTTGCGCCGCGCCGGCCATCCGCGCCGCCGCCGGTCCCGGCCGCGCCGCTCCGGATCCTGGCCGCGCCGCCGCCGGTCCCGCCCCGTCCCCCCTCAGTGCCCTGGCAACACGCACACCGCATCGATCCCGAGCACATGGTTCAGCCGCCCGAAGGCCAGCCACGAGCCCAGGCACATCGTCAGCTCGACCACCTCGGCCTGCGAGTAGCGGGCCAGCATCCGGCCCCAGAACTCGTCGTCCAGCCCGTGGTGGTCCAGCGCGTAGCGCTCCGCGTACTCGGCCGCGAGCTTGGTGCGCTCGTCGAGGGATTCCGCGCCGCGCCAGTCGGCCACGGCCTGGTCGAAGCCGTCCTCGACCTTCGTCCCGGCGCGCTCGGTGCGCCAGTCCAGGCAGAACAGGCAGCCGTTGATCTGGGCGATCCGCAGGCGCGCCGCCTCGAACTCGCGCAGGCCGAGGGTCGTGTGTTCGTACACCGCCATCGAGAAGGCCGCCGCCGCGGGGCCGATGCCGGGCACCATCTCACCCCAGACGTAGCCGATCGGCTCCTTGCCCTCGGGCATGTCGATGATCACTGTGTTCCTTCTTCCCAGATCCCTGCGGCCGGGCGGACCGGCACGTCCAGCGCGTCGTAGAGGCCCGGCTCGCGGTCGGCCAGCCACTCGATCGCGCCGACCAGCCGGCCCACCGCGGTCGCGTTGCCGCCGGCCGAGCGGTTTCCGCCCTCGTCCTCGGCTTCGAGCGTGACCTCGATCCGCGGCCGGCCCTCGATCAGCACCCGGTGCGCCCCGACGCCGTCCGGGGCCTGCGGCCAGTGCGGTGCCACCGAGCCGTGGACGCGGGTCACGTGTTCGATCACGATGCGGGGCACGCCCCCGATCTCGCCGCGCACCTCGAAGCGCACACCGCCCTGCGTCCCGGCGGCGAACTTCCCCATGGTCGCGGTCTCGACGTCGGTGTCGAGTGCCGCGCGCTCCACGTGCTCGGTGATCGCCGACAGCCGCGCGCCCAGGGCCCGCGCCATCAGCCGGATCTGCCCGCCCCACACCATCGTGGGCACGCCCGGCGCGGTCATCGGCGGCTCGTAGTCCATCGGCTGCCCCATGCCCACCAGGTAGCGGACCGAGTCCTCCTGGTCGTAGGTCGCGTAGTCGAAGATCTCCTGGCAGCGCAGCGCGCTGATCCGGGACCCGAGCCCGGTCATCATCAGCGGCAGCACGTCGTTGGCCCAGCCGGGGTCGACGCCGGAGGCGAACAGCGACCCGCCGCCGGCGGCCACCGCCGCCAGCACGCGCTCGCGCTGGTCGGCCGGCGCGCTGTGCGGGTCGTAGAACGCGTACAGCGCCGGCGTGACCACGATCGCGCCGGCCCGGATCGCGCGGACGACGTCCTCCAGCGCCTCGTCGGGGCGCACGTCCCCGGACGCGGCGTAGACCACGGCCCTGGCGCCGGCCAGCGCGGCCTCGACGTCGTCGGTGGCCGCGACGCCGAGCCGCTGCCCGAGCCCGGCCAGTTCCCCGGCGTCGCGCCCCACCTTCTCCGCGTTGTGCACCAGCACCGCGCTCAAAGCCAGGCCGGGACGTGCGGCGACCGCCCGGATCGCCGCCCGCCCGATGTTCCCGGTGCCCCACACCAGGGTGGGGATCAGCTCAGCCGCCATTGGCGATGATGTTCTCGATGTTCCGCTCGGCCAGCGCGGTGATGGTCACGAACGGGTTCACGCTGGTGTTGCCGGGGATCAGCGCGCCGTCCATGACGTACAGACCCGGGTAGGCGGTCAGCCGGCCGTAGTTGTCAGTGGCCTGGTTCAGCACCGCTCCGCCGAGCGGGTGATAGGTCAGCTCGTCCTGCCAGGTCTTGTACGTGCCGAACAGGTCGGTCCGGTAGATCGTGCCCTCGGTGGAGTTGATCTTGTCGAAGATGGTCTTGGCCATCGTGATGCCGTCCTGCTTCCACGCCTGCTGCCAGCTCAGGTCGACCTTCTGCGTGCTGTTGTTCCAGGTGAACTGCGCGCGGTGCGGGTTCTTCGTGATCGACAGGTACAGCGAGGCCCAGGTCTCGATCCCGACCGGCAGCGGGGCCACCTCGGCGAACGCGCCGCCGTTGGTCCAGTTGTCGATGCCGCCGCAGGGGACCGTGGACTGCTGGGAGCCGGTGGGGTCCCAGATCTGGTTGGCGCGGCCCACCATGATGTTGCCGTTGTCGCCCCAGTTCTGGCCGACCTGGTCGTTCAGGTTCGGCAGCTGCCCGGTGTCGCGCATCTGCACCAGCAGCTTGCTGGTGCCCACGCTGCCGGCCGCGAAGATCACCTTGTCCGCGGTGACCTCCTTGGTGACGACCACGTTCCCGGTGGTGTCCAGCTGGTTCATCAGCACCGTGTAGCCGCCGCCGGAGGCCGGGGACACCGAGGTCACCTTGTGCAGCGGCGAGATGTTGACCTTGCCGGTGGCCAGCGCGGCGGGGATGTACGTCTTCTGCAGGGACTTCTTGCCGTAGTTGTTGCCGTAGAGCAGTTCCTGGCCCAGAGCAGAACGGGGGACCGTGCCGGCGTCCTCCTGCTGCATGTAGTTCCAGTCGTACACGTCGGGCACGAACACGTACGGGAACCCGGAACGCCCGGCCTGCTTCTGCCCCACCCGCGCGAACTGGTACCAGGCGGTGGTGTTGAACCAGCTGTTCGGGATGACCCCGGCGCCGAGCCCGGCGTTGGCCCGGGGGTAGTACACGTTGTACATCTCGGCCGGGTTCACCGAGGGCAGGATCGCGCCGAAGTTCTCCTGCTTCGGCGTCACCGCCATGCCGCCGTTCACCAGCGACCCGCCGCCGACGCCGCGGCCCTGGTAGACGGTGATCCCGGCGAAGTCCTCGGCGTCCAGGATCCCGGTGTACAGCGGGATGCCGCGATCGATCGGGATCCCCAGGAAGTAGCCGACCGGCTGCTTGGTCTCGGTCCGCAGCCAGAACGACCGCTGGTCGGGGCTGGTCAGGTTGCAGAAGATCTTCCCGTCCGACCCCGGGGTGTCCCAGGCCATGCCCATCTCGATCATCTCCACCGCGACGCCGGCCTGGGCCAGCCGCAGTGCCGCGACCGAGCCGCCGTATCCGGTGCCGATGATCAGCGCCTGGACGTGGGCTCCGTTGGAGATCGGGGCGCTGCGCCGCGCGGCGGCCGCGGCCCGCGAGGCCGAGAAGCCCCCGAGAGCCGCGGCGCCCAGGACCGTGCCTGTGCCGGCCAGGAATCCGCGCCGTGACAGACCTCGGGCTTCTGGGCCACGCCTTGATGTTGCACTCATGTGACACTCCTCACAGGTGCGGAATTTGAGACTTGTGTACTACCGCCCGCATGAGAAGTCACGACTTACTGACGAGTAATATAACGGAACGTCAGATCAGAAAGGCCAGGTAGATCGTGTGGAATCGGTCAGCGCGGGGTCTGGCTCCGGTAGGTGTGGCCCAATTCCGGGCCCAGCCCGAAGTAGTGCCGGAAGTTGTAGATGAGCGGACTCCAGGCCGCCGGCTCGACGTGGTCCGTCCCCGGGACCACGATCGCCGGGTCGGCGTGCACCCTGAGGACCTGCGCCTCGACGATGAGGAAGTCGTCGGTGACGTCCGCGAGGGCCCTGGCAATCGCGGCCTCAAATTGCAGCCCGCACTCGGCGACCCTCGGCGGCCTGACAACCTCCGATTCCCGTTCTGTGAACCCCGATACGCCGAACTTGTCAGGCTCGTACCGCATCCCCGCCGGCTTGCTCTCCGGCACCGGAAAGCGGCCGGTGACAGTGGCCAGGCTCTCCACGCGCCGCCACAGATGCGGCCCGGGGACGTTGATCACGACCTGCGGGCGGCGCGCGAGGTTGTACGCGGTCTGGCCCTCGGCGCCGAGCCCCATGACGATGGTGTGTCCGAGTGCCCACGCCGAGGAGATCGGCGCGAGGTTGGCCGAGCCGTCGTCGTTCTCGGTGGACAGCAGGACCACCGGGGTGCCGAAGTAGAGGATGGCCGGCTCGATCGCGATGTGGTCCGGGCCGGCGGCGGTGTCGGTTGAGCTCGTCATGCGCCCGACGGTAGGCAGCGGACGTTTCGGCGGCCGCCGAACGATACCCGGAGAATAATCGCTGCCATGAGCACCACCGGCCCCACCACCGCGAACCCCCTGCTGGCCGGCGCCGACCTGGCCGCGACGGCCCGCCTGCTGGCCGACGGCACCCGCGCCACCTTCTGCCTGGCCCTGCTCGACGGCCGGGCCTGGACCCCGACCGAACTGGCCCGGCACGCCGGCGTCGCCCCGTCCACCGCCACCGAGCACCTGAACGCGATGGTGGCCGGCGGCCTGCTGGCCGAGGAGCGCCAGGGCCGGCACCGCTACGTCCGTCTGGCCGACCAGCAGGTCGCCGAACTGATCGAGACCATGGCCGCGGCCGCCCCGGTCCGCCCGGCCCCGCCGGCGCGCACCCTGTCCGCCGACAGCCGCCGCCGCGCCCTGGCCCACGCCCGCACCTGCTACGACCACCTGGCCGGCCGCGTCGGCGTGGCCATCGCCGACGCGATGACCGACCGCGACCTGGTCGACTGGCGGCACGGCCTGAGCCTGACGCCCGAGGGCGAGCGCTGGCTGGCCGACCTCGCGATCGAAGTCCCGACCGCGTCGAAGCGCCCCGCCCTGCGCCCCTGCCTGGACTGGACCGAACGCCGCCCGCACCTGGCCGGTGCGGTCGGCGCCGCCCTGTGCGAGCACGCGCTGGATCAGGGCTGGATCAAGCGGGTCGGCACTTCGCGCGCGGTGCTGGTCACCTGGCAGGGGCGCGAGGTGCTTCAGGAGCGACTCGGGCTCTCGGAGCAGGTGCTGACGCCGGCTGCGGGGTGACGCGGGTCATCGGACACCACATTGACTCAGTTCCCTGATTCTATCCCGCCATCCCCACCGTTGGCCGAGCTATGCGGCATCGACCTGGCGCCCCGCGAAGCGCCGCGCCAGCAGACACCCGGCCCGCGCCCGAGCGACTGCGAATCAGAGCTCGAATAGCTTCACCCCCGCGCGCGGCGACTCCGGGTCCGGAGTGGACCTGCCCGCCGCGCCGCTCCGTTTCGGGTTCAGAAGGGGTGGAACATGTCAGCAGCCTCGATGAGTGTGCGAAGAGCCTTGGCGTTCCTGGGAATGCTGGTGCTCACCTGCGCCGCGGTGGTGGTCGGGACGGCGGGCCGGGCGCACGCCGACGCCAATGTCGCGGTGCAGCTCGGGTACGCCGACAACCTGCGCGCCAATCCCAACAACTTCCCGACGCCCTGGGAAGGGGCGCCGAATGTCACATACGGCGGCTGCACCGGCGGCTGCACTTTCGACGCAGGCGCGGTGCGCGTCATCAACAACACCGGCGTCAACGTCAACGTCGACTACATCCACGTCAGCTTCGGCACCTGCGTGTACGACATCTGGCGGCACAACGTCCCGCTCGCGCCGAGCGGGCAGTACATCGTCACCCAGACGATCAACTCCTTCAGCGCCGGCTGCACCTCCGACGGCTCCTTCGACACCTCCGACATCGGGCCGAACGGTGCCAACTGGTCCGGCGACTGCAACCAGTCCGGCGTGGTGCCGCTGGTCACCGTGTCCATCGACGGTGTGGTCAGCAACTTCGACGACACCGGCAAGATCCTCAACACCGGCGGCGTGGACGGCGCCAGCTGCGGCATGGGCAACGAGTCCCAGCAGTGGGCCCCGGTCGGCAGCGTCTCCTGCCCCGGCTCGATCCTGAGCCTGGCCCCGCCGCAGCAGGACCTCGCGGTCGGATCGCCGGCCACTGTCACGGCCAACCTGGTCAACAGCTGCGGTGACCCGCTCCAGGGCGCGCCGATCTCCTTCAAGATCGCCAGCGGCCCGAACGCCGGCCTGACCGGCAGCGGCACCACGGACGCCTCGGGCAATGCGACGTTCACCTATACCGGAACGGTGTCCGGGACGGACGTCATCGGCGCCTCGACGACGAACCCGGCCGGCACCATCACGTCCAACAACGTCCAGGTGACCTGGCAGACCCTGCTGACCGGCGACGCCTACGGCCTGAAGTCCTCCGGCCTGGTGAGCATCGCGCCGACGCCCGAGGCCGGCCCGGTCGCGGTGACCGGGGCCAGCACCAGCTCCCCGCCGTGCGACGCGAACATCCTCGGCCTGATCATCAACGCCAACACGCTCTGCGCGAACGTCTCCACCGCCGTGAACCCCGACTCCTCCACTGCCAACGCCTCGGTGCAGCACGTCGGCATCGCCGTCCTGGGCCTGCCGGCGATCCAGATCGGCGCGGTCTCGTCCACCTCGCAGATGGTCTGCGCCGGCGGTACCGGCGGGGCGAGCATCGCGACCATCACCGTCGGCGGCGTCGCCGTCCCGATCAGCGTGAACCCGGGCCCGAACACCACGGTGAACGTGCTCGGCATCAAGCTGATTCTGAACGAGCAGATCGCCACCGGTGACGCCACCGACCACACGCTGACGGTCAACGCGGTGCACGTGATCGTGCCCGGGCTGCTGGACACGGTCGTGGCGTCCTCGACGAGCGACATCCACGGGTGTGTCTGAGCCCTGAGACGACGCTGACGTAGCCGGCGCGGTTCCGGACACGCGGACACACGGACACGCGAAGGCCCGGCTGGGGATCCCCGGCCGGGCCGTCAGTGCTGAGGGCGGATGGCCGCCGGCGAGGCGCGTCAGCCCGAGCAGGCGGTGATCATCGCCGTCGAGTCGCTCGACATCGCGCTCATGTCAGGCACCTTCCCGGAGGAGGCCTGGCCGGCCATGTTGACCCAGTCGTCGCCGAGCTTGTTGATCGCCGCGGCTGCTGCCGGGTTCTTGGACTTGCCCGCGTCGGCGTGCAGCTTGTCCCCGATCCCCTTGATTGCGGCGATCGCGCCGGTCAGGTTGCCGGCCGCATTGGATATCGTGGTGGAGCCGCTGGTCAGGTCGGAGGTCGCCGCCTGGCAACCCGGGTCGCTGCCGCCGAGGGCGCCGCCGGAGCTGCCGCCGCTGGAGTCGTCAGAAGACGAGCTGCTGCTGGTGCCGCCGGTGCTGGAGTCGTCGGAGGACGAGCTGCTGCTGCCGCCGGAGGAGGCGGTGGTCTGGGACGTGAGGCCCCCCGTGAGCGGATTCGCGCCGCCGGTGGCCGCCGCCGGGGTGGTGCCGGACGAGGAGCACCCCCCGAGCAGGATGACCGAGGAGGCCAGGGCCGTGCCGACGAGAATCCGTATGCCACGCGTCGTGGACATTGGTGTTACCCCCATTGTTGTTGGACCTGCGAAGTGCCCCGCCACGCTACCGCAACGGGTTGACGGCGAGTGCACAGACGACAGGGTTAACCCCGATTACTCGACCCAAACGTGTGCGGCCTGAGACTGTCGCGTGATGTCGGCCCCTGAGACGATCTTCATCGCCGCCGCGACGGTCTCCGGCAGCGTCTGCGTCACCGGTGTTCCGAACCTGCGCGCCAGGCGCACCAGGTAGCGGTTCCGCTCCGGATTCGGGCAGTCCGGCGGGCAGCCGAGCACCGCGCGGCCGGAGCGCGCGACCAGGCCGAACTCGACATTGGTGGTGAATCCGGGCAGGGTGCGCAGATCGCGGGGGATCCAGAACAGGATCGCCGAGGCCCGGTCCAGGCCCTCCCATTCCCACTCGATCTGGTCCTCGTACTCGGTTTCGCGCAGTCCGCCGGGGTTCTCCGGGACCAGCACGTGCAGCGTGTCAGGCTTCTTCCAAGCTCTGTCGAGAGCATGAATCGCCTGCGGGCGCCAGGAGGCGACGGCCTCGGAACGGGGCGTGGGACCGGCCAGGAAGACGCTCGGGCCGGTCGGGATGGGCTCGCGGGCCCACACAACGGAAACGGTCACGCCGCCATCATCGCCGTACCGCCGGGCACCGGGTGTTCTCCCCGAATCCACCATCCGCGGTTACCGTGCCGGAAGAGGACGCCATCTCAATCCTCTGGGAAAGACAGGAGCCCGCGCATGTCGTTGACCCGCCGCCGCCTGCTCACCTCCGCCGCCGCCACCTCGGCGCTGTCCCTGCTGCCGCCCTCGTTGGGCAAGGCGATGGCCGATGCGGCCCCGGACAGCAGGCTGCACTCGCTGGACCAGATCGAGCACGTCATGATCCTGATGCAGGAGAATCGCAGCTTCGACCACTACTTCGGCACGCTGTCCGGCGTGCGGGGGTTCGGGGACCGCGACGCGGTCCGCCTGCCCGACGGCCGTCCGGTGTTCTACCAGCCCGACACCGCCAACCCCGACGGCTACACCCTGCCGTTCCGCATCGACACCGCCAAGACCAGCGGTGCCAAGTACCCCAGCACCGACCACAGCTGGCCCGGCCAGCACAAGTCCTGGAACAACGGCGCGATGGACGGCTGGATGGCCGCGCACCGCCCCGTCGACGGCGGTCCGTGGTCCATGGGCTACCTGACGCGCGAGGACCTCCCGTTCCACTACGCGCTCGCCGATGCCTTCACCGTGTGCGACAACTACCACTGCTCGGCCTTCGGCCCCACGCACGCCAACCGGCTGTTCGCGATCAGTGGCACCAACGACCCCGACGGCGTGGCCGGCGGCCCGGTGGTGAGCAACAGCAACCCGGCGCCGTTCCGCTGGACCACCTACGCCGAGCGCCTGGAGGCCGCCGGGATCAGCTGGCGCTACTACGTCGGCAACACCGCCGGGTCGGATCTGGGCTGGTTCCAGAACTTCCAGAACGCGCCGCACGACTCGTCCCTGTGGGTCAACGGGATGCAGCCGCGGCCGCCGCAGGCGATCGCCGACGACATCGCCAACGGCGACCTGCCCGCGGTGAGCTGGCTGAACTCCCAGTACCTGCCCTCGATCGGGCTGCCGGAGGCCAGCGAGCACCCGCCGGCGCTGCCCGGGGCCGGCGCGGAGTACATCTGGGGCGTGCTGGACGCGCTCGGGGAGCACCCCGAGGTGTGGGCCAAGACCCTGCTGATCATCACCTACGACGAGAACGACGGCCTGTTCGACCACGTCCGGCCGCCGACCGCGCCGCCCGGGACGCCGGGGGAGTGGATCACCGTCGACCCGCTGCCCGCGGAGTGCCAGGGCATCGCGGGCCCCTCCGGGCTCGGGTTCCGGGTGCCGACGATCGTGGTCTCGCCGTGGAGCGCCGGCGGCTACGTGTGCTCGGAGGTGTTCGACCACACCTCGACGCTTCGCTTCCTGGAGCGCCGGTTCGGCGTGCGGGAGACGAACATCAGCGACTGGCGCCGCTGCACGGTCGGTGACATGACAGGGACGCTGCGTATGCACGAGCGGCAGGAACGGTCCTTCCCGAAGCTCCCGGACGCCGCCGCGCTGTACCAGCAGGAGCTGACAGAGGTCGCCACACTGCCCCCGGTGGTGCCGCCGACGGCGCAGAGCATGCCGCGCCAGGAGCCCGGGCACCGGCGGCGCGTGGGTTAGGCGAATAGTCCGTTTTGCCCGCTCTGGGAAGGCCCTGAGAAGACCTCGGGGCCTTCCCGGTTCCGTTCGCCCCGACGGTGATCCGGCCGCCACGCATCGTGAGAAATGTGGTGTTCGGCACCTGAAAACCTTACGGGCGGTGCGCCCTATATTGACTGCATGTCATCGTTCTTGTGATTTGCTCAGAGTTGTGCTTACCGTCTGAGTCATGCCCCGCCGCGAGCGGGGGCCTCGTCGGCCGGCACGCCCCTTCCTGCCCCGGACCGCGAGAGTCATCCGGAGTCGACCCCCGTGAGCGGAGCAGGACGCGGGCGCCCAGGCGCCCGCCGGCGTGGCGGAGAGAGTGCAAGCCTTCAGATGTTCAACCTGTCCAGCCGCAAGAAGACCGGGATCGTCGTGGCCTCCGTGGCCGGTGCCGCCGTCGTGCTGCCCGCCCTGATGGCCGCCACCGCCAGCGCCGCCAGCGTCTCGACCTGGGACCAGGTCGCGGCGTGCGAGAGCGGCGGCAACTGGTCGATCAACACCGGCAACGGGTACTACGGCGGGCTCCAGTTCTCGACCAGCTCCTGGCTGGCCGCCGGCGGCGGCAAGTACGCCCCCCGCGCCGACCTGGCCACCAAGGACCAGCAGATAGCCGTCGCCGAGAACCTGCTGGCCTCCCAGGGTCCGGGCGCCTGGCCGGTGTGCGGCCCGCGGGCCGGCCTGAGCGCCGGCGGCGCCGCGGCGGCCGTGAATCCGGGCAGCGGTTCGAGCGGCTCCACCGGCACGCAGAGCCAGGCCAAGCCCCAGACGCAGCCCCAGAGCCAGACGCAGCCCCAGACCCAGACGCAGGCCCAGACGCAGACCCAGACCTTGCAGGCGCCCAAGCAGCAGGCGCCTCAGCAGACCCAGCCGGCCCCGGCCGCTCAGGCCCAGCCGACCGGTGCGACCTACGTCGTCAAGAGCGGCGACACCCTGTCCCGGATCGCCGTGAGCCACCACGTGGCCGGCGGCTGGCAGGGCCTGTTCCAGCTGAACAAGGGCCAGATCTCCAACCCGAACCTGATCTTCCCCGGGCAGGTCATCAAGTTCTGAGAACCGATCGCGGCGCTCCTCGCGGCCGCGGCCCCGGCCTGCCGAAGGTGGCAGGCCGGGGCCGCGGCTCAGGTCTGCCTACTGCTCTTCCCAGAGCTCCCAGGCTCCCGGGTACTCGGTCGACGCGTCGCATTCCCAGTAGCGTCCGCCCGACGACACCTGGAAGGCCACGCCCGCGACGGTGCACTCGGCCTTGTTCGTGGGCGAATCGGGGCCGTTGTACACGCCCGCGAGCTGGAGCGGTCCAGTGTTCGTGCTGGCACTGGCCATCGCCGCGCCGCCGGTGACGACACATGCGGCGGCGGTGGCCGCCACGGCTATTCGACTGATCTTCCGTCGCATATCGGCATCCCTGTTCCGAGAAGGTGGCTAACGCGTTTGAGCTACCCGTGGCCGCCGAGCGAATCACGACTCTGACATGTGATCCGTGACACAGGCTGCTTCAGCGGGACGCGTTCCGCGCCGCCGCGACCGCTTCCAGCACCTGCTTGAGCGACGTCTCAGCATCCTGTTTCGCCGAGTCCAGCACCAGGTGCGGCTCGGGCCACGCCTCCCACAGCCCCTGCATCCGCACCACGTGCTCCCACGGCACCGTCGGCCGCCAGCCGGGGATGCCGCGGTCCCGGCTTTCCACCCGCGACCGGTGCGCGTCGGCATCCGAGCAGACGCACTCCACCCCGACGAACCGCGCCCCGAGGCTCTCGGCGACCCGCCGATAGCGGTCCCGGGATGCGACTTCGTGTCCTGTCACGTCGAGCACCACGTCCAGCCCGAGTTGCAGCTGTCGGGCGAGCGCCGCGATCAACATGGTCTCCGCCAGCGGGTCCACGTTCTCGTCGGTCAGCACCCGGAACGGCGTCAGTGCCCCGAGTTGCCAGTCCATGGAGAACACCGCCGCCCGCAACTCCCGGGCCAGTCCCTCGGCCAGGGTGCTCTTGCCGGCCCCCGGTGCCCCGGCGACCAGGATCGCGACCGGTGTCGCCGAGGGATCCAGGGGTGCCAGGCGTTCGTAGCGTTGGAATACGGGCTCGTAGTCGGTCATGGAGCGACAGTAGGCATGGCTCCGCCTGGAACCGGCACGGTTTCGCTGACGGCGAACGCCTCAGCCCTTCAGCCGCCCCAACCGCTCCACGGCCTCGGCCAGCACCTCGTCCTTCTTGCAGAACGCGAACCGCACCAGGGCGCGCGCGGCTTCCTTGTCGTCGTAGAACACCTGGTTCGGGATCGCGACGACGCCGCAGAGTTCGGGCAGCTCGCGGCAGAACTCCAGGCCGCCCTTGTCGCTCAGGGCACTGATGTCGGTGGTGACGAAGTACGTGCCGTCGGGCCGGAACACCTCGAAGCCGGCCGCGACGAGCCCGTCGGAGAGCAGGTCGCGCTTGCGCTCCAGATCGGCGCGCAGGGTGCTGAAGTACTCGTCCGGCAGCGCCAGCGCGGTCGCGGCGGCGTACTGGAAGGGGCCGCTGGCCACGTAGGTGAGGAACTGCTTGGCGCTGCGGACCGCGGAGACCAGCGCAGGGGGAGCGGTCACCCAGCCGACCTTCCAGCCGGTGAAGGAGAAGGTCTTGCCGGCCGAGCCGATGGTCACGGTGCGCTCGCGCATGCCGGGCAGCGTGGCCAGCGGGATGTGCTCGGGGCCGAAGGTCAGGTGCTCGTACACCTCGTCGGTGACGACCAGCAGGTCGCGCTCGCGCGCCAGCTGCGCGATCGCCTCGGACTCGGCGCGGGTGAGCACCATGCCGGTCGGGTTGTGCGGGGTGTTCAGCAGCAGCAGGCGGGTGCGGTCGGTCACGGCGGCACGCAGCGCGTCCAGGTCGGGCCGGAAGTGCGGCGGACGCAGCGTCACCGGCACGCGCACGCCGCCGGCCATCGCGATGCACGCGGTGTACGAGTCGTAGTAGGGCTCGAAGGCCACCACCTCGTCGCCCGGCTCCAGCAGGGCCAGCAGCGCCGCCGCGATGGCCTCGGTGGCCCCGGCGGTGACCAGCACCTCGGTGTCCGGGTCGAAGTCCAGGCCGTAGAAGCGCCGCTGGTGCTCGGCGACCGCGGTCCGCAGCTCCGGGACGCCGGGCCCGGGCGGATACTGGTTGCCGCGGCCGGACAGCACGGCCTCGGCCGCGGCCTGCTTGATCTGCTCGGGCCCGTCGGTGTCCGGGAATCCCTGGCCGAGGTTGATCGAGCCGGTGGCCACGGCTAGGGCCGACATCTCGGCGAAGATGGTGGTGCCCATCGGGGCCAGGCGGCTGTTCACGTAGGGCATGCGCATACCGCCATCCTGCCGTACCGGCGCCGCACGGCACCCGCGCCGCGACGCCCCCGCCGGGACCGGCGCGCCTCACGCGCGCCGCGCGGTATGCCAGGCTTGACCCATGGACTTGCGCATCTTCACCGAGCCGCAGCAGGGTGCCGACTACGACACCCTCCTGGCCGTCGCCAAAGCCACCGAGGACCTGGGCTTCGACGCGTTCTTCCGCTCCGACCACTACCTGAAGATGGGCGGCGGCACCGGCGAGCCCGGCCCCACCGACGCCTGGATCACCCTGGCCGGCCTGGCCCGCGAGACCAGCCGCATCAAGCTCGGCACCCTGGTCAGCCCGGTCACCTTCCGGCTGCCCGGCCCGCTGGCCATCACCGTCGCGCAGGTCGACGCCATGGCCGGCCCGGGCCGGGTGGAGCTGGGCCTGGGCACCGGCTGGTTCGCCGACGAGCACACCGCCTACGGCATCCCCTTCCCGGACACGCGCTTCGGCCTGCTGGAGGAGCAGCTGGAGGTCGTCACCGGGCTGTGGAACACCCCCGACGGCGCGACCTACAGCTTCAAGGGCGAGCACTACGCCCTGGAAGAATCCCCGGCGCTGCCGAAGCCCGTCACCAAGCCGCATCCGCCGATCATCATCGGCGGCGGCGGTCCCAAGCGCACCCCGCGCCTGGCCGCGCGCTACGCCAGCGAGTACAACGCCGCCTTCCGCCCCGTGGACGACAGCGAGAAGCTGTTCGCCACGGTCCGTGAGGCCGTCAACGCCAACGGCCGCTCCCCGGAGTCGATGACGTACTCCGCCGCGCTGGTCGCCTGCGTCGGCCGTGACGAGGCCGAGTTCGCCAAGCGCGCCGCCGCCATCGGCCGCGAGCCGGCCGAGCTGCGGGAGAACGGCCTGGCCGGCACGCCGGCGGAGGTCGTGGACAAGATCGGGCGCTACGCCGGCATCGGGGCCCAGCGGCTGTACCTGCAGATCCTCGACCTGTCCGACCTGGACCACGTGGAGCTCATCGCCTCCGAGGTCATGGGCCGGTTGTAGGCACTCTTGACGCACCGTACCGAACGCGCCGATCTCGCGGCCGACTGCGCGAACTGCTTCGCCCTGTGCTGTGTGGGGCTGGCGTTCACGGCGTCCCAGGACTTCGCCGTCGACAAGTCCGCCGGGACGCCGTGCCCCAACCTCGCCGCCGACGACCGCTGCTCGATCCACGCCGGACTGCGTGGCCGCGGCTTCAAGGGCTGCACGGTCTACGACTGCTTCGGTGCCGGCCAGAAGCTGTCCCAGGAGACGTTCGGCGGCGTGTCCTGGCGCGAGGCACCCCAGACGGCGCCGCGGATGTTCGCGGCGCTGCCGGTGATGCGCCAGCTGCACGAGATGCTGTGGTACCTGGCCGAGGCCGAGACCCTGGCCTCGGCCTCGGCGCTGCGCACGGAACTACTGTGGTCGGCCGAGGAGACCGAACGCCTCGCCCGGGCGCCGCTGGATGATTTGTTGGCGCTGGACCTCTCGGCGCACCGGGCCGGCATCAGCGAGCTGCTCTCCGAGGTCAGCTCCCTGATGAGGGCCGGCATCGGGGCGGGGCGGAAGAAGGACCGGCGCGGAGCGGACCTGATCGGCGCCCGGCTGACCGGCGCCGATCTGCGCGGGGCCGACCTGCGCGGCGCCTACCTGATCGGCGCCGACCTCGCCGGCGCCGATCTGCGGCGCGCCGACTTGATCGGCGCGGACCTGCGTGATGCGAACCTGGCCGGCGCGGATCTGACCGGCGCGATCTTCGTGACGCAGACGCAGCTGAACGCGGCGCTCGGCGATGCCGGGACGAGGATCCCCGACGGGCTGACGCGGCCTTCGCACTGGCAGTGAGCCGAAGCCGCGCACGTCACCAATAGCACCTGAATCGGACTATAGCCGCATAGGCTCCATGAGCGTTCATATATGAACCAAAAGCCCTGCGTTCTCGCGATCAAGGTTGCCGCCCGCCACGAAAGCCCGCCATTCGGGGGCTGGTCGTTGCCGTCCCACCAACACCACCCCGCCACTAGGCATCACGCGTTGAGCGTATTTGAGGTGCGCACCCCGGCCCTGCGCGTCCGGACCATCTGGACGGTGTCGGTCCGCTGATCCGCTCCGTGCTCGCGGCGCCCGTCCCGACCACGGGCTATTCGCGCTGACAGCGGCCCTCGCCGCGTCTAACGACTCTTACGTTGCCGTTTCGTGACGCGTTCATGGCGGATTCGTGTCCGCCAGCTCATAGCGATCATGGTCGAAACCCGAATAGGTTTTGCGCGTCAACATATCGGCGGCGCCTCCCGGGGGTAGGCGACGTGCGGAATCAGAAAGGGGCAAGCTCCCATGCGTAAGGCGATCCTCGCTATCACCGCACTCGGCGCCGCGGTTGCGTTGAGCGCGGCTGGCTGCAGCAGCTCTAAGAGCAGCAGTTCTTCCTCCACCACGGGTGGCGGCTCTTCGACCACCGCCGCTTCGGGCTCGAGCAGCAGCGGCACGCCGCACTACACGAACAACAAGGTCGGCATCCTGCTGCCGGACACCAACTCCTCGCCGCGCTGGGTCAACTCCGACCCGAACGAGCTCAAGACCCAGTGTGCGAGCTACGGCCTGACCTGTGACATCCAGAACGCCAACGGCTCCGCGACCACGCAGACCACCCAGGCGCAGTCGATGCTCAACGAGGGCGTCGGCGTCCTGATGATCGTCAACCTGGACTCCGGCTCGGCCAAGGCGATCGAGGCCCAGGCCCAGGCCAAGGGCGTCGTCACCATCGACTACGACCGCCTGACGCTCGGCGGCAGCGCGCAGTACTACGTGTCCTTCGACAACGTGGCCGTCGGCAAGGCGCAGGGCACCGCCCTGACCAAGTGCTCGCAGGTCCAGGGCAAGACCGCGGTGAAGTACGTCGAGGAGGACGGCGCCGCGACCGACAACAACGCGACGCTGTTCAAGCAGGGCTACGACAGCGTGCTGAGCACCCAGGCGGGCTGGACCCAGGCCGGCGACCAGTCCGGCAACTGGGACAACCCGGCCGGTACCGCCCAGTCGACGTTCCAGAAGCTGCTGCAGGGCGCCCCGAACCTGAACGCGGTCATGGTCGCCAACGACGAGATGGCCAACGCGGTCATCACCGTCCTGAAGCAGCAGGGCCTCAACGGCAAGGTGGCGGTCTCCGGCCAGGACGCGACCGCGACCGGCCTGCAGAACATCCTCACCGGCGACCAGTGCTTCACGATCTACAAGCCGGTCAAGGGCGAGGCCGACGTGGCCGTCAAGCTGGCCAGCCAGATCCTGTCCGGCCAGAAGCCGCAGGCGCCGTCCACGGTCCACGACCCGACCGGCAACCGTGACGTCCCGTCCTACCTGGCGACTCCGGTCGTGGTGGACAAGACCAACATCACCCTGCCGTTCACCGACGGCTACCAGAAGGCCTCCGACGTGTGCACCGGCAACTTCGCCGCTCTGTGCGCGACGGCCGGCATCAAGTAAGGAACGCCGCATACGACCGGCGGCGGCAGCGTGTCGGGTTCCCACTTTCCGACACCGCCGCCGCTGGTCGGTGCTCCGCGCGGGAGCTGTAAACCCCTGCGAAGCCCACACGGCGGCCGTCGGCGGTCGCTGAAGAGCAAGACCGTTCGGGCTCGACCGCTCTGGCTCGACCGTTCGATTGCTGGGCGTCATGAGTTGAGAGAGGTGTGAGGTGACGGAAACAACCACGTCCACGGCACCCCGGACGGCGGGATCGGGCGAGCCGATCCTCCAGTTGCGGAGTGTCAACAAATCCTTCGGCCCGGTCCACGTCCTGCGGGACGTGAACTTCGAGGCCCACGCCGGTGAGGTCACCGCGCTGGTCGGCGACAACGGCGCCGGCAAGTCCACGCTGGTCAAGTGCATCGGTGGCACGTACTCCATCGACAGCGGCGAGTACGTGTTCGAGGGCCGCGACGTCAAGGTGCACGACCCCCGCGACGCGGCGGCGCTGGGCATCGAGATCGTCTACCAGGACCTCGCACTGTGCGAGAACCTGGACATCGTCGGCAACATGTTCCTGGGCCGCGAGCGCGTCTCCGCCTGGAAGACGCTGGACGAGAACACCATGGAGCGCCTGGCCGGGGAGACCCTGGCCGGCCTGTCGGTGCGCACCGTGAAGTCGCTGCGCCAGCAGGTCTCCAGCCTGTCCGGCGGCCAGCGGCAGACCGTGGCGATCGCCAAGTCGGTGCTGTGGAACTCCAAGGTCGTCATCCTCGACGAGCCGACCGCCGCGCTCGGCGTGGCCCAGACCGCGCAGGTCCTGGAGCTGGTGCGCCGGCTGGCCGACCGCGGCCACGCGGTCATCCTGATCTCGCACAACATGCGCGACGTGCTCGAGGTCTCCGACCGGATCGCCGCGCTGTACCTGGGCCAGATGGCCGCGCAGGTCAAGCGCTCGGACGTGACCCAGACCCAGATCGTCGAGCTGATCACCGCCGGCCGCTCCGGGGACCTGGGCCTGCAGCCCGGCACCAACGGCAACGGCAACGGCAACGGCCACGCCGAGGGCGGCACCGGCATCGCCGACGCCCTGGCCGCCGCCGAGGCCAACAAGACCGGCCCGACCGACGCGACTCCCGAGGGGGGCACGGCATGAGCAGCACCACCGAGAACCCCACCGGCACCGCGACCGGCACCGCCGCCGAGGCGGCCGGCAGCACCGGCGCGGCCGGCACGCTGCTGGCCTACGGCCGCAACCGCATCGACCGGGCCCGCGGCGGTGAGCTGGGCTCGGCCCCGGCCGTGGCCGGCCTGATCGTCCTGGTCGTCTTCTTCGCGATCGTGCAGAACGGCTTCCTGTCGCTGTACAACATCGCCAACCTGGTCACCCAGGCCGCGCCGATCATCGTGCTGGCCATGGGCCTGGTCTTCGTCCTGCTGCTGGGCGAGATCGACCTGAGCGCGGGCACCGCCTCCGGCGTGTGCGCGGCGCTGATGGCGGTCATGATCGTGCGGCACAGCCTGCCGTGGTGGCTGGCCGTGATCGCCGCCGTCATCACCGGCGCCGTGCTCGGCTTCGCCATCGGCTGGCTGCGCGCCAAGGTGCGCATCCCCTCCTTCGTGGTCACCCTGGCCGCGTTCCTGTCCTTCCAGGGCGTCGTGCTGATGCAGGTCGGCAAGGCCGGCTCGATCTCGCTGCCGGACCAGGCCGCCAAGCCGATCATCACGCTCGAGGGCTACAACAACAACCTGATGCCGCTGTGGCTGGGCTGGGTGCTGCTGGCCGTGGTGGCCGGCGGCTACGCGCTGGTCAAGCTGCGCATGTCGGTCAGCCGCCGGGCCGCCGGCCTGGAGGCCGAGCCGCCCCTGGTCACCATCGCCAAGACGGCGCTGATGGTGATCCTCGGCGCGGTCTTCGTCTACCTGCTCGGCGAGAACCGCGCGATCCAGCAGAACGCGTTCTTCAACAACCTGAAGATCGAGGGCATCCCCTGGGTCGTCCTGCTGCTGATCGTCCTCACCGTCGGCCTGACGTTCCTGCTCAGCCGCACCCGCTACGGCCGGCACGTCTACGCCGTCGGCGGCAACGACGAGGCCGCGCGCCGCGCCGGCATCCGGGTCGACCGGATCCGCATCTCGGTGTTCGTGGTCTGCTCCCTGCTGGCCGCGGTGGCCGGCATCGTGCAGGCCTCGCAGCTGGAGTCGGTGGCCTCGAACTTCGGCGCCGGCAACACCCTGCTGCTGGCCGTCGGTGCCGCCGTCATCGGCGGGACCAGCCTGTTCGGCGGTCGCGGCCGCATCATGGACGCGGTCTGGGGCGGCCTGGTCGTGGCCGTCATCCAGAACGGCATGGGCGACCTGATCAAGGGCGCGAACAGCCAGGCCTGGCAGTGGATCGTCACCGGCCTGGTGCTGCTCCTGGCGGCCGGGTTCGACGCGGCCTCGCGCCGCGTCGGCAAGGGCGACTCGCGCTGAGGCGAGAATCGGTCGGTCCCGGTCGATAATGACCGGGACCGGCTGAAACCGGCCGACACGCGCCGACATGCGCAGCGAGGAGAGAACCATGAGGGCCCGCAAGGGGTTCACCTACGGAGTGACCCAGGAGGAGCTGCGCCGGCACAACCTGTCGACCCTCTTGCGCTATGTCCACCAGCACGGGCCCACCTCGCGGGCCGTGCTCACCGCGAGCATGAGCCTGAACCGCTCGACGATCGGCGCGCTGACCGCCGACCTGTCCTCGGCCGGCCTGGTCGAGGAGGAACTGCCCGGGCAGAACCTCGGCGCCGGCCGGCCGTCGCTGGTCGTGGTGCCCAGGGCCGCGCACGTGTACGCCCTGGCCTACCAGATCGGGGTCGACTTCCTCGTCGCGGCCCGGGTGGGCCTGGGCGGCCAGGTGCTCGACCGGCGCGAGCTGTACCGCCCGCGCGGCGACTACGACCTCGAAGACGTCATGGGGCACCTGGAGCGGTTCACCGGTGAACTGCTCGCCTCCGAGGGCATCCCCGCCGGCGCCCTGTGCGCCGGCGTCGGGGCCGCGGTCCCGGCCGCCGTCCGCTCCGCCGACGGCATGCTGCGCTTCGTCCCCAACATGAACTGGGACGACTGGGGCGACGCCCCCCTCGGCGACATCCTGCACCGCCGCCTGATGGAGACCTTCGGCATCGACGCACCCGTCGCCGTCGGCAACGACGCCGACCTCGGCGCCCTGGCCGAACGCACCCGCGGCGCCGCGGTGGGCTGCGACGACCTGGTCTACGTCATCGGCGAGGTCGGCGTCGGCGCCGGGGTGATCGCCGGTGGCGAGGCCATGTCCGGCCACGACGGCTACGCCGGCGAGGTCGGGCACATGGTGGTCAACCCCTCCGGCCGGCTGTGCCGCTGCGGCGCGCGCGGTTGCTGGGAGACCGAGATCGGTGAGCCGGCCATCCTGGCCGCCGCCGGCCACGTCGACGGCCGCCGGCCCACCGTGGTCGAACTGGTCGCCGAGGCGGCCATGGGCGATGAGAAGTCGGTGCGGGCTCTGGAGCACATCGGCGGCTGGATCGCCCTGGGCGTGGCGAACATCGTGACGATCTTCAACCCCGAGATGGTGATCTTCGGCGGGCTGTTCGGCGACGTGTTCCCCGGCATCGAGGGGCAGATCCGGACGAACCTGCTGTCGGGGAGCCTGGGCGTGGTGCGCGAGGGCGTGCGCCTGGTGACGCCGGGACTCGGTGCCGACTCCACGCTGATCGGGGCCGCGGAGAAGGCTTTCGAGCCGCTGCTGGCCGACCCGCTGGGGTTCGTGCATCAGCAGGCGCTGTCCGGCGGGCGGGGAGCGGTGGCGGGCTGATCCCGCACTGACACCACACTGTTTCGGCTATGGCCGCCATGCCGGAACAGCCATCGCGCACCCCATGATCGCGCGCCTAGCCTGAGGCGCATGACAGCGAATCCCGGCAGCCCCCTGGTCCTTCTCAACCCCGGCCCGGCGTGCACGACCGACCGCGTCCGCGCCGCCCTGGGGCGCGGCGACTGGTGCCACCGCGAGCCGGAGTTCTCTCAGCTGCTGGCCTCGATCCGCTCCGGCCTGACCCGGGTGCTGAACGTCGGCGACACCCACGAGGCGATCGTCGTCACCGGCTCGGGGACCTCGGCGATGGAGATGGCCGTGATCAGCGCGGTGCGCGCCGGACGCTCGATCCTGGTGGTGCGCAACGGCGTCTACGGCGACCGGCTGGCCCGCATCGCCGAGGTCAACGGGATCACGGTGCACTCGGTGAGCGGCGAGTGGACCGAGCCGGCCGACCCCGAGGCGGTGCGCGCGGCGCTGGCCGAGCACCCGGACGTGGACGCCGTCGCGGTGGTGCAGCACGAGACCACCACCGGCATGATCAACCCGGTCGGGGCCATCGGCCGGATCGCGCGGCAGGCCGGGGTCCTGATGCTGGTGGACGCGATCAGCGCCACCGCGATCGAGGACGAGGGCCACGAGGACCTGTCCGCCGACATCATCTGCGGCACCGCGAACAAGGGACTGCACGGCCTGCCCGGCATCTCCTTCATCCTGTGCTCGGACAAGGGGATCCAGCGCCTCGCTCAGGTACCGGTCCGCTCCCTGTACCTGAACGCGAACACCTACCTCACCGGCCAGCGCAAGGGCGACGTCCCGTTCACCCCGGCCGTCCAGGTGTGCTTCGCCCTGGACGAGGCCATCAAGGAGCTGGAGGAGCGCGGCGGCGTCGCGGCGCGCGTGGCGGAGTACAAGGAGCGGGCCGGGCTGGTACGCGCCGGCCTGGAGCGCCTCGGCCTGCGAGTCCTCATCCCCGAGCAGCACCGGTCGAACTCGATCTCGATGATCTACCTGCCCGAGGGCATCACGTACACCGAGCTGCACGACGCCCTCAAGGACGAGGGCTTCGTCATCTACGCCGGCCAGGGCGACCTGGCGAAGACCTTCTTCCGGGTCTCCACGATGGGCGAACTGCCGCCGGCGACACTGGAGCGGTTCCTGGCGGCGCTGGAAACGTCCATCGCGAAGATCCGCGCCGGTCGCTGAACGGCTGCCCGTTGTCAACCTCGCGGATTAGGCTGACGGGCACGGGGCAGGAGGCGTGGGAAGTGGACCAACCGTGACGCAGCTGAACTTGCACCGCCTGTCGATCTTCCTGACCGTGGTGGAGACCGGCGGCTTCTCGGCCGCCGCCCAGAAGCTCTACATGAGCCAGCCCTCGGTCTCCAACCACGTCCGCAACCTCGAACAGTCGCTGCAGACCACCCTGATCGACCGCTCCGGCCCCCGCATCCGCCCCACCGCCGAGGGCGAAGTGCTGGTCGAGTACGCACGCCGGGTGTTCCTGCTCACCGAGGAGGCGGTCGCGGCCATCCGCGAGGTCTCCGGCGTCCAGTCCGGCCGCCTGGAGGTCGGCGGCACCACGACCGTCGGCACCTACCTGCTGCCGCGCCTGCTGGCCCGCTTCCGCGAACGCCACCGCGCCATCGAGTGCGACATCGTGGTCGGCAACAACGGCCAGATCGTGAAGCGGCTGCTGGAAGGCGAACTCGGGCTGGCGATCGTCGCCGGCCAACCCGGGGCCCCGCAGCTGAAGACCGAGACGGTCCTGGACGAGCGCCTGCTGCTGGTGGCGGCCCCGGGACACCCCCTGACGAGCACCGACGCCCCGCTGGCCCCCCAGGAACTGGCCGCCGAACGCTTCCTGCTGCGCGAACCCGGCTCCCAGACCCGCGACCTGCAAGAAGCGGCCCTCATCGGCTGGGACCTGGACGACATGGCCAAGGCCGACATGTGGGGCCCGGAGACCATCAAGCAGTCGGTCGCGGCGGGCCTGGGCATATCCCTGATCTCCGAGCACGCCATCGACGCCGAGGTCCGCGACGGACGCCTGGTGGTCCTGGAGGTGGACCCGCCGCTGCGCTCCCGGCCGGTGGTGGTCGCCTACCGGCGCGACCGGCTGCTGTCGCCGGCCGAGCGGGCGTTCCTGGGGTTGGTGCGGGGGCTGCGGACGTGGCCGGCGAGTGAGGGGGCGGCGGGCTGAGCTGCCACCCACACACCAAACGGGAGTGCCGCAAATCCCCTGGTGCCCCGCCATCGAGCCCTGACATCCTGCCTGCATGGGAATGCTCGACGCCTTCGCGGCGCGCGTCGCCACCGGCGCCGAGGTGCGCTTCCGTCCGACCGGCTCGTCGATGGTGCCGTTGATCCGCAGCCGCCAACTGGTGACCGTCGCCCCGGTGGACCCGGCCCGGCTCGAGGTCGGCGACATCGTTCTGGCGCGCGTCGCCGGCACCTGCACCGAGGTCGAGGGTGTGGCGCGGCCCGGTACCTCCGGGAAGACCATCACCAAGACCATCAGCTCTTGACGCGCACCAGCCCCTCCGCTTCCCTGGACCGATGACGGCCCAGAACGCGTGGCACCCCAGCGCCGACCAGTCCATCGCGCGCCGCAGTACGCTCGCCGACCTGCTGCGCCGCAGCGCCGCCCGCGATCCCGGCAAGCTCGCGCTGGTCTTCGGCGGCGTCCGGCAGACCTTCGCCGAGCTCGACGCGACCGTGAGCCGGGCCGCGAACGCCCTGGCCGCCCGCGGCATCCGGCGCGGCGACCGGGTCCTGCTCCTGGCGCACAACTCGCACGGCTTCGTGGTCGCCTACTTCGCGCTGGCGCGGCTCGGGGCGGTCTCCGTGCCGGTGAACTTCATGCTCGGGGCCGAGGAGATCGCCTACGTCCTCGGGCATTCCGGGGCCGTCGCCGTCATCGCCGAGGACGCGCTCGCCGACACTGCTGACCGGGCCTGGCAGGCGGCCGGGGCGGTGCCGGTACTCAAAGCCGCCATCGGTACCGGTAGGGGTGCCCCCGAAGGCTGGCTCGACTTCGAGGCCGGGTATCAGGACGCCGGCACCAACGAGCACGAGCCCGACGCCCCGGTCACCGACGACGACCCCGTCCAGATCATGTACACCTCCGGCACGGAGTCCCGCCCCAAGGGCGCCGTCATGTCCACCCGCAACCTGACCGCCCAGTACACCAGCGCCATCGTCTCCGGCGACATGTCCGCCGACGACATCGAAGTCCACGCCCTGCCGCTCTACCACTGCGCGCAGCTCCACTGCTTCCTCACCCCGGACATCCAGCTCGGCGCCACCAGCATCGTCCTGCCCGGCGCCGACCCGGCGACGATCCTGCGCACCATCGAGCAGGAGGGCGCGACCAAGTTCTTCTGCCCGCCGACCGTCTGGATCGCGTTGCTGCGCCATCCCGACTTCGACAGCCGCGACCTCAGCACTCTGCGCAAGGGCTACTACGGCGCCGCCGCGATGCCCGTCGAAGTCCTGGCCGAACTGCGCCGACGCCTTCCCGACCTGCGGCTTTACAACTTCTACGGCCAGACGGAGATGTCTCCGGTGGCCACCGTCCTCGGCCCCGGCGACCAGGAACGCAAGCCGGGCTCGGCGGGCCGCGCCGCGCTCAACGTCGAGACCCGCGTGGTCGACGACGACGGCGACGAGGTCCCGCGCGGCGAGGTCGGGGAGATCGTGCACCGCGGTCCGCACACCATGCTCGGCTACTGGGACGACCCCGAGCGCACCGCCGAAGCCTTCCGCGGCGGCTGGTTCCACAGCGGCGACCTCGGTGTCATGGACGACGAGGGCTACCTGCGCGTCGTGGACCGCAAGAAGGACATGATCAAGACCGGCGGCGAGAACGTCGCCAGCCGCGAGGTCGAGGAGACCGTCTACCAGCACCCCGCCGTCGCCGAGGTCGCGGTGTTCGGCGTGCCGGACCCGTACTGGATCGAGATGGTGTGCGCGGCGGTGGTCGTGAAGCCGGGGGAGCGGCTGGAGCCCGCGGACGTCGTCGAGTTCTGCCGGGCGCGGCTGGCCGGGTTCAAGACGCCCAAGAAGGTGGTCATCGTCCCCGCGCTGCCGAAGAACCCCTCGGGCAAGGTCCTCAAGCGCGAGCTGCGGGAGACTCACGCGAGCTGATGACCTCGCGCAAGCTCATAACCCTGACCAGTAGGTCCTTTATAGACGGAAAACTTACGTCCTGTGAGTAGCTTCGTCACCATGAGTGAACGAAGGACACGGACGACTCACTGGCGCGCGTGGTGTGCGCTGCTGACCGCCGGCCTGCTCGCCGGGGCCTGTACGACGGGCTCCTCGCCACACCACGGCGCGACCGCCTCCGGCCCGGCGTCGTCCCCGGCTTCCTCGCCCCTGCCCTCGGGCGTGACGGCGCTGCCCGCGGGCCTGGCCGCCGGCGCGCCGGCCGGCGCCGGCAAGATCCAGCACATCGTCGTGATCATGCAGGAGAACCGGAGTTTCGATTCGTACTTCGGGACCTACTCCGGTGCGGACGGGATCCCGGCCGGGGTCTGCGTCCCCGACGCCGCGACCAAGAAGTGCGACCCGCCGTTCCACGACGGCAACGTGGTGAACCACGGCGGCCCGCACGGCCAGGCCAACGCCGCCGCCGACATCGACGGCGGCAAGATGGACGGCTTCGTCGACCAGGTCGCCGCCAAGGGCGACGCCCAGAGCGCACAGTGCGCGAATCCTGATGATCCCAACTGTGTCCCGGCTGGCGAGCCGGACGTCATGGGCTGGCACGACGCCCGCGAGATCCCCAACTACTGGGCCTACGCGCAGCACTTCACCCTGCAGGACCACATGTTCGAGCCGAACGCCTCGTGGTCGCTGCCGGCGCACCTGTTCATGGTCTCGGAGTGGTCGGCGCACTGCACCAAGGCCAACGACCCGAGCAGCTGCACCAACGCCCTGCAGAACCCCGGCATGAAGAACTACGCCTGGACCGACTTGACCTACCTGATGTACCGCGCCGGCGTCAGCTGGGGCTACTACCTGGTCAGCGGCAGCGAACCGGACTGTGAGGACGACGCCCAGACCTGCGCCCCGGTGAAGCAGGACGCGAAGACGCCGGGGATCTGGAACCCGCTGCCGGCCTTCTCCACCGTCAAGGACGACGGCCAGGTCGGCGACATCCAGTCGGTCGACAACTTCGTCACCGCCGCCGGGAAGGGCACCCTGCCGCAGGTCTCGTGGGTCGTGCCCGCCCAGCAGGTCAGCGAACACCCGCCGGCGTCCATCGACGACGGCCAGGCCTACGTCACCAGCCTGGTCAACGCGGTCATGAAGGGCCCGGACTGGAGCTCCACGGCCATCTTCCTGTCCTGGGACGACTGGGGCGGCTTCTACGACCACGTGGCCCCGCCGGCCGTGGACGGCAACGGCTACGGACTGCGCGTGCCCGGCATCGTCATCAGCCCGTACGCCAAGGCGGGCACCATCGACCACCAGACGCTCAGCTTCGACGCCTACGACAAGCTGATCGAGGACCGGTTCCTGAAGGGCCAGCGCCTGGACCCGGCCACCGACGGCCGGCCCGACCCGCGGCCCGACGTGCGCGAGGTCGCCTCGCAGCTGGGGGACCTGTGGAAGGACTTCGACTTCGCCCAGCAGCCGGTCGCGCCGCTGGTGCTGTCCGAGCACCCCGCGCCGGGGCCGGCCAGCCGGTAGGCCGCCGATGGACACCCGCCGTCCCACGGAGGCGGCCGAGTGCCCAGGTCACTGGCGAATGTGATGGAGTAATCCGGTAAGCCCCCACACACCCCACGGATAGTGAGGACCGCCGGACATGGCGCGATTCAAAGTAGGCGTGCAACTGCGCCCCCAGCACACCGACATCACCGCCCTGCGCGAGGCGTGGCAGCGTGCGGACGAGCTCGGTGCCGACTCCATCTGGACCTGGGACCACTTCTACCCGCTCTCCGGGGACCCGGAGGGCACCCACTTCGAGGGTTCCAGCCTGCTCGCCGCGATGGCCGTGACCACCACGCGGGCCCGCTTCGGCATGCTCGTGTACTGCAACAGCTACCGCAATCCCGAGCTGCTGGCCGACATGGCGCGGACCGTTGACCAGCTCTCCGGCGGCCGCCACATCCTGGGCATCGGGGCCGGCTGGTTCGAGCGCGACTACGACGAGTACGGCTACGAGTTCGGCACCGCACCGGAGCGGCTGCGTGCGCTGAGGGACGCGCTGCCGCGGATCAAGGAGCGCCTGGGCAAGCTCAAGCCGGCCGCCCCCAACCTGCCGATCATGATCGGCGGCGGCGGGGAGAAGGTGACGCTGCGGCTGGTGGCGCAGTACGCCGACCTGTGGAACACCTTCGGCCCGGTGGAGAACTTCCGGCACAAGAACGAAGTGCTCAACGAGTGGTGCGCGAAGGTCGGCCGGGACCCCAAGGCCGTGGAGCGCACCGTGATGATCCGGGACGACGAGATCGACAACTTCCAGGCCTACCTGGACGCCGGCGCGGACCACATCATCGTCGGCGGTGACTACCCGTTCCCGCTGGAGAACGTGCAGCGGCTGCTGGAGCACGCGCGCGACTGAGAAGCCGGACGAAAACATCAGGGGCCTGGTTCGCTGTGAACCAGGCCCCTGATTGCTTAGCTATCCGCCTTCGCCTTCCGCTTCAGCCGCTACGGCAGCGTCCACTTCTGGGCGTTAGTCCCGTTGCAGGTGTAGATCTGCAACTGCGTGCCGTCGGTCGTGCTGCTGTTCGGGTCGTCCAGGCACTTGCCGGACTGCGGGTTCAGCAGCGAGCCGTTGGACTGCTGCTGCCAGACCTGGGATCCGGTGCCGTTGCAGGTGTACAGCTGGATCAGCGTGCCGTTGGCGGTACCGCCGTTGGTCACGTCCACGCAGCCGCCCATGACGCCCAGGCTGCCGTTGGAGTTGACGGTGAACTGCTGCGCGACCGAGCCGTTGCAGGTCCACAGCTGGATGTGCGTGCCGTTGGCGGTGCCGCGGCTGCTGTCGTCGGCGCACTTGCCGGAGATGCCCGAGGTGATCGGCCCGGTGTTGCTGCCGGAGCTGCTCTGGTCGTAGGACGGCGGCGCGTCGCCGGCGGCGGTGCCCCAGGAGGACGCCGACGAGCCGAGCGTGAAGTCCAGCGTGACGCCGGACTTCCAGGTCGAGGCCGGCAGCCAGGTGTGGGTGCTGGCCGTGCCGTTCACGTTCAGCGACTGCACGTAGTAGTTGCTCGCCGAGGCGGCCGGGGCGTTGATCGTGATCGTGTTGCCGGAGTCCAGGTGCACGACGGCCTGCGTGAACAGCGGGCTGTTGAACGCCAGGTCCGCGCTGCCCGGGGTCACCGGGTAGATGCCCAGGGCGCCCCAGACGTACTGCGAGGACATGGTGCCCAGGTCGTCGTTGTTCGGGAAGCCGGAGGGAGTGTCCTGGTACAGCTGGTTCAGGACGCGGTTCACGACCGACTGGGTGTGCGAGGGCTCGCCGGTCCAGTCGTAGAACCAGGGGGTGCCCAGGTCCACCTCGTTGGACAGGAACGACTGGTCGGAGTTGGTGCTGTTGAAGGTCTGGAAGTAGTAGTCCAGCGCCGAGTTGATCGCGCTGTTGCCGCCGTACTTCGCGGCCAGGCCGGCCTGGTCGAAGCCGACGTCGAAGCGGTTCTGGGCGGCCGTGGACTCGGTGAAGCCGGTCGTGGTGCCGGTGGTGATGGCGTCGAAGTTGCCGTTGGACTCCACCGGGTTCAGCAGGTTGTTGGCCGGGTTGAAGAGGTGCTTCCAGTTGTTGGCCCGGATGTTGAACTTGGTGGCGTTCGCCGAGTCGCCCATGGCCGAGGCGAAGCGGGACAGCGCGAAGTCGGCGTTGTCGTACTCGATCAGGCTGGAGGCCGAGTCGCGGACGTTGCAGCAGCCCAGCGACCCGGTGTAGAGGTCGGAGGGCAGGTAGCCGTAGGTGTTCTCCAGCGAGGTGCCGCGGCGCACGTTGTTGTTGGTCGTGGCCTCGGTGAGCATGTCCGACAGCGCTGTCGACGTGTCGAAGTTCGTGCCGCCGAAGGCGTAGTAGTTCGAGATCGCCGCGGTGGCCGGGTCACCGTCCATGACCCAGTTGTAGAAGTTCATGAACCCCCACTGCGGGAACGTCCCGCCCTGGGCGTAGTCGTTGACCAGCGACTGGGCCTGGTCTGAGGCGACCGAGGGATCGACGAAGGCGTCGAGCTGGGTCTGGCCCTTGTAGACGTCCCAGCCGGAGAACTGGTCGTACTGCGCGTGGCCGGACGGCGCGGTGTGCACGGCGTTGTCGAAGCCCATGTACTGGCCGTTGACGTCGGTCACGGTGTTCGGGTGCAGCAGCGCGTGGTAGAGCGAGGTGTAGAACAGCTGCTGCTGGGTGGCCGTGCCGCCGGCTATCTGGATCTTGCCCAGCTGTGCGTTCCAGGCGTTGTGCGCCGCGGTCTGCACCGTGGAGAAGTTGAACCCCGACTGCTCGGCGGCCAGGTTCGCGGAAGCGTTTGCGGCCGAGACGTAGGACAGGCCCACCTTGGCCTGCACCACCGGGTTGGAGGTGGTGTTGAAGTTCAGGAACACCGAGTTCGGGCCGGGCTGGCCGCTCTCGGTGACGATCTGCGAGGAGGTGAAGGACTGGTCGAAGACCATGTCGAAGTGCAGCGTGTAGCTGCCGGTCTCGCCGCAGAAGCCGCCGGAGGTGGCGGTCCCGGTGACCTCGTTGGTGCCGACGATCTGCGCGCTGGTGGCGGTGGTGCCGTTCTCGCTGTCCAGCAGCTTGAGCAGGACGTCGGCCTGGGTGGTGGCCGGGAAGGTGAAGCGGGCTATGCCGGTGTGCGCGGTGGTGGTCAGCTCGGTCTTCACCGGGGTCGAGCCGGTCTTCACGGTGTAGTACCCGGCGTTGCCGGTCTCGCTGCTGTGGTCCAGGGACTCGGTGAGCACGCCCGGGTCGCCGGAGGGCAGGCCGCCGGTGAACGGCAGCACCGGCACGTCGCCCATCGCGCCGCAGCCGGGGCCGGCCATGTGCGTCAGGGAGAAGCCGCGGGTGCTGGTGGCCCCGTAGTCGTAGCCGCCGCCGTCGTTGCGGCTGCCGTTGGGGGAGTCCGGGCTCCACTGCACCATGCCGAAGGGGGAGTCGGCGCCCGGGAAGTCGTTGCCGCCGCCGGAGGTCATCGCCAGGGTGTTGACCGTCGAGGCCGGATCGGCGACGAAGGCGGCCTTGACGGCCTTCGTGCTGGCGTCTGCGGCGCCCGTGGACAGGCCCGCGGTGGCCAGCGCGGCCGCGGCCACCAGGGCCCCGGCGGATATCAGGGAGCTGCGGCGCCGAGGTGGGCGCCCTGTGCGGTTCGGACTGGTCACGATGTCTCTTCTCTGGACGGACTGACTCAGTATGTTGTGAACGTTCACAGGCATCGGGGATTGTCTGGCCCCTGAGAAGAGTTGTCAATGGGGCGCGCTACTGAATCACGGATGGTAACGTTAACCAGCCGAACTAGGAGGTCGGATGACAGCGCGGCCCACGATGAAGGACGTGGCGCAGGCGGCGGGGGTGTCACTGATGACGGTCTCGCGCGTGGTGGCCGGCGAGACCGGTGTGGCCCCGCAGACCGCCGCCCGGGTCGAGGAGGCGATCAGAGCACTGGGATACCAGCGTAACGACATCGCCCGCAATCTCAGACGCAAGGCGCAGGATTCGCGCACCATCGGCCTGGTGGTCGACGACCTGGCGAACCCGTTCTTCTCCGCCCTGGCCCGCTCGGTCGAGGACGAGGCCTACCGCCGCGGCTTCCTGGTCCTGGTCGGCAGCACCAACGACGACCCGCGCCGGGAGCGCGACGTGGTCTCGGCCTTCAGCGCCCGCCAGGTCGACGGCCTGGTCCTGGTCCCCACCAACGGCAACCGCCCCTTCTTCCGCGCGCAGATGGCCCGCGGCGTGAAGGTGGTCTGCGTCGACCGCCCGGCCACCGGCCTGGACGTGGACTGCGTCGCGGTGGACAACCGCGCCGGCACCGCCACCGCGGTCCGCCACCTGCTGGACCGCGGCCACAGCCGCATCGCCTACCTCGGCGACCGCCAGGAGATCTGGACCCAGCGCGAACGCTTCGCCGGCTACGAGCAGGCCATGGCCGCCGCCGGCCTGGCCGTCGACCCGGCCCTGGTCCGCCACGGCTTACGCGGCGTCCCCGAAGCCGCCGCCGCCATCGCCGCCATGATGGCCGCCCCCAACCCGCCGACCGCCGTCTTCAGCGGCAACGACCTGGTCACCCTCGGCGCGGTGGAGGCCGGAGCCTCCCGCCGCCTGGCCCTGGTCGGCTTCGACGACTTCCTGCTCGCGGACAAACTGGACCCGCCGATATCAGTGGTCAGCCAGGACCCCGCGGCCCTGGGCCGCACCGCCGCGCAGCTGCTGTTCGGCCGCATCGACGGCGACGACGCCGCCGCCCGCTCGGTGGTGCTCGCGACCCGGTTCGTGGACCGCGGGTCCGGCGGACAGGCGGTGGGGCCGCCGCTGCCGGGCGGGTATGCGGTGGGGCAGGCTGCTGGGGATTAGCCGGGCGGCGCGTGCCGGGCGGCTGCGGGCCGACGTGCGGCGTGCTGTGGCAGACGGGCCGGCGGGTGTGCGGCGTGCTGTCGCGACCGGCCGGCCGGCCGGTGTGGCGAGCTAGGCTGCTGCGATCTGGTTGGCCGCCGTGATCGTTGGCGCGGCGAGCTGTAGCCGGCTAGCCCGCCAGCGCAGCCGTCAGCGCCACCGCGATCTCATCCATCCGCTCGGCCGTGAGGGCCTCGTCCTCATCGCGCCCGAGCAGCCCGAACACCCGCGGCCCCCGCAGCTCCGGTGCCAACTCCGGGCTGCGGGGGACGATGTGGAAGTGCACGTGCAAGTACCCGGCCGCCTCGGCGAACTGCGCCACGTACGTCTTCTCGCAGCCGGTCACCGCGTGCAGCGCGCGCGACAGCCGGACCTGCCAGGCGCCGAGGCCCGCGGCCTCGGCGTCGGTCAGCTCGGCGATCGTCGTGACGTGGCGGCGCGGCACCAGGACCAGCCAGCCCGGGAGGGCTGTTCCGAGCGCGTGTGCCGCGCGCCAGTGTTCGTCGTGGGCGATGCGTTCGCGGGGTGGCAGGTCCGCGAGGCGGGCGTCGTTGCGGCAGCTGAAGCAGTCGGGGTCGTGGGTCATGGGCCCGACTCTAGGTCCGCCGCGGCTTGTGGATCTATGAGAACGCCGACAGGCAGTTCGTCGGCGTCGCGTGCGCCGGGTCCAGCGCGTTGACGGTCTCGTGCAGCGCGATCTTGTCGGTGGTGCCGATGGTCACGTGCTCGGACAAGTCGGTGGCGCACAGGTTCTGCAGCACGACGTTGTGCACGTTCGGTCCGTTCAGGGCCTGCGACTGCCACGGCGTGACGACCTCGTCGTACACCGTGGAGATCACCGTGTACTGCACGCCGGGCACGGTGTCCCCGCCGGCGTTCAGCTGCTGCATCAGCGGCGAGCCGACGATCTGGTCGGTGCACGCCGGGCACGCCGTGCCGATCAGGCCGATCGCGCCCGGGAAGTAGTCGGCGGCCAGCGTCTCGATGCCGTCGAGGTCGGTGCCGTGGTTGGACGGCGCCAGGCCCACGAGGGTGTGCACCTTCGCGGCACCGCCGAGGAACTTCAGGTAGTAGCGGGGCATCATCCCGCCCTGGCTGTGCCCGACGATGTCGACCTGCCAGGCGCCGGTGGCCCCGAGTACCTGGTCGACGTAGTCGGCGAGCTGTTGCGCGGACTGCGCGACCGGCGCCAGGCCGTGGAATACCGGGATGCCGGGTTCCTGGCCGTAGTCGAGCTCGAAGACGCAGAAGCCGCGCGAGGCGATGTAGGGCGCGCCCACCAGCCAGTTGTCACCGGCGTTGGCGAACGTGCCGTGCACCAGCACCACCGGTCGGGGGTGCGCGGCGCTGGGCCTGCAGGAGAAATCGTTGATCCCCGACGAGGTGACGGCCTGGGCCGGGGCGGCCAGCGCCAGGAACGGCACGGCCAGGAGCAATACGGAAATTGCGTGGGCGATGCGGTGTCTACGCATACTGACTCCCTGTGGAACGACCGGGGCGAACGGTTCGAGTGAGCAGGGTCACACGCGCGTGGTTACCGGTCGGTAAAGCTACTCGCAGGTAGCCAGGAAGTCACGAAGTCATGGCAGTTCCTTTGCCGAGTTGCACACTGCCTCTACCAGGTCGATCACCCGCACAGCCTCCGCAGCGGCACATGTCACCGACTCATCACCGAGTCGGTACGCCTTCGCCTTCGCGCACAGATCCGCGTACTCCGGGAACAGCTTCGCCGTGTAGTCCGCGGACGCCTCCTTCGAGATGACCTCGCCGGTGGCGATCGTCGCGTGCAGCCGCCCCGGCCCGGTCGCCTCCCAGGCCAGCAGGTGCGGGTCGACCGAAGCATCAGGATCCTGCTTCGAGAAATGCGGCCGGTGCCCGACATGCGTGCGCCAGTACGACTCCAGGTTCCCCCGGTTCCACTCCCGCAGCCACGCCGGATCCGGGGCGACCCGCAACTCCGAGGCCCTCGGCCCGCGCAGCGTGATCCCGTGCTTGGCCAGGATCGCCCACAACACCGGATCGGTCCTGTGCCCCTCGGGCTGGAAGACCCCGTCCACCGCGAACGGAACTCTCACCTCGCTGCGGGCACCGAGCAGATCCGGCGTGACGTAAAGCGCGTCGCTGTGCGCACCGTCGGCGCGCGTGGCCTCCAGCACGGCGTGCATCTCGCCGACCATCGCCAGATCCGAGGCGTTCATCGGACGGTCCAGCACCACCAGCACGTCCAGATCACTGCGGCCGGGCCGCCAACTGCCGAGCGCGGCGGAACCGACGACGTAGACCCCGCGCACCATGTCCGGCGCGAGGGTCGCCTCCAAGGCCTTCAGATACCGGTCTGCCGCCTGCTCGTAAGCCATCTTCGGAGCTTAACAAGGTCACTTCTGGGACCGGTGACGAACGCGAAACGGGCCGGCCGACTCCCCCCTCGGAGTCGGCCGGCCCGCCGGTGACGCAGATCCCTGGCTCAGTCGACCTCGGCCAGGGCCTGCGCGAACTGGGCCGCGTACAGCCGCGAGTACGCCCCGTCGGCGTCCAGCAGCTGCGTGTGCGTCCCCTTCTCCACGATCCGGCCGTTCTCCATGACCAGGATCATGTCGGCGTCGCGGATCGTGGACAGCCGGTGCGCGATGACGAACGAGGTCCGCCCCTCGCGCAGCTTGTTCATCGCGCGCTGGATGAGCACCTCGGTGCGGGTGTCGACCGAGGAGGTCGCCTCGTCCAGGATCAGGATCGCCGGTTCGGCCAGGAAGGCCCGGGCGATCGTGATCAGCTGCTTCTCGCCGGCCGAGAGGTTCGAGCCCTCCTCGTCGATGACGGTGTCGTAGCCGTCCGGCAGCGTGCGCACGAAGTGGTCCACGTGCGTGGCCGCCGCGGCGGTCTGGATCCGCTCCATCGAGGCGCCCTCGGTGCCGTAGGCGATGTTGTCGGCGATGGTGCCGCCGAACAGCCACGCGTCCTGCAGCACCATGCCGGTCTGATCCCGCAGGTACTCCCGCGACATCAGGGCCGTGTCGACGCCGTCGAGCAGGATCGCGCCGGAGTCCACCTCGTAGAACCGCATCAAGAGGTTCACCAGTGTGGTCTTGCCGGCGCCGGTCGGGCCGACGATGGCCACGGTCTGCCCCGGCTGCACGGCCAGCGACAGGTCCTCGATCAGCGGCCGGTCGGCGGAGTAGCTGAAGTTCACGTCCTGGAACTCCACGCGCCCCAGGACCTGCTCCAGCTCCACCGGCTGCTCCGGCTCCGGGGACATCTCCTCGGCGTCGAGGATCTGGAAGATCCGCTCGGCCGAGGCCACCCCGGACTGCATCATGTTGGCCATCGCCGCGACCTGCGACAGCGGCATGCTGAACTGCCGCGTGTACTGGATCGAGGCCTGGACGCTGCCGAGCGACAGCGCGCCGGCCGAGACCCGCAGACCGCCGACCACCGCGACCAGCACGTAGGTTACGTTGCCGAGGAACATCATCGCCGGCTGGATCAGGCCACTGATGAACTGGGCCTTGAAGCTGGCGTCGTTCAGCGCGTCGTTCTGCTTCTTGAACTCCGCCGCCGACTCCTCCTGCCGCCCGAACGCCTTCACCAGCTGGTGGCCGGTGTACATCTCCTCGATGTGCGCGTTCAGCCGGCCGGTGGCCGCCCACTGCTTGACGAACTGCGGCTTGGACTTCTTGCCGATCCGCCCGGCGACGAACACCGACACCGGCACCGTCGCGATCGCGATCAGACCCAGCAGCCAGGAGGTCCACAGCATGAAGGCGGTCACGCCGATCAGCGTGAACACCTGCATCACCACCTGCGCCAGCGACTGCTGCAGGGACTGTCCCAGGTTGTCCACGTCGTTGGTGGCTCGGGACAGCACCTCGCCGCGCGGCTGCTTGTCGAAGTAGGACAGCGGCAGCCGGCTCAGCTTGACCTCGATGTCGGCGCGCAGCCGGGTGATCGCGCGGTTCACCACCACGATCACCAGCCGCGACTGGACCATCATGCAGACGAAGACCAGGACGTAGATCCCCAGCAGGATCAGCAGGACATGGCCGACCTCGGTGAAGTCGATGCCGTGGCCCGGCGTGAAGTTGATGGACTTCAGCAGGCTCGCCTGCGTGCCGTGCCCGGTGTCCTGCAGCCGCTGGATGATCTCCTGCTTGGTCGGGTACTGACCGTTCGGACCCGGCTTGGCCTGGCGGCCGATGACGCCGGCGAAGATCAGGTCGGTGGCCTTGCCCAGAAGCTTCGGACCCCAGACCGACATCCCGACGCCCAGGGCCGCCATCACCATCGAGACGATCAGGATCTTGCGTTCCGGACGCAGGTAGGACAGCAACCGGCGCGAGGAGCCCTTGAAGTCCTTGGACTTCGCGGCCGGACCCGACATGAACGCCGCCGGGCCGCGCAGCGCGCCGCCCTGCTGCGGACGGGGCGCGTCGCCCTCGCTCTCGGTCTCCAGGCGCTCGCCGTCGGGGCCGGACGCGCCCGGGGCCGGCGGCTTCTTCGCCGCTTCCGGCTTGGCACCGTTCTGCGTGGTGCCGTTGGCGGTGGCGCCGTTCTGGCTCGCGCCGTTCTGCGTGGCGCCGCTCGCGCCGTTCGCAGCCGCGCCGTTCACTTCGGCACCGTGCTCCGCGCCGTTCTGGCCCGCGCCGTTCTGGCTCGCGCCGTTCTGGCTCGCGCCGTTCTGGCTCGCGCCGTTCTGGCCGGCGGAGTCGTCGGCGCTCCCCGTGTTCCCCGTGTTCTCCGTGCTCATGCCGCGGCCTCCTCTTCGGTGAGCTGCGAGAGCACGATCTCCCGGTAGGTCTCGTTGGATTCCATCAGCTCGCTGTGGGTCCCGGACCCGACCACCACGCCCTGGTCCAGGACGATGATCCGGTCCGCGTTGCGGATTGTGGACACGCGCTGCGCGACGATGACCACCGTGGACTCCCGCGTCTGGTCCACCAGCGCGGCGCGCAGCCGCGCGTCCGTGCTGTAGTCCAGGGCTGAGAACGAGTCGTCGAACAGGAAGATCTCCGGCTTGTGCACCAGCGCGCGGGCGATCGCCAGGCGCTGCCGCTGGCCGCCGGAGACGTTGGTCCCGCCCTGCGCGATCGGCGCGTTCAGCTTCTCGGGCATGCGCTCGACGAAGTCCCGGGCCTGCGCGGTCTCCAGCGCCTGCCACAGCTCCTCCTCGGAGGCGTCGGGCCGGCCGTAGCGCAGGTTGGAGGCGATGGTCCCGGTGAACAGGTACGGCTTCTGCGGCACGATCGCGATCGACTCGGTGAGCTTCTTCGGGTCCATCTCGCGCACGTCCACGCCGTCCACCAGCACCGCGCCGTCGGTGACGTCGGCCAGCCGGGGCACCAGGTTCAGCAGCGTGGTCTTGCCCGCGCCGGTGGAGCCGATGATCGCGGTGGTCTCGCCGGGCCGGGCGTTCAGCGAGACGTTGTTCAGCACGCAGTCCTCGGCGCCGGGGTACTTGAAGCTGGCCCCGCGCAACTCCAGCGTGCCGGAGATCTGCGGCGCCACGGACGCGGTCGGCGGGACGACGCTGGACTCGGTCTCCAGCACCTCGCTGATGCGGTCGGCGCAGACCGCGGCGCGCGGCACCATCATGAACATGAAGGTGGTCATCATGACCGACATCAGGATCTGCATCAGGTAGCTCAGGAACGCGGTCAGCGAGCCGATCTGCATGCCGCCGGAGTCGATGCGGTGCGCGCCGAACCACAGCACGCCGACGCTGGCGAAGTTCACGATGGTCATCACGACCGGGAACATCAGCGCCATCAGTTTGCCGACCCGCAGCGAGATCTCCAGGATGGCGTCGTTGGCCTGGCCGAAGCGCTCGTTCTCCTGCTCGTCCTTGACGAAGGCGCGGATGACGCGGATGCCGGTGATCTGCTCGCGCATCACGCCGTTGATCTTGTCGATGCGCACCTGCACGATCCGGAACAGCGGGCCCATCCGCCGGATGATGATCCCGATCGCGATGGCCAGCGCCGGGATGATCGCGACCAGCAGCCCGGACAGCGGCACGTCCTGGCGCAGCGCCAGGATCACCCCGCCGACCAGCATCACCGGGGCCGCGGCGGCCATGGTGAAGGTCATCAGGACCACCATCTGCACCTGCAGCACGTCGTTGGTGGTGCGGGTGAGCAGCGAGGGCGCGCCGAACCGGCCCACCTCGCGGGTGGAGAAGGCCTGCACCCGGTCGAAGATCGCGCCCCGCAGGTCCCGGCCCAGCGCCGTCGCGGTCTTCGCCCCGAAGTAGACCGCGCCGATCGAGCAGGAGATCTGCAGCAGCGAGAACACAAGCATCAGGGCGCCGGTCTTGAGCACGTAGCCGGTGTCGCCCTTGACCACCCCGTCGTCGATGATGTCGGCGTTCAGGGTGGGCAGGTACAGCGCGCACAGCGTCTGGACGAACTGAAGCGCCAGGACGAGCGAGATCGGCCCTCTGTACGGTCGCAGGTATTGTTTCAGGATTTTGACAAGCATAAGGATCGTCCCATCTGGCTCGGCAGGCCGGCTTGCGGTGGCAGTCGGCGTGACCGGGCGAGCACTGTATGCGAAATCAGAGGTCTTCGTTTTCCGGTAAACTGGCCTCCGGCGGGGAGGGGATTCCCGGCTGGTCGCCCAGCGCGGCGGCGGTGCGGACCGCCTGGCGCAGCAGGGCAGTGTAGGGGGCCTGGACGTCCTCGCGCAGCCAATATCTGGTCGCCACCCGCACCGCGCCGCTCACCGCGGCCGCGACGATCCGGGGCAGCAGGTCCTCGTTCTCATCCAGCCCCAGCCGGGCCGCGATCGCCGGCGTCAGCTGGTCTTCGAGCTGGGTCATCGCCTCCAGGAAGTGCGGGCGCACCCCCTTCTCGGCCATGACCTTGCGGAGCGCCTCCTTGCTGTAGCTCCCGTCGGCCATGATCGCGCGCAGTTTGCGCACGCTGGCCTTGTCCGGCTCGTGGCCCAGCGTGAACTCCGCGACGACCGCCTCGGCCAGCGCGACGTCGAAGGGCTCCTCGGCCGGCCGTTCGCTGAAGGCGAACGCCACCCGCCGCGCGCGGTCGCCCGGCAGCGCGCCGAGCGCGGCCTCGCGGCTGTGGAAGTAGTTGTGGAACGTGCGCGCGGAGACCCCGGCGCGTTCGGCGATCTCGTCGGGGCTGACGTTCTGCAGACCGTCGTTCTCCAAGGTGAGCTGCAGAGCTGCCTGGGTGATGCACTTGCGGGTCTCCAGGCGTTTGCGCTCGCGCCGGGAGCCCTCTTCGTTCTCGTTCGCGGACACGGCTCCACCTTCTCCTGAACTTGCGCTCAGCGCAATTATATTTTTGCGCTCGGCGCAGGTTTTCAGCCCGCGGCCGCTTCCCGCCGGCCCGCGCGCAGCGTTCTGGCGGTCCAGATCAGCTGGTCCAGCAGGCCCTCCACGGCCTTGTCGCGGTTGTCGCTGGGGCGCGGCCAGGACTGGTCCTCGGCGAACTGGGTCCAGAACTCGGTGAAGCTGATCGTGTCCCGGATCGGCACCGCGGACAGCTCGATGAAGACGTGGCGCAGCTGCTGGACCGCGCGAAGGCCCCCGGAGACGCCGCCGTAGGAGACGAACGCGACGGGCTTGCGGCTCCACTCGCCGTGGTACCAGTCGATCGCGTTCTTCAGCACCGCCGGGAAGCTGTGGTTGTACTCCGGGGTGACGATCACGAACGCGTCCGCGCCGGCCAGGCGCGGGGCCAGGGCGGTGACCGGCTCGGGGCGCGGCGCGCCGAACCCGGTCATGGTCAGCGGCAGATCCGCCTCGGCCAGATCGACGATGTCCAGGTCGAGTTCGGGGCGGCGCTCGGCGGCCTGGCGGACGAACCAGTCGGTGACGGTCGGGCCGAAGCGACCGTCGCGGGTGCTGCCGATGATGACGGCCACGCGCAGCGGATCGGTGTCCTCCCCGCCGGTCCCGGTCACGGTGGCGGCGGTTCCGGCGGTGCCGGTGCCGGTGCCGGTGGCGGTGGTGATGGTCACGGCGGTCATGGTGATCCCCTGGTATGTGTACGGTGTACGCGCTGATGCGTACACCGTACATCGATGCGTACGCTGTACACAAGATGACCCCATGGGAGGCTTCAGGCATGGCGAAGACCAAGAGCGGGACCGCACCGTCCCCGGAAGGCGGCGACGCCCCGCCGACCATCTGGGAGCGCATCGACGCGCCCCGCACGGCCCGCAGCACCCTCACCCACGAGCAGATCGCCGAGGCCGCCGTCGCCCTGGCCGACGCCGAGGGCCTGGACGCGGTCTCCATGCGCCGACTGGCCGAGCGCCTCGGCGTGGCCACCATGGCGCTGTACCGCTACGTCGACAGCAAGGACGAACTCCTGGAGCTCATGACCGACGCGGTGACCGCCGCCACCCCGCTGACCGCCGACCCCGCCGACTGGCGCGCGATCTTCCGCGAGGCCGCCCGCCGCCGCCGCGAGACCGCCCTGGCGCACCCCTGGCTCCCGGCGGCCCACGCCCAGGTCCCGACCACCCTGACCCCCAGCCGCAACGTGGTCCTGGAGCGCATGCTCGCCGCCCTGGAGCCGCTGCCGCTGACCGGCGACCAGAAGATGCAGCTCATCAGGGCGCTGGACGCCTACGCCCGGGGCGCGGCCGACGGCGAGGTGAACCAGCGCATGATGCTGGAGCGGCGCGGCTACGGCGCCGACGGCGATGTCAGGATGCTGCTGCGCTCCAACATGGAGTGGCTGCTGCGCAGCGGCCGGTTCCCGCGGTTCGCCGACCTGGTGAAGGCCGGGCTGTCGCCGGTGGACGCGGTGGAGGAGTTCGACCTGGGCCTGGAGGCGATGCTCGACGGGCTGGCGGCGCGCTTCGGGATCTGAGCCCCTGCCTCACCCCGGGATCTGAGCCCCCTGCCTCACCCCGGAATCTGCTCGGAGGGGTCCACCAGCCGCTTCACCGCGATCTCGCGCGGATACTCGCCGGTCGCCACCTCGTGCTCGGCCCGCCGCAGCGCGGCCTGCTGCACCGCCTCCACCGCCGCCTCGGCCGCCGGCGTGGTCCGGTACAGGGCCCGGACCAGGTACGAACCGGTGACCGGGAGGTCGGTGATGATGACGTTGTCCAGGGCGTCGGCCAGGTAGCGCGGCACCAGGACCGCACCGAGGCGGGCCCTGGCCAGCGCCTGCACCGAATACGGGTTCCGCGCCAAGTGCTCGACCGACGGCACGACGCCGTGTTCGGCGGCGAAGCGCGCGAAGCACCGGCCGCGTGCGGAGTCCGGGATAGCGGCGATCCAGGGCCGGCCGCTCAGCTCCGCGGCGGTCGCCGGCGGCTCCCAGTCGTCCGGGACGGCGATCCGGTATTCGGCCTCGATGATCACCCGGGCCGCGCAGCCGGGCGGCAGGGCCACGGCGGTGGTCCGGTCGTCGGTGAGGATCAGGACGTCCAGGGCGCCCAGCCGCAGATCGGCCAGCCCCGGTCCGGACTCGGTCTCCCGCACGGCCGGCTCCAGCTCCGGCCGGGTGCGGGCCAGTAGCGCGACGGTCTCGGCGGCCAGCGTCACGACCTTGCCCGGCACCGCGCCGATCGTCACCGGGCCCCGGGCCCGGCCGGTCACCGCCGCCAGCTGGCGCTCGGCCTCGGCCAGGGTCGAGGCCAGCGCCTCGCCGGCCCGGGCCAGCACCAGCCCGGCGGCGGTCAGCTCCACCTGCCCGCGGCGGCCGGCGCCGCGTTCGGCCAGCGCGGTGCCGGCCTCCTGCTCCAGCCGGTTCAGCTGCTGGGAGACCGCCGACGGGGTGTGGCCGAGGATCCGCGCCGCACCGGCCAGGCTGCCGGCTTCGGCGACGGCTTGCAGGATCAGCAGTCGGCGGGGATCGATGTCCACGAAAGCAATTAACGGTGCTTCGCATCGTCGTGAGCAAGTCTTGGCCGGTCGTGCCGGTCGCGTCGGTCGCGTCGGTCGTGCCGGTCGCCGTTCTCCGCGACCAGGGCCTCGCCGATCCGGCTGCGCACATACAGCACATACCGCCCGGTCCGGTGGGCATCGACGAGCCCCGCGTCGCGCAAGGCCGTCAGATGCTGCGACACACCGCCGGCCGACAGACCGGTACGGCGGGCGAGATCCGTGGTCGAGGCGGGCGCGTCGAGTTCGGCCAGCAGCCGCGCGCGCCCCTTGCCCAGGACGGCCGCCAGGGCCGCCGGAGCGTCGCCGCCACCGCGTTCCCACAACGCGGCCACCCCGCGCGGCGGGTAGCGCAGGGCCGGCTGGTACGCGGGCACGATCAGGGAGAACACCCGCGGCCAGATGAACACCGACGGCACGAGCAAAAGCCCCTGCCCGGACAGGGATCTGCGGCCCGAGGAACGGCGGTGCGCGATCCGCAGCGTGTCGTTGTCCCACGCCAGGCTGGCGTCGAGGTCGTCGAACAGTCGCGTCAGGCCGCCGTCCAGCAGCCGGCGCGCGCGGTACAGGACGTCGGCTTCGTAGATGGTCATGATGCGCGGCCAGTACGGCGCCAGGGCGACGGCGAAGAAGTCCGTTACGCTCGCGGCGAGCCCGGCGAGCTGCTTCTCAGGGTCCTGGCACAACGCGTCGAGGCGCGGCGAGGGGTCGAGATGGGCGATGCCCTCCCGGATGCTCTGCGGCGGGGTGGCTCGCAGCGCCCGCAGCTCCAGATCCAGATCGGGCACCGGTGTCGTGGGCGGCGGCGCGAGGAACGCCGGGATGCGGACCGCGGGGACCAGATCGGACAACAACCCCCAGTCGACGCCCGCGGTGGCCAGCCGGTCCCGCGCCGACGCCGCCCATCCGGCGTGCAGCGGATGATCGCCGGGATACTTCAGCACCCGCACCGCCGCGACCGCCTCCCACAGCGGGGAGAAGGCGAAGCGGGTGCGTGCCACATCCGCCGTGGTGAACTCGACTTCCAGCACGCTCGCCGCCTCTTGCCCCCTGCGAACCCGTCCGATTCGCTCCTGGCTAAATCTATCGAGGGCGGGGGCGCCCCCGCGCGATCGTTCGACCATGACGATCGAGATCCGCGAATCCCTTTCCGCGCCTGCCGAACCCGCCGCGAAGCCCGCCGGCCTGGTCCGCGTCAACCACGCCTTCCGCCACGTCTACACCGCCGCGGCGATCAGCAGACTCGGCACCGCGGTGGGCACGCTGGCGATCCCGCTCGTCGCCCAACTGGTGCTGCACGCCTCGGCCACCGGCATCGGGGTGCTGGCCGCCCTGAACACCGGCGCGTTCCTGCTGATCGGCCTGCCCGCGGGCGTGTGGGTGGAGCGGATGCGGCGCCGTCCGCTGCTGATCGCGGCGGACTTGGCCCGGGCGGCGGCTTTCGGCTCGGTGCCGGTCGCGGCGTTGTGCGGGGTGCTGACCTACTTCTGGCTGTGCGCGGTGGTGTCCGTCGCGGGGGTGGCGACCGTGTTCTTCGACGTCGCCTCGCTGAGCTACCTGCCGCACATCGTCGGGCGCGACCGGCTGGTCGAGGCGAACGCCTCGCTGGTCGGGATGGACGCGGTCGGCCAGATCGCCGGCCGGGGCCTGGCCGGTCTGCTCGTGCAGGCGCTGACCGCGTCCGGCGTCGTCGCCCTCGACGCGGTCAGCTACCTGGCCTCGGCGCTGTTCCTGATGCGGGTGCGCAAGCCGGAGCCGGTGCCGGCGGCGGCCGCCGACCAGAGGCGTGATCTGCGGGCCGAGATGCTGGAGGGGCTGCGCTTCGTGCTCGCCGACCGCGTGCTGCGACCGCTGGTCCTCAAGGGCGCGCTCGCCAACCTGGCGACCATGCTGGTCCTCACGCTGCTGCCGACCTGGTTCGTGCTGCGGCTGGGGACGGCGCACGGTCCGTCGCTGCTCGGCCTCTTCCTCGCGCTGGGGGCCGTCGGATCGCTGCTCGGGGCCCGCTCGGCGCCGTGGCTGGGGCGCCGTTTCGGCGCGGCGCGGACGATGTGGCTGGCGAGCCTGGTGACCGCGCCGATCAGCCTGCTGATCCCGTTCCTCGGGCGCGGACCGTGGCTGGTGGTCGCGGGGCTGGCGTGGGCGGTGACGCTCGGCCGGGTCGGCGTCGACAACGTCCTGGGCGTCAGCCTGCGGCAGACCGCGGCGCCGGAGGCGATGGCCGGGCGGGTGAACGCGACCTTCCGCTTCCTGCTGTTCGGCGCGCTGTCCCTGGGCTCGCTGCTCGCCGGAGCCATCGGCGCGACGCTGGGGATCCAGGCCTGCCTGTGGGCCGGCGCGATCGGATTGGCGCTGCTGTGGGTGCCGGTGTACTTCTCGGGGCTGCGGGCGCAGAGATGAGCCGCTACCCCAGCCGCTCCAACCGCCGCGACGCGATCTCCGCCGCGACGTCCCCGACCTCGGTCAGCATCGGCGGCGCGAGCTTCCACTGCTGCCAGTACAGCGGCACGTCCACCGGCCGCCCCGGGGCCAGCTCGACGAGTTCCACCTGGCCGAACTGCCTGGCCTGCACGTCGGGGATCAGGCCCCAGCCGAGGCCGGACTCGACCGCGTAGAGGAAGGCGTCGGTGGCGGGCACGTACTGGCGCGGCCCGGACGCCGGCGTGCCGAGGCCGCGCAGGAACGCGTCCTGCAGATCGTCCTTGCGGTTGAAGATGACGACCGGCGCGGCGGCGAGCGCCGCGGCCGTATCCGGCGCGCCGACACCGTCCGGCAGCCAGCGTCTGATGAACCCGCGTGTGGCGACCGCCCGATACCGCATCCGGGCCAGCGGCCGCACCACACACCCCTGCACCGGCTTCGGCGAGGAGGAGACGGCCGCCATCACCAGGCCGGCGCGCAGCAGCTCGTCGGTGTAGTCCTGGTCCTCGCGGTGAAGATCGAAGCACAGCCCCGAGCCGGGGCCGAACCGGGCCGTCACCTCGGGGAACCAGGTGCTCAGGGAGTCGGAGTTCACGGCGATCGACAGCGTCTGCACCGGTGCGGCGCGGCCGGGGCCGCCGGCGCCGCCGCCGGGTTCGCCATCGGCCTGGTCGGCGCCGGTCAGGCCCAGCTCGGCGCGGGCGTTGTCCTCCAGCCAGGCCAGCTGCCGGGCGAAGCGCACCACCGCGACGCCGGACTCGGTCGGGCGCAGCGGCTTGGAGCGGACCAGCAGCACCCGGCCGGTGCGCTGCTCCAGCGCCTTGACGCGCTGGCTGACCGCGGAGGGGGTGACGTGCAGGACGCGGGCCGCGGCCTCGAAGGTGCCGGCGTCCACCGCGACCAGGAGGGTGCGGACGTGGTCCAGAGGCAGGTCCATCATCATGATCTCTAATGATAGCCAAGAAAAGTTAGCTGGTCTTGGGATCACACGCCTTCCTACCATCGTGCTCATGAGCTCCTCCCTCGCGGCCGCCGCAGCCGGCCTCGGCACCGGCCTGTCCCTGATCGTCGCGATCGGCGCGCAGAACGCGTACGTCCTGCGCCAGGGCGTCCGCCGCGAGCACGTGGGCCCGATCGTCGCGATCTGCGCCGCCTCCGACGCGGTCCTGATCGCCGCCGGCGTCGGCGGCCTGGGCGCGCTGGTCCGCAGGATGCCCACGGCCGTGACCGCGATCGCCTGGATCGGCGCGGCCTTCCTGGTGACCTACGGCGTCCTGGCCGCCCGCCGCGCCTGGCGCCAGCAGGACCACCTGGCCGCCGACGGCGCGGGGGAGAAGTCCCTGCGCACCGCGGTCCTGACCTGCCTGGCCCTGACCTGGCTCAACCCCCACGTCTACCTGGACACGGTCCTGCTCCTGGGCACCGTCGGCAACAGCTACGGCGGCGCGCACTGGTACTTCGCCCTCGGCGCCATCACCGGCAGCGTGCTGTGGTTCTCAGGGCTCGGATTCGGCGCTCGCCGCCTGGGCCGGCTGCTGGCGCGCCCGAAGGCCTGGCGGGTGCTGGACGGCGTCATCGCGGTCACGATGATCACGCTGGGCGTCGCGATGGTGGCCAGAACGTGAGGTCAGCGGCGGGTATAGCATCCGGGGCGTGGGGGACTTGGTCTTCGTGAGGCCGCGCAAGCTGATGGGGCTCGGGTTCTACCCGCCGATCGCGGGATTCCCGTGGCACTGGCTGCCGGCGCACACGTCGCTGGCCATCGACGCGGCGGCCGCGATTCCTTTCGTGTTCCTGATCCGGCCGTGGTCCACGACCGTCACGGCCGAGGGCATCACGATCCAGACGCTGCGCCGCCGCTTCATCGCCTGGAGTCAGGTCCGGGACATCACGCTGGACGTGATCGCCGGCGACACCTCGATCGACGTCCGCCTGCACGACGGCTCCCGCCATCGTCTCCCGGCGCCGCTGGAGCGGTACAAGGCCTTCTACGACACCGAGTTCCCCGCCAAGTACGTCGCGATCGTCCAGGCATGGCGTGCAGGGGTCCGGCCCGACAGCGTGTCCACGAGCGTGACCGCCGCCGGGCCGGACTCCGGGCAGATCAGCTCGCCGGGATCACCGACCCGTTGAACGTCTTCTCGATGTACTGCTTCACCTGGTCCGAGGTCAGCAGCGCGGCCAGCTTCTTCACCGCCGGGTCGTTCTCGTGTCCCTTCTTCACCACCAGGATGTTGACGTAGGGGTTGCCGGCCGTCTTCTCCAGCGCCAGCGCGTCCTTGCTCGGGGTGAGCTTGGCCTGCAGGGCGTAGTTGCCGTTGATCACCGCGGCGTCCACGTCGTCCAGGGCACGGGGGAGTTCGGCGGCCTCCAGCGGCTTGAACTTCAGGTGCTTGGGGTTGCTCGCGACGTCCTTCTCCGTGGCGGTGGTGCCGGCGCCGGGCTTGAGGGTGATCAGGTTGTTGTCGGCCAGCAGCTTCAGGGCGCGGCCCTCGTTGGTGGCGTCGTTCGGGACGGCGATGGTCGCGCCGTCCTTGATCTGGTCCAGGGACTTGGCCTTGTGCGAGTACAGGCCCAGCGGTTCCAGGTGGACGCCGACCACCGGGACCAGGTCCGTGCCCTTGCTCTTGTTGAAGTCGTCGAGGTAGGGCTGGTGCTGGAAGTAGTTGGCGTCGACCTCGCCGTCCTGGGTGGCCAGGTTCGGCTGGACGTAGTCGGTGAACTCCTTCACCGTCAGCTTCAGGCCGGCCTTGGCCGCCAGGTTGTCGCGGATGTAGTCCAGGATCTGCGCGTGCGGGACCGGGGAGGCCGCGACGGTGATCGAGTCCACGCCGTCGGCGGCCTTCGCGGTCGCACCCGTTCCGGCGGACTTCGAGGAGGAGCAGGCGGTCAGACCCACGGCCAGGACGCCCGACAGGGCGATCAGGGACGCGGCGAGCTTCTTGTTACGCATAACAAGGTCTTCTTTCTTCCGTGTGATTACCGATGAGCCAGCCGCTTAGCGGTGAAGTCGCCGAGCCACTGAACGATCTGGACGAGGACGATCAGCAGCACGACCGTGGCGATCATGAGCCCGTTCTCGAAGCGCTGGTAGCCGTAGCGGATGGCCAGGTCGCCCAGGCCCCCGCCGCCGATCGCGCCGGCCATGGCCGAGTAGCCGACCAGCGCGACCACGGTCGTCGTCAGGCCGCTGACCAGCGCGGGCAGCGACTCCGGGAGCAGGACCTTGCGCACCGTGGCCAGGTGCGAGGCGCCCATCGCGGCCGAGGCCTCGACCAGGCCCCGGTCGACCTCGCGCACCGCGGTCTCCACCAGCCGGGCGAAGAACGGCACCGCGCCCACGGCCAGCGGCACGATCGCGGCGTCCACGCCGATGGTGGTGCCGACGATCCCGCGGGTGAACGGCGTGATCGCGATCAGCAGGATGATGAACGGCAGCGAGCGCCCGACGTTCACCACCGTGCCCAGCGCCTTGTTCGCCGGCGCGTTGGCCAGCAGGCCGCCGCGGTCGGTGAGCACCAGCAGCAGCCCGATCGGCAGCCCGATCAGCACCGTGAACAGCGCCGACCAGCCGACCATCTGCACGGTCTCCAAGGTCGCCTGCCACAGCAGCGGCTGCATGTCCGACCAGCTCACGACCCGACCTCCTCAAGGGCGTTCCCGGAGACGTCGGCGCAGACCGTCTCCACGTTCAACCCCCGCTCCCGCAGGAACCCGATCGGCACCACGTTGTCCTCGAACCGCCCCGGCAGCCCGATCCGCATCCGCCCGACCGTCTGCCCGTTCACCGTCTCGATCGCCGCGCCCAGAATCGTCACGTCGACCGAGTACGTCCGCGCCAGCTGCGAGATCAGCGGCTGCGCCGTGGAGTCGCCGTGGAACGTGACGTCCACGACCGTGCTCCGCGGCAGCCCGGCCGCGGCCGGCTGCGGCGCCGGGCCCAGCTGGAACAGCTCCCGCGCCAGCTCGGAGCGCTCCCGGCCGAGCAGGTCGGAGATGGTCCCGGACTCGGCGATCCGGCCGTCGCGCATCAGGGCCGCGCTGTCGCACACGGCCTTGACGACCTCCATCTCGTGCGTGATCAGCAGCACCGTGACCCCGAGCCGCTCGTTGACCTCCTTGAGCAGCTTCAGCACGCTGCGCGTGGTCTCCGGGTCCAGCGCCGAGGTGGCCTCGTCGGACAGCAGCACGTGCGGGTCCGCGGCCAGCGCCCGGGCGATCCCGACCCGCTGCTTCTGCCCGCCGGACAGCTGCGCCGGGTGGGCGCCGGCGCGGTCGGCCAGCCCGACCACGTCCAGCAACTCGTCGGCCCGGGCCCGGCGCTCGCGCCGGGTCAGCTTGCCGCCGATCTCCAGCGGCAGCTCGACGTTCTCCCGCGCGGTGCGGCTGGAGAGCAGGTTGAAGTGCTGGAACACCATGCCGATGCGGCGGCGCTCGGCCCGCAGCGCCCGCCCGCTCAGCGCGGTGAGCTCGCGACCGGCCACCGACACCGTGCCGGAAGTGGGGCGCTCGAGCAGGTTCACGCAGCGGATCAGCGTGCTCTTGCCGGCCCCGGAACGGCCGACGACGCCGTAGACCTCGCCGGCGGCCACCGAGAGGTCCACGCCGTCCAGGGCGGTGACCTCACGATTTCGTGCAGGGTAAACCTTTGTCAGGTTCTTGATTTCAATCATGACGCTTTCCAAAAGGCCGCGACCACGCGGCGGCGGGCGCGCGAAAACGGCGCGCCGCTAAGGCTTACAAGGGGGAGGAACTGCTAGAACCCGGTTCGGGGAGGCCAAGCCTCAGCAGCTACACATTCGACACATGGGCATGCCACACATCATCCGCGGCGCCAAGATGGCGGCGGACGTGCGGGAGCTCTGCGTGTCGATCATGGGGATGACTATAGGTGGATCGGCAGGGTGACCCTTACCGCGTCCATTTCGTGAGACAGCGTGGTTTCACGAGCGTGCTGACGTAGCCGTACTGCCGAACCAGTACAGCTACGTCGCCCGCTAGGTCACCCGCTACTTCACCGGATGCACCACCGCCGCGGCACCGCCGCCCCGCCGAGCCGGCTCCGCCGCGGCCTCGACCGCGCCGTCCGGCAGGAACTCCAGCCCGGTCGCGGCCCCGATCTCGGGCGTCGGCGTCCCCGAGGGCGGCGCGAGGGTGAACGTCTCACCCAGCGCCTCCAGCCCCGGGATCTCCGGCAGGTTCAGGAACGCCGGTTCGGCCTGCGTGGAGGAGGCGTTGCGCTGAGAGGCCCGGGGCGCGGCGATCGCCTGCTCCAGGTTCATGCCCAGATCCAGGCGGTCGACCAGGATCTGCAACACCGTGGTGATGATCGTCGCCCCGCCCGGCGAGCCGACCGCGATGAACGGCCTGCCGTCCTTCAGGACGATGGTCGGGGACATCGCCGAGCGCGGCCGCTTGAAGGCGGCCGGCAGGTTCGGGTCCGGCACGCCCGGGTACAGCGGCGTGAAGTCGAAGTCGGTCATCTCGTTGTTGAGCAGGAAGCCCCGGCCGGGCACGGTCATCGCCGAGCCGCCGGTCTGCTCGATGGTCAGCGTGTAGGAGACGACGTCCCCCCACTTGTCCGCGGTCACCAGGTGCGTCGTGGACATGCCCTCGGTGTCGGTGTACGAGGTCCCGGCCGGCGCACTGGACGGGCACGTCGTGCCGCCGCCCGGCGCGAACGGGTTCCCCGGCGCCACCGGAGCCGTCAGCGTACTGGTCGGGCTGATCAGACAGGCGCGGTCCTTGCCGTACTGCGCCGAGGTGAGCTGCTTGGTCGGGACGTCGCTGAAGTTCGCGTCCCCGACCCAGCGGTTGCGGTCCGCGAAGGCGATCTTCGAGGCCTCGTCATACAGGTGCAGCGCCTGCACCTGGTTGGACGGATCGATGTCGAAGTTCGACAGGATGTTGAGAGCCTCGCCGACCGTGGTACCGCCGGAGGACGGCGGCGCGATCGAATAGACGTCCAGGCCCTTGTAGTTCACATGCGTCGGAGCCTGCACCGGCGCGCTGTACCCGGCGATGTCGGCCGCGGTGAGCCGGCCGGGCCGGAAGTCCATCGTCGGATTCGGGATCGTCGGCGGGTGCTGCGAGGTGTTGGCCACCTCCTTGCCCAACTCGCCGCCGTAGAACAGCCCGGGGCCGTCCTTGGCCAGCAGCTTGTAGGTGTTCGCCAGATCCGGGTTCTTGAACACCGAGCCGACCGCCGGCGGCGCGCCGTTGGGCAGGAACAGCTGCGCCGTCGGGGCTATCTGCGAGAACCGCGCCTGGTTCATCGCCGTGAAGGAGTTGAACGTCGGGTCGACGACGAAGCCCTTGGAGGCGATGTCGATGCCGCCCTGCAACGCCTGCTTCAGCGAGATGGTGCCCCAGTCGTCCAGCGCCGTCGTCCACGTCTTCAACGTGCCCGGCACACCCACCGACAGCCCGGAGTTGACCGCGTCGGTGAAGGACAACGGCTGGCCGGTCGCCGGATCGATGAACCAGTTCGTGTTCATCGCCGCCGGGCCCGACTCGCGGCCGTCGATGGTCGACACCTTGTGGGTGCGGGCGTTGTAGTAGACGAAGAAACCACCGCCGCCGATACCGGCCGAATACGGCTCGACGACACCGAGCGCGGCCGCCGTGGCCACCGCCGCGTCCACCGCGTTGCCGCCGTGCTTGAGCACGTCCAGGCCGGCCTGGGTGGCATACGGGCTGACGCTGGCGACCGCACCGCCGTAGCCGGTGGCGACCGGGTCGCGCGGCGGCTGGCCGCCGCCGTGGCCGGCCGGGGCGGCGCGCGCCGCGGTCAGGGTGCCCGTCAGGGCCGCCGCCGTGACCAGGGCGGCGAAAGCTTTGGAGCGTCTGCGTGTGGGGACGGACATCTATGCCTCCGCGTGATCGTTCCGGTACTCCCTGCAGGTCCTCCACTTTGGCAGAGGCCTCATTTCCTGGGAAGCGGCCATGGAATATGCTCAGGCGCCCCTCGGCTATTACCGGGGGTGGTCGGACCGGCTCCCACCGGGGGCTTCGCAGAGTCGATCCGGTCATGGGTTTCGTTCGGTTCCGTCGCCTCGAGGGGGCTCGCGTGTCGAAGCGGGGATGGCTGCTGTTCGCGGCCATGTCGGTGATCTGGGGCATCCCCTACTTGCTGATCAAGGTGGCGCTGGAGGGGATGCCGGCGCCGTTCATCGTGTTCGCGCGCACCGCCATCGGCGCGGCGGTGCTGCTGCCGGTCGCCTGGAAGCGCGGCATGGTGGGCCCGGCGCTGAAGCACTGGCGGTACATCGCGGCGTTCGCGGCGCTGGAGATCGCCGGCCCCTGGCTGCTGCTGGGCGACGCCGAGCAGCACATGACGTCCTCGCTGGCCGGGCTGCTGATCGCGGCCGTGCCGTTCTTCGTCGCGCTGATCATGTGGCGCCTGGGTGAGCGCTCGGCGGTCTCCGGCACCCGCCTGGCCGGCCTGTTCATCGGCATGGCCGGCGTGGTGGCGATCGTCGGGTTGAACATCGGGCAGGTCCAGGTCCTGCGGATGCTGGAGGTGATCGCCGTCGCGGTCGGCTACGCGATCGCGCCGATCATCGCCGACCGCAAACTGGCCGGCGTCCCCACCCTGGCCACCATCACGCTCTCGCTGACCGGCGTGGCCCTGCTGTACGTGCCGATCGCCGCCTTCAGCCACCCGACGCACACGCCCAGGGCCAACGCCCTGGGCGCGGTGGCGGCCCTGGGCCTGATCTGCACCGCCTCGGCGTTCCTGCTGTTCTTCGAGCTGATCGGCGAGGTCGGCCCGGCCAAGTCCTCGATGATCACCTTCGTCAACCCGGCCGTCGCGGTCGCCGGCGGCGTGCTGTTCCTCGGCGAGACCATCAAGGCCGGCATCATCGTCGGCGCTCCGCTGGTGCTGATCGGGCTGATCCTGTCGACGCTGCGCCGGGGCGACGCGGTCGTGCCGGCGGCGGCCGACGCGCTACAGGCGCCGGCCGCCGCGGCTGAGGAACACGGGCCAGAGGCGGCCATGGCCTGAGGCCCAAGGTCTGAGGTCTGAGGCCCTAGGCTCGAGGCCGCCGCCGGACGGACTCAGCTCAGCAGGTTCAGAGTGTTGGTCGCGTCGTCGACGAAGTACACGTCGCCGCGCGGCGCCTGCGCCAGACCGAACAGCGCGCCGGCGCCGGCCGGTGAACCGGAGGAGTCCAGCTGGACGACGTGCACCTGCGCGCCGCCCGGGGTGGTCGCCACGAGGTTGCCGTCGCCGGCGTTCACCGTCAGGATCAGGCCCCTGCGGTCCACCATCAGGCCCAGCGGGGTGTTCAGCGCGCCGCCGCTGGTGACGGTGCGGCCGGTGCCGTCGGCGGTGTGCCGGGTGGCGGCGAACGGGATGGCCGCGATCCGGTTGCCGACGCTGTCCGCCACGTACAAGGTGCCGTGCTCGTCCAGGCCGACGCCGGTCGGCCCGACGACCAGCGCGGCGGGGTCGGTGCGCTCACCGAACCCGCAGCCGATCACCGTGGTCTCCTCGCGCCGCGGCAGCCGGCCGTGCTCCAGGGACAGCCGGATCCGCAGGACGGTGCCCTCGTTCACGACCGCCCCGTTGCCGGCGACCGTGCCGTTGAGCACGTTGGTGACGAACAGGTCGGCCTCGTCGCCCCGGTCCAGGGCGGTCATGTCCCAGGGCCCGTTGATGCCCTGGCCGGCGAAGGTCTCCCGGACCTGGCCGTGGTCGTCCAGCACGATCAGGCAGCCGGCCTGGGCGGTGGCCGAGGTCCCGTCGGCGGTGGGCAGCGAGCCGACGATCACCCAGCCGGAGCGCAGCACCGACAGGGCCGTGGTCAGGCCGACCCCGCCGGGGCACGGGCCGGGCAGGTGCGCCGGGTCGATGGTGGCGAAGGTGGACACCGCCCCGCCCGGGGCGACCTGGACGATGGTCGTGCCGGTGCCCTGCAGGTTGGAGACGGCGTTGAAGTTGCTCACCAGCACGTCGCCCCGGTGCAGGTCGCCGGTGGAGGCCGGGACCACGGCGACGCCGTAGGGGTTCACGTCGCCGTTGGCCGGGACGGTGGAGGCGATGGTGGAGACGGTGTCGGGGAACCGGGCGGCGGCCGCGGGCGTGATCCCCGCCGCCACCCCCAGCCCGATCGCGGCCAGCAGGATGATGGTGCGTACGCGTGCCAAGGACACGGGTTTCGTCCCTTCGATGAGAAGTCGGGTTCCGACCTCTGGTCGGTACTCGACGAAGGGATACACCGTCACATTCCGCGACACGCCGTATATAGCGTCCCTCAGGCGTGGCCGGGCGTGTCGCTACTCCGCCACCCGATACACCTTGTGCTGCGCCGCCTGCGCCCGCGGCCGCACGACCATCAGGTCCACGTTCACATGCGCCGGCCGCGTCACCGACCACACGATGCAGTCCGCGACGTCCTCGGCCACCAGCGGGCCCGGGACGCCGGCATACACCGAGGCGGCCTTGTCCGCGTCGCCACCGAAACGCTTGAGGGAGAACTCGTCGGTCATCACCATGCCGGGCGCGATCTCGATGACGCGGACCGGCTGGTCGAACAGCTCCAGGCGCAGCGTCGCGGTCATGGCGTGCATCGCGTGCTTGGACGCCGCGTAGCCCGCCCCGCCCTCATAGGCGACATGCGCGGCGGTGGAGGTGAGCATCACCACGGTGCCGGCGCCGGAGGCGATCAGCTGGGGCAGCAGCGCCTGGGTGAAGGTCAGCGCGCCCAGGACGTTCGTCTCGAACATCGAGCGCCAGTCCCCGGCATCCGCGGCGGACACCGGGTCCGAGCCGATCGCGCCGCCGGCGTTGTTCACCAGGACGTCACACGACTCCAGACCGGCTGCGAACGCCTTCACGGCCTCGGTGTCGGTCACATCCAGCGCCACCGCCTCCGCCGCCTCGCCGATCTCCGCCGCCAACGCCTCCAGCCGCTCCTTGCGGCGGGCCACGAGGACCACCCGGAACCCCTCGGCGGCCAGCTGGCGCGCGGTGGCGGCGCCGATGCCGCTGCTGGCTCCGGTGACGACGGCGGTCTTGGTCATGGCGGGTCCTTATCGCTATCGGCCGGCCGGCATCGGCTGGTCGGACTTGTCAGTGCTGTCGCGGACAATGATCGGATGCAGATCGCGGCGACCTACGACCCCGAGGGTTTCAGGGATCGAGGCTTCGTTCAAGCGATCACCGACACCGGCGAGGCGGCAGGGCCGGCGCGCGCCGTCGAGGACCTGGAAGCCGAGGTCGGGGCGCTGGAGGCGGCTGGGGCCGGCGACCCGGGTCTGGCTGGTCTGCCCGGTCTGCCCGGTCCGCTCAGCGGCGGGCGCGCCGGCCCGGCCATCGGGTCCGCGGCCGGCCAGACCCAGCCCGGCCACCCGCGCTGGGTATGGCCGGCCACCGCCGACCTCGCCCCGGCCCTGCTGCGCCGCGGCGTGCGCGTCGACCGCTGCCACGACCTGGCCCTCACCGAGGCCCTGCTGCTGGCCTACGAGGGCCGCTGCGGCGAGCCGCGCTCCCTGGGCGCCGCCTGGGCCCGGCTGCACGGCCTGCCGGTCCCCGAGGACCGGGCCGAGGGCACCATGGCCGCCCCGGCCGACAACCCGACCACCCAGCCGGCGTTGTTCGAGCCGGACCGCTCCGGGCTGGCCGCCGACGTCGATCCGCTGCGTGCGGTGCGCGAGGTCTACGCCGACCAGCTGCGCCGGATCGCGGCCACCGCGAACCCCGGCGGGTTCCGGCTGTTGGTGGCCGCCGAGTCCGCGGCCTCGCTGGCCGCCGCCGAGATGGCGCACGCCGGCCTGCCCTGGCGCGCCGACGTGCACAGCCGGATCCTGGAGGAGGTGCTGGGCCCGCGTCCGCCGGACGGCTCGCCGCCCCGGGAGATGGCCGCGGCGGCGGCCCGGCTGGCCGAGGCGCTCGGGGTCCGCACGCTGAACCCCGACTCCGCACCGCAGGTGACCAAGGCCTTCGCCGACGCCGGGGTGCGGCTTCCCTCGCTGCGCCGCTGGGAGCTCAAGGAGATCGACCACCCGGCGATCCCGTTGCTGCTGAAGTACAAGGAGCTCTCGCGCCTGTACTCGTTCAACGGCTGGGCCTGGCGCGACACCTGGGTCGTGGCCGGCCGCTTCCGGCCCGAGTACAGCGTCGGCGGCGTCGTCACCGGACGCTGGGCGGCCCGTGGCGGCGGCGCGCTGCAGATCGCGCGGCGGCTGCGCAAAGCGGTCATCGCCGACCCCGGCTGGGTGTTCGTCTCCGCCGACGCCGCGCAGCTGGAACCGCGCATCCTGGCCGCTATGGCGCAGGACGCGGGCATGGCCGAGGCGACGCAGAGCGATGACATGTACGCCGCTCTGGCCGGGGTCTTCGAGGGCTCCCGCGACCAGGCCAAGCTCGGGCTGCTCGGGGCCATGTACGGGCAGACCGGCGGCGGGGCCGCAGCGCCCCTGGCCCTGATGCGCCGCCGTTTCCCGAAGGCCACGGCGCTGCTGGACGACGCGGCCCGCGAGGGCGAGCGCGGCCGCCTGGTCCGCTCCCAGCTCGGCCGCACCTGCCCGCCGCCCTCGCAGCGCTGGCAGAGCGCGATCGCCGGGGACGCCGAGGCCGGGGCCGACGACGACAGCAACCGGCGCTCCGGCCAGGTGGCCCGGGCCCGGGGCCGGTTCACCCGCAACTTCGTCATCCAGGCCACCGCCGCGGAGTGGGCCGAGGTGCTGCTGGCGCTGCTGCGGCAGCGGCTGCGCGCCCTGGACGGACCGCAGCTGGTGTTCTTCCAGCACGACGAGGTGCTGGTGCACGCGCCGCGTGAGCACGCCGAGGCGGTAGCTGCGATGATCATTGAGTGCGCCGCCGGCGCCGGGCGGCTGGTATTCGGTCCTTCACCGGTCCGATTTCCTATGAGCGTTCACTCGGTGGAGTGTTACGGGGACGCCAAATAGTGCACAACGAGTGACAGTGCGATCACCCAGAGGGCATGCTCCAGTGATGTGGAAACCAATGTGGAAGTCGAAGAAGTAGTCCTGCTGTCCGAGGACGGCAGCCCGATCGGCGCTGCGCCGAAGGCCACCGTGCACACCGAGAACACCCCGCTGCACCTGGCCTTCTCCTGCTACGTCTTCGACGGCCTGCAGCGTCTGCTCATCACCCGGCGCGCCGATTCCAAGCGCACCTGGCCCGGAGTGTGGACCAACTCCGCGTGCGGGCATCCGGGGCCGGGGGAGCAGATGGAGGACGCCGTGCGCCGGCGGCTCTCCAGTGAACTGGGCCTGAACATTTCCGCCGTCCACCCGATCCTGCCGGATTTCCGTTACCGGGCGGTAATGCCGAACGGCATCGTCGAGAACGAAGTCTGCCCGGTGTTCCGGGCCACGGTCGCGACCGGAATTGCGCCGTCGCCCGATCCCGCCGAAGTGGGCGAATACCGGTGGATTCCGTGGGCTGATTTCAGCCGTCAAGTCCTTTCCGGTTCCTTCGAGGTGTCGCCGTGGTGCCGCCTTCAAGTCGAGCAGTTGGCCGCCCAGGATATGGACAACTGGATGTGTTGATCTTCGTGGTGATCATGTGATCACACAGGGGCTTGTTCGACACCTGTGAAGTCGGGCATCATTGCGCGGTGCCCGATCCCTTTACGCGCTCTTGGGAATTGCTTGACGATGCCCAACTGCCCGACCCCCCGCCGGCAGCCGTCTGAGCCCCCATGAGCCCCCACGACTTCAAGCCCGTCATGCACCCGGCCGGATTCGACGAGCCGCTGGCGCGGATCCTCGGTGAGGTCCGCACCGGCCACTGGTTCTCGATGGCCGAGCTGCTGGCCGACTCCTCGCGCGACCGCCGCCTGCGCGGCACCCGCATAGCGCTGCTGGCGCAGGTCGCCGCCGGCTCCAACGCGGTCGACGAGTGGGTCGGCGAGCGTCCGCGCGACCCCGACGCCGTCGCGATGGCCGCTCGGGTGGCGGTCGAGAGGGCCTGCAAGGCCGCTGCCAAGGGCCTGGACCAGGCGCAGAGCCTGGGCCGGCGGGCCGCCGAACTGTGCGCGGAGGCCGCGGCCATGGACCCCGGGGACCCGGTGCCCTATCTGGGCCGGCTGGCCCTGGCCGCCGGGTTCGGCGAGCGCGTCGAGGGCCCCGCCTCCTGTCCGGTCCCGGGACCCTGGCACGCCTTCCGCGACCTGTGGCGCGTCGACCCGGCCAACCGTGAGGGCTGTCACCGGATGCTCAGCGCCGTCGGCTCCGGCCCCGGCCCGAGCCCGGCCGCCGCGCAGCTGTTCGCGGCCAGCATCGTCAGCGGCGTCGGTCTGAGCAGCCTGTCCCCATTGCAGCTGCTGCCCCTTTACGCGCTGGTCATCGCCTACGAATACCGCAAGGCTCAAAACGACGGCCTGGCCCACCTGCTGTGGACCACCGACTCCACCCGCACCGAGATGGCCCGGGGCTGGAACTGGTTCACCAGCACCGGCAAGGACGACTGGCTGGTCGTGGACCTGTCGCACCTGGCCCACGTCCTGGTCGTCGGCGGCCGTTCCGATCTGGCCGCGGACGTGTTCGCGGCCCTGGGACCCTACGGTTCGAACCGGCCGTGGGCCGTGGTCTCGGCGACGGGGGACGCCGTGGAGGAGTTCGTCAGGGCGCGGTACACCGCGCTGTCGGCAGCGGCGCGGCGCACCGACCCCTCCGGTCGGCAGCGCGCCGGACCCTAGCGCGCGGCCGGCATCGCACAGTAACTCAGGGTTCAGATTTCTCAACGAAATCCGAACCCGCCTCGGGGAAAACGCACCATCGCAGTGAGCTCATTCGCACCATCGCCAAACGCACAACCCTTCCCCCCTAGTTGGGCCTCGAAGCGAAAACGGAACGAGACCATGTCGATGACTCAAAGCTCAGATAGCTCTGCCTGGAGTGACACCGACTCCGCCGACGCCGCGCAACTGCGCGCCATCGGCTACGAGCCGGTGCTGTCCCGCAAGATGTCCGGCTTCGGCAACTTCGCGATCAGTTTCTCCATCATCTCCATCCTGTCCGGCTGTATGACGCTGTTCGGCTTCGGCATGGCCACCGGAGGCCCGGCCGTCATGGTCTGGGGCTGGATCGGGGTCACGATCGCGGTCCTGCTCATCGGCCTGAGCCTGGCCGAGGTCACCAGCGTCTACCCGACCTCCGGCGCGCTGTTCTTCATGGCCCACCGCCTCGGCGGCAAGGGCTGGGGCTGGATCACCGGCTGGCTGAACATGCTGGGCCTGTTCGGGGTCATAGCCGGCATCGACTACGGCGCCGCGGAGTTCATCGGAGCGTTCACCGGCATGGCGTTCGGCTGGACCCCGGACAAGTACGGGCTGATCGCCATCTTCGCCGGCGTGCTGCTGCTGCACGGCGTGCTGAACACCTTCGGCGTGCGGGTGCTGGACCTGTTCAACCGGGTCAGCGTCTGGTGGCACCTGCTGGGCGTGGCCTTCATCGTCGCGGTGCTGTTCGTCGTCCCGGCGCACCACCAGAGCGCCAGCTTCGTCTTCACGCACTACGCCAACGCCACCGGCTTCAAGAGCGCGATCTACGTCAGCGCCATCGGCCTGCTGCTCACCGGCTACACCCTGACCGGCTACGACGCCTCGGCCCACATGTCCGAGGAGACCTCCCAGGCATCGACCCTGGCCCCCAAGGGCATCGTCCGGTCCATCTGGGTCTCCGGCATCGCCGGCCTGGTCCTGATCGTCGCCTTCCTGTTCTCCATCCAGGGCGGCGCCGACAGCTACGCCACCGAGTCCGCGGGCTCGGGCTACGGCGGCGCGGTGACGGCCCCGTCGATCATCATGCTCGACGCCCTGGGCCAGCACTGGGCCGAGGTCCTGACGCTGGTCATCATCGTCGCCCAGCTGTGCTGCGGCCTGGCGGCCGTGGGCTCGGCGGCCCGCATGGTCTTCGCCTTCTCCCGGGACGGCGCCCTGCCCGGCTCCAAGACCTGGCGCAAGGTCAACCGCGCGGCGGTCCCGACCAACGCCATGTGGCTGGTGGTCGTCGTGGCCTTCCTGCTGACCCTGCCCTCGCTGTGGACCATCCAGGCCTACGGCGCGGTGACCGCCATCGCCTCCATCGGCCTGGCCCCGGCCTACGTCATCCCCGGCTTCCTGCGCGCCCGGCAGGGCAAGAACTTCAAGGCCGGAGCCTGGAACCTGGGCAAGTGGGGCCCGCTGGTCGGCTACATCGCCTCGGTGTGGGTGGTGATCGAGGTCGTGCTGTTCTGCCTGCCGCAGGCCTCGCCGATCACCGCGCTGACGTTCAACTACGCACCGATCGCCCTGGTCGCCGCGCTGCTGCTGTCGTGGGTCTGGTGGCTGGCGCGCGGGCGCGCCTCCTACGCGCCCCCGGCCGGCGCGGTCGAGGCCGAGCAGTTCGCGGACCTGGACGTGATCTAAGCACCTCGCTTGACCGTCGCAGTGTTCTGGCGCGCCCCGGGGATCCCGGGGCGCGCTCGCTTTTCCCCGGCGCTCAGCGCGGCGTCGGCAGACGTGACAGGAACACCTCGAACGCCGTCGGATCGACCTTCATGGTCCCCGAATACGGGTAACTCATCTCCCTGACGACCACCAGCGAGACCACCACCAGCCCGGCCAGCGTCATCACCATCACGGTGTGCGCGAAGGAACTCGACAGGCCGAACAAGAACGTGAACGCGATGGTCACCAGCGCGCTGCCGATCAGGATCGCCCACAACAGCGGCGGCAACGACTCCTCGGTCTGGTTCAGACGCTCCCTTCGTTGCTCGGCCAGCGACTCCACATGGGTCAGAACGTGGTCATAGAGCACCTGCTGCGAGATGTCGGCCGGACGGAAGGCGAAGACACTGTCCCGGATCTGATACACCAGGTCGGTGGCCTTCGGACTGGTCTGGTGCTCGGCCAGCAGCGGCCATTCGTCGTCGATGACGGTGTGCGCGTAGTCCAGGGTCTCGTGCTCCAGCCGCGAACCCAGCGGCAGCGGCATCTGGCGCGAGATCCAGTAGATGCCGGCGAGCTCGTTGGCCTCCTTGAAGGTGGTCTGGTGGGCGTTGTCGTTGTTCGTCCACAGAGCCACCACGACGAAGGCCAGCGGCACCGCGAACACCACGGACACCGTGGCGAAGATGAAGCCGGCGACGTCGTTGTGCGGTTCGCGCCGGTGATGCGGGATGAAGCGTTCGAACAGACGCAGGGTGATGAAGGTCAGGATGAGGACGGCGACGATGATGCCGTAGTCCTTCGCGGTCATGACGGCTCCCCGTTTCGTGGTGCAGTGGTGCCCTTGGTGCCCTTGGTGCTGTGGTGCTGTGGTGCTGTGCGTGTTGCTGCCGTGGTGTCGCCGTGCTGCGGCTAGTTGGTCCGCCGCGTGATCAGCTCGGCGATCGCGCGCAAGTCGTGCACCCTGGTGTGGTCCACCCCCGGCGCGCGCCGCAGATGCGCATGCGCCTTCGCCACCCGCGCGGTGGCCTCGGTCACCGCCCATGCGCGCCCGCCGGCCCGTTCGACGGCGTCCGTGGCGTGCCGGAGTTCGTGCTCGGTGAAGTCCCGGCCCAGGGCATACAACCGCGCCAGCTCCACCGCCGCCGCCGAACTAGCCGACAACGCGGCCACCACCGGCAACGACTTCTTACGGGCCCTGAGATCCGAGCCCACCGGCTTGCCGGTGAGCGCCGGATCGCCCCAGATGCCCAGCAGATCGTCGGTCAGCTGGAAGGCCATGCCGATCTCGCGGCCGAACAGGTCCAGCGCCGCCACGGCCAGCGGATCGGCGTGCACCGACAGCGCCCCCAGCGCACACGCGCACCCCAGCAGCGCGCCGGTCTTCTTGCCGGCCATCGCCATGCACTCCTCGAGCGTGACGTCGTCGCGCTGCTCGAAGGCGCAGTCCTCGTACTGGCCGTCGCAGATCTCGATGACGCACTCCGCCAGCCGGCTCGCCGCCTCCCCGCCGACCAGGCGCAGCGCCAGCGCCAGCATCGCGTCGCCGGCCAGGATCGCGTTATCGGCCCCGAACACCGTCCAGGCCGTGGGACGGTGGCGGCGGGTGTGGTCGCGGTCGATGACGTCGTCGTGCAGCAGCGTGAAGTTGTGCGTCAGCTCCACGGCGGCGGCCGCGGCCAGGACCGCAGAGTCGGCGACCGGCTCGCCGCCGGTGGCCGCCGCGGCGGCCAGGACCAGGCCCGGCCGCAGGAGTTTGCCACCGTCGGCCTCGATCGCCACGCCCTCGGCGTCCTGCCAGCCGAGGTGGTACGCGGCGATCGTGCGCAACCGCCCCGGCAGGGTGTCCACGGCCGTGCGCAACACCGGCTCGACCAGGTCGCGGGTCCGGTGCAGCGTCGCCTCCGCGTGCGACCTGACGTCGGCCGTGTGGCGCTGGCCGTGCGGCTGGTCATGCGGGTCATGCCGGTCATGCTGGGCAGGGTCACCGGTTACGCCGGTGCCGGCTATCTTCGGCGGCCCCTCGTCCGTCATCGTCAGCGGCTCAGCCACGGGGCCGCGCGATCTCGACGTTCTCCAGTACCCCGAGCGCGTCCGGGACCAGCACCGCCGCCGAGTAGTAGGCGCTCACCAGATAAGAGGTGATGGCCTTGTCGTCCACGCCCATGAACCGCACCGACAACCCCGGCTGGTACTCGTCCGGGATCCCGGTCTGGTGCAGACCGACCACGCCCTGCTCCGCCTCGCCGACCCGCAGCGCCAGGATCGAGGTGGTGTGGCCGTCCAGCACCGGGATCTTCGGCACCGGCAGCAGCGGCACGCCGCGCCACGCCGACACCTGCGTCCCCAGCAGATCCATGGTCCCCGGGTAGATCCCGCGCTTGGTGCACTCCCGGCCGAACGCCGCGATCGCCTTCGGGTGCGCCAGCAGATGCGTGGTGTCGCGGCGCAGCGACAGCAGCTCGTCCAGGTCGTCCGGGGTCGGCGGACCGGAGTGGGTGTGCACGCGCTGCTCGAAACCGGCGTTGTGCAGCAAGCCGAAGCTGCGGTTGTTGACCAGCTCGTCCTCCTGCCGCTCGCGCACCGCCTCGATCGTCAGCCGCAGCTGCTGGTCCAGCTGGCTCATCGGCTTGTTGTAGAGGTCCGCGACGCGGGTGTGGATCCGCAGCACGGTCTGCGCCACCGACAGCTCGTACTCGCGCGGCTTGAGCTCGTAGTCGGCGAACGTGCCCGGCAGCTCGGCCTCGCCCTCGTGCCCGGCCGCCAGCGCGATCTCCGCCTCGCCGTGCGCGTTCTGCGCCTTGCCGCGGGTGCTGCGGTGCTCGGCCAGATGCCGCCGCAGCGCCTCCGACCGCTCGATCAGGGCCCTGACGTCCGAGGCCGGCACCGACAGCGCGATGACCGGGGTCGCGGCGCGCGCCGTGGTCTTCCAACGGGGGGCGTGGCCGTTGGTGGCGGCGCCGCCGGCGGCCGTTGTGTGGAACACCTCCTCGCCCAGGTGGTCGCCGTCGGCGAGGTGGCCGTGCACGGCGTCGTCGCCGTACTTGCCCTGTCCGGCCAGGTCCACCTTGCCGTGCGCGATCAGCCATAACGTGTCCACCGGGGTCCCGGCCTCGGTCAGGGCCTGCCCGGCGCGCAACTCGCGCACGGTGAAGCGCGAGGCCAGCTCGGCCAGCAGCGCCTCGTCGCCGAACCCGCGCAGCGGCGGCAGCTCGGTCAAGGTGGGGGCCAGCACGCTCACGTCGTCGTCGCCGGCCTGGCTGAACGCCACCCGGCCGCGGCCCACGGCGTGGCTGAGCCGGCGGTTCACCCGGTAGGTGCCGCCGGAGGCCTGCACCCAGGGCAGGACCCGCAACAGCCAGCGCGAGGTGATGCCCTGCATCTGCGGCGGCGTCTTGGTCGTGGTGGCCAGGTTCCGCGCCGCCGCGGTGTCCAGGCTGAGCTGCTCGCCCTCGGCTGCCGTCCCGGGTGCCGCGCTCTGGTCGACCGTCATCGTGCCCCCTCCAAAACGATGGATGCTTCTCGTCTCCATCGTGAGTCCGTTGGCGGACCGGGTCTATTACCGCAATGGGTGACAAACTGCGGACGATTCACGAGTGGTCGCGGCCGCGCGGACCGGTGGCATCTCGCCGGAGCATGTGACATAGTACTGGCGTGAGCGCAGCCGCCAACAGGTCCCGCCCGACGTCCGACGTCGTGGTGATCGGGGCCGGGATCATCGGCGCCGCGTGCGCCTACTACGCCGCGCGCGAAGGCCTGTCGGTGACAGTGGTCGACGCCGGCCCGGTCGCCGGCGGCACATCCGGCGCGGGGGAGGGGAACCTGCTGGTCTCGGACAAGGAACCGGGACCGGAACTGGATCTCGCGCTGCGCTCGCAGGAACTGTGGCGCGCGCTGGCCGAGCAGGACGACGGCGCCCTCGGCGCCCGGTTCGAGTACGAGGCCAAGGGCGGCCTGGTCGTCGCCTTCACGGCGGAGGATTTCGAGGCGCTGCAAGGGTTTGCGGCCACGCAGTTAACTCCGGGGGTAGTAGCCGAGGAAGTACCGGCCGAACGCCTGAGCGAACTCGAGCCCTTCATCGCCCCGGGACTGGCCGGCGGCTTCTGGTATCCGCAGGACGCGCAGGTGATGCCGTCACTGGCCACAGCCGCACTACTGAAAGCGTCGGGGGCACAGCTGCGACTGGGCAGCGCCGTCACCGGGCTGGTGACCTCGCGAGGCACGGTGCGCGGGGTCCGGACGGCGGCCGGGACGATCTCGGCGCGGTTCGTGGTGAACGCCGCCGGCTTCGGGGCGTCCTCGGTCGCGGCGCTCGCCGGCTCGACGCTGCCGGTGCAGCCGCGGCGCGGGTTCGTGCTGGTGACCGAGCCGCTGCCGGCGATGGTGCGGCACAAGGTGTATTCGGCGGCGTACGTCGCCGACGTCTCCAGTTCCGACGCAGCGCTTCAGTCCTCGGCGGTGGTCGAGGGGACGCCGTCGGGGCCGGTGCTGATCGGCGCGAGCCGGGAGCGGGTCGGCCTGGACCGGACGCCGTCCTACGACGCACTGGGACGGCTGGCGGCTCAGGCCGCTGAACTGTTCCCCTTCCTGGCAGATGTGAAGGTACAGCGTTACTACTGCGGCTTTCGCCCCTACCTTCCGGACCACCTGCCCGCGATCGGCCCGGACGCTTCCGTCTCAGGACTCTTCCACGCCTGCGGACACGAGGGCGCCGGCATCGGTCTGGCACCGGCGACCGGGGAGCTGATCGCGGCGTTGCTGGCGCAAAGGGAGCCGGAGGTGGCGGCCGAGCCGTTCCGCCCGGCGCGGTTCGAGGAGGGTGCGCGGTGAGTGTGCGGTTCAGTTTCGACGGCCGGCCGATGACGGCCCAGGCCGGCCAGACCGTCGGCGCGGCACTGCTGGCCGAGGGGATCCGGTCGTGGCGCACGACCCGCTTCGGCGGCCGGCCGCGCGGATTGTTCTGCGGCATCGGCGTGTGCTTCGACTGCCTGGTGACGGTGAACGACGAGCCGAACGTCCGAGCCTGCCTGGCGGTCATCGCCGACGGCGACGCAGTCCGGACGCAGATCGGAGACGGACACGGTGAGCAAGGTGAATGACCTCCTCCCACCCGCCGGCCAGGCCTTCGCCGACCTCGAGGAATCCGGCACCTTCGACCTGGCCGTCATCGGCGCCGGCCCCGCAGGCATGGCCGCCGCGGCGACCGCCGCCGAGCAGGGACTGCACGTGGCGCTGATCGACGCCGGCCGCCAACTCGGCGGCCAGTACTTCCGCCACCCGGCCCCCGGCCTGACCGCGGACTGGCTGCCGAAGCTGTACCACGGCTGGCAGCAGTTCGAGCAGCTGGTGACGCGCGTCGAGACAGCCGCCGGCATCGAGGTCAGATTCGGCCACCAGGTATGGGCCATTGAGAAATTCGGGGCCGTCGACCGCAGCGAGGACGTCCCCGGATTCAGGGTCCTGACAGACCGCGGCCCGATCGAGGCCCCCGCCGTGATCCTGGCCACCGGCGCCTACGAACGCGTAGTCCCCTTCCCCGGCTGGGACCTCCCCGGCGTCTTCACAGCAGGCGGCGCCCAAGCACTCCTCAAAGGCAACCTGGTCCTCCCCGGCCGCCGCGTAGTCGTGGCCGGCACCGGCCCCCTGCTCCTCCCAGTGGCCGCAGGCCTGGCAGCCGCCGGCGCCAAAGTCCTGGGCCTATACGAAGCCAACACCATCCGCGGCTACGCCAAGAACCCCCTACCCCTGCTGTCCAACCCGACCAAACTCGCCGAAGGCCTGGACTACGCCCGCCAATTCACCCGAGCCCGCATCCCGGTCCACACAGGCCGAATGGTCATCGAAGCCCACGGCACCGACACCCTGGAAGCAGTAGTGACGGCCCGCCCCGACGGCACCGACCCCCAACGCATCCCCTGCGACACCCTGGCCATCGGCTACGGCCTGGCCCCCCAAATCGACCTGGCCCTCACCCTCGGCGCAGCACCGACCCACCTCACCGACGGCACCATCGGCCTCCGCGTGAACACAACCCAGCGCACAACAATCCCCGGCCTATACGCCGCCGGCGAGACAGCAGGCGTCGCCGGCGCCGAGACGGCCCTACTGGAGGGCGAGATCGCAGGCCTCGCGGTCGCGCAGGTCGCAGCGCGGGCCTGGGCCCGCCGGCTGGCGAGCCGGACGGCCGGAGGCGGCGTGGCGCCCGGCACTGATAGCTCGGCCCGTGCTGTTTCCGACGAGAGCTCTGGTGTCGCTGGCCCGGCTGGCCCGGCTGGCACCGGCACCGGCAGGACTTCCGGCGGTTCGCCATCGAGGACTACCGAGGACAAGCCCGCCGGCCCGATCACCGCCCGCGCGATCGCCGCGGCCCGAGCCCGCGTTTCGCGCCGCACCCCCGAAGACGCTGCCGAGGCCGCCGACTCCACCAACCGCCTCGCCGCGGCCCGAGCCCGCCTCACGCGCCGCGCCCCCGACGATGGTGCCGACGCCGCCGGCTCCACCAACCGCCTCGCCGCAGCCCGAGCCCGCCTCACGCGCCGCCCCGAGCCCTCCGCCGCAACACCCCCGTCGCCGCCGCCACTTTCGCTCGCGTCCCCCTCCGCCGAAGCAACCGCCGCAGCCACCACCCCGGCTACCCTCACCACCCCGGCGAGCCCTGCTGTGCCGACCACTCCGGCCAACCTCGCCAACCTCCTCCGCCGCCGGACCCGCCAGCGTGCCCTCGCCGACCTCCTCCGCGCGCGCCATCCCATCCCGGCCGCGTGGCGCGAACACCTCGCCGACGACACCATCGTCTGCCGCTGCGAAGAGGTACCCGCGAAAGCCATCGCCGAGGCGACCGGCGACCTCGGCGCCGGCGATGCGCGGACCGTCAAGCTCCTCACCCGCGCCGGCATGGGCTGGTGCCAGGGACGGGTGTGCGGCTACGCCGTCGCCTGCCTGGCCGGCGGTACCGAGCCCGCGTCCGATGCCGATCTTCTTGCCGCCGCCTCGCGCCCCCTGGCGCGTCCCGTCCCGCTCGGTGTGCTCGCCGAGCAAGATCGAAGGAACAAGTGACCATGTCCTCCCGCATGCCCTGGCACGGCGTCGTCGTCGCCACCGCCCTGCCGTTCCGCGAAGACCTGACCGTGGACCTCGACGCCTACGCCGAGAACCTGCGCGGCCTCATCGACGCCGGATGCGACGGCGTGTGCCCCAACGGGTCACTCGGGGAGTACCAGACACTCACCGATGCCGAGCGCGCCGCCGTGGTACGCACAGCCGTCGAAACTGTCGGCGGGGACCGGGTTCTGGCCGGCGTGGCGGCGTACGGGTCGATGGAGGCCCGCCGCTGGACCGAGCAGGCAGCCGAGGCCGGGGCCGGCGCCGTCATGCTCCTGCCGCCCAACGCCTACCGGGCCGACGAGCGCTCTGTCCTGGCGCACTACAAGGCCGTCGCCGAGGTCGGCATCCCGATCGTGGCCTACAACAACCCCATCGACACCAAGGTCGACCTCGTCCCCGAACTCCTCCAGCAGCTCCACGAGGCCGGCTACATCCGGGCCGTCAAGGAGTTCTCCGGCGACACCCGGCGCGCCTACCGCATCAAGGAACTGGCGCCCGAGCTCGACCTGCTCATCGGCGCCGACGACGTCCTGCTCGAGCTGGCCCTGGCTGGCGCCGTCGGCTGGATCTCCGGCTACCCGAACGCCATCCCGCACGTCTGCGTCGAGCTCTACCAGGCCGCCACGGCCGCCGCCACGACCGGCGACCTCGGCCAGGCCCTCCCGCTCTACCGCGAGCTGCACCCGCTGCTGCGCTGGGACTCGCGCACCGAGTTCGTCCAGGCCATCAAGCTCTCCATGGACCTGGCCGGCCGGCACGGCGGCGGCTGCCGTCCGCCGCGCGTCCCGCTCCTGCCGGAGCAGGCCGACACCATTAAGGCCGACACCCTGCGCGCACTGCCGCTGGAGGACAAGGCCCGCGAGCGGAAGCGGCAGGCCTGATGCGCACCAAGAACATCTACCACGCCGTCGACTCCCACACCGAGGGCATGCCGACCCGCGTCATCACCGGCGGCATAGGGGTCATCCCCGGCGAGACGATGATGGCCAAGCGCCTGTACTTCATGGATCACCTGGACCATCTGCGCACGCTCCTGATGTACGAACCCCGCGGCCACGCCGCCATGTCCGGGGCGATCCTGCAGCCCCCGACCCGCCCCGACGCCGACTACGGCGTGCTGTACATAGAGGTCTCCGGCCTGCTCCCGATGTGCGGCCACGGCACCATCGGCGTGGCCACGGTGCTGGTCGAGACCGGCATGGTGCCCGTGGTCGAGCCGGTCACCACGGTGCGCCTGGACACCCCGGCCGGGCTGGTCCTGGCCGACGTGCGCGTCGAGGACGGAGCCGCCAAGGCGGTGACCATCCGCAACGTCCCCAGCTTCGCCGAACGCCTGGACGCCCAGGTGGAGGTCCCCGGCTTCGGCGCGGTGGCCTACGACCTGGCGTACGGAGGCAACTTCTACGCGATCGTCGACCTGGACGCCTACAAGCTCCCCTTCGACCGCGCCGCCAAGAACGAGATCATCGCCGCGGGCCTGGCCACCATGGACGCCATCAACGCCGCCGACGAGCCGGTCCACCCGCTGGACGAAGGCATCCGCGCCGTCCACCACGTCTACTTCCGCGCCCCCGGCTCCACCGCGCAGCACTCACGCCACGCGATGGCCATCTTCCCCGGCTGGTTCGACCGCTCCCCGTGCGGCACCGGCACCTCGGCGCGCATGGCGCAGCTGCACGCCCGCGGCGAGCTGGCCCTGGACACCGACTTCGTGAACGAGTCCTTCATCGGCACCCGCTTCATCGGCCGCCTGGTGGAGCAGACCGAGGTCGCCGGCCGGCCCGCGGTGATCCCGACGGTGACCGGCCGGGCGTGGGTGACCGGGACCGCGCAGTATTTCCTGGACCCGGACGACCCCTTCCCGGCTGGGTTCCTACTCTGACCGGTGTCAGGAAGGTCTCTCTATAAAACGAGACAAGATCTGTGGCCGCACGTCACTCAGCGGATAGGGTTTCGACCATGCCAGACAGGACTTCCAGCGGCGCCGCGGTATTCGCCGGCACGGCTCCCGGGCCGGACCCGGAGCGCGGCCCGGCGTTGAACCTGCCCCGCGTGCTCGGCCACAACTCGCTGCGGGAGCAAGTGTCGCATGCCCTGCGCGCCGCCCTGATCGCCGGCGAGCTGCGGCCCGGCGTGGTGTACTCCGCGCCGGTGCTGGCCGCCGGCTTCGGGGTGTCGGCCACGCCGGTGCGCGAGGCCATGCTCGATCTGGCGAAGGAGGGGCTGGTCGAGGTCGTCCGGAACAAGGGCTTCCGGGTGACCGAGCTGTCCGAGGCGGACCTCGACCAGTTCACCGAGATCAGGGCCCTGATCGAGATCCCGGTGGTGACCGGCCTGGCCCGCAGCGCCGCCCTGGCCGACCTGCAGGCGCTGCGGCCCGCGGCCCGGGCCATCGTCAGCGCCGCCAAGGCCCGCGACCTGATCGGCTACGTCGAGGCCGACCAGGCCTTCCACCTGGCCCTGCTGGGCCTGTCCGGCAATCCGCACCTGGTCGAGGTGGTCAGCGATCTGCGCAACCGCTCGCGGCTGTACGGGCTGCCCTCGCTGGCGGACGCCGGCGTGCTGGACGCCTCGGCCGAGGAGCACGTGGCGCTGGTGGACGCGCTGGTCGCCCGGGACGCCGAGACCGTCGAGAGCCTGATGAAGACGCACCTGACGCACGTGCGGTCGATCTGGGCCGGCCGGGAGTAGCCGGCCGGGCCTGTCACAGTGGGCTGAAAAGGGCAGGTTTGGGCGCCGGACCCTGGCGCCTGGGGGTGGCGCCGGGGTCCGGCTGTTGGGTTGTACTGCGCCAGCCCCTTGCGGGGCCTGCTCGATGCGAAGCGATCCCCCATTTGCCTCCGACTTGGCCGAAGCCGGAGGCCCTTATCGCCTCGCTTCGAGCAGTCGACGACGCAAGGTCATCGATGGCGTGGCGGCTGCTTCCTGGTCGGGCGCGGTGAGCTCTGTCCGTGCGCGGCAGGTGGTGACCGTCGGTCCTGGGGCCGCCGTTGCTTGGCGGTGCGTGGCGGCCTTCGGATTAGCTCAATAGTGCTCGAATGTTGTATATCAGACATCGGGTGATTCGCGTAGATCTGGCTGCGCACAATGGCCGACGCCGAATGGGTGAGCTGTGGCCTCTGTGGTGCTGTCGACGTGCTACGCCGCCGCTTGGGCCTCGGCGGGTGTGCGGCTGCCGCGTTCGGGGGACTCAGCTAGCCACCGACCGCTACGGCGCCCGGTCTGGGCGGGAGCGTTGTTGGGGCCGGGCCGCCGCGCGCAGGGCCTCAGCGGTGGGCGACTACGCGCAGGGCCTCAGCGGCCGGCGACTACGCGCAAGGCCTCAGCGGTGGGCACCGCTGAGCTCGCGAGCCGCAGCGGTGCCCACCACCCCCAACCTCACCCCGCGTGCTCGCCCATCCAAGCCTCGACCTCGTCCGCCTCGCGCGGCAGCGCCGATGACATCAGCACCGCGCCGTCCTCGGTGATCAGCAGGTCGTCCTCGATCCGGATGCCGATGCCGCGCAGCTCCTCGGGCAGGGTCAGGTCGTCGGGCTGGAGGTACAGGCCCGGCTCGACGGTCAGTACGTTGCCGGCCGCCAGCGTGCCGTCCACGTACTCCTCGGCGCGGGCCTTGGCGCAGTCGTGGACGTCGATGCCGAGCATGTGGCCGCTGCCGCACAGCGTGTAACGGCGGTAGAGGCCTACCTCGGGGTCCATCGCCTGCTCCAGCGACACCTTCAGGACGCCCATGTCGATCAGGCCGGCGGCGATGGTGCGCATCGCGGCCCAGTGGAACTCGCGGAAGGCTGCGCCGGGTCGCAGTGTTGCGATGCCCGCGTTCTGGGCTGCGAGTACCAGATTGTACAGGTCGCGCTGAAGCGGGGTGAAGGTGCCGGAGATCGGGAGGGTGCGGGTGATGTCGGCGGTGTAGAGGCTGTCCACTTCGACGCCGGCGTCGAGGAGCAGGAGTTCGCCGGCGTTCAGGGTGCCGTTGTTCGCGGTCCAGTGCAGGACGCATGCGTGGGCGCCGCCGCCGACGATGGTGTTGTAGCCGACGTCGTTGCCTTCGATGCGGGCTCGGTTGTTGAAGGCGCCTTCGACCCAGCGTTCGGCGCGCGGCTTGCCGATGACCGAGGGCAGGATGCGGGCCACGTCCTGGAAGCCGAGGGTGGTGGCGTCGACGGCGGCCTGGAGCTGCTCGATCTCCCAGGCGTCCTTCACCAGGCGCAGTTCCGACAGGTACGCGGTGAACTCGGCGTCGGCCTCCGGGCGTGCGGAGACCAGTGTGTCCACTCGCGGGTCGGAGCCGCGAAGGACGCGCGTCGGGACCGAGGAGCCGGTGAGCTTGTCCGGCAGCCGGTTCAGGTTCTCGGTCGCGAGGCCGTACAGCTCCGCGCTTTCTGCGAGGGAGGGGCGGCGGCCTTCCCACATCTCGCCGAGGCGGCGGTCGCGGAAGGCTTCGCCGTTGTCGCGGGAGGAGCGGTCGTGGGCGAACAGGATGGCGTCGTGGCCCGAGCCGTTGGGCTCGAAGACCAGGACGCCCTCCAGCAGCTGGCTGCCGGTCAGGTGGGCGAAGGCGCTGTGCGGGCGGTAGTGCCAGTAGGTGTCGTTGCTGCGCAGCTTCTCCACGCCCGCGGGCACGATCAGGCGCTCGCCGGGGAAGCGGGCCGAGGCGGCGGCGCGTCGGCGCGGGGTCCAGGCCGAGGCCGGCGTGGGGCCCAGGTTCGGCAGCGGCGAGGGCGCCCACTGCGTGGCCATGAACGCCGCCAGGGCGTCGGTGACCGGGAGGTCGTGGCTGCCGGTGGCGAACTTCGACAGGTTCGGGTCGCTGGACACTGCGGCTCCCTGGGGGTGCGATGGGTCGGAACGTGCGGCGCGCGGCGGCGTCCCCGGCGGGCCGCAGTGTGCAATGTTACATTCCACGGCCAGGTCCGGTAACCACCTCCGCGCCCCGAAGAACCTAACGGTCTCCCGAGTCGTCTGGTGGATGTGGATGACGACGACACCCTCGGCACGGGGCCGGAACCCGCGATACCGGAACCCACCGCGCGGGACCCGGAAAACGTGGACGCGGACTTCACCGCGTTCGTCGCGGCGCAGGGCGCGCGCCTGCTGCGCCTGGCGGAACTGATCTGCGGCGACCCGCACCGGGCCGCCGACCTGACCCAGACCGCCCTGGAGCGCGCCTACCTGCGCTGGCACCGCATCCGCGCCGACGACCCGCTGGCCTACGTGCGCCGCATCATCGTCAACTCCTACCGCGACTGGTGGCGGCTGCGCCGCGGCCGCGAATGGAGCACGGACACGGTGCCGGAGCGGGCGGTGCCGTGGGACGTTGCGGATCGCCACGCTCACCAGGAACTCGTGCGCGCCGCACTCAGCACCCTGACACGGCGCGAGCGGCAGGTGGTGGTGCTGCGGTACTACGCGGACCTCAGCGAGGCGGCGATCGCGGCGGAGTTGAGGATCGCGCCGGGCACGGTGAAGAGCTGCCTGTCGCGGGCCCTGACCCGGCTGCGGACGCTGCCGGAGTTCGCCGAGCGCGGCGACCCGTCGAACTGGAAAGGGGATGAAAGGGAGAATATGACAGAGAGGATGCAATCAGATGTCTGAGAACCATGATGCCGGTTCCCCCGGCTTCGAGGACCGGATCAGGGACCTGTTCGCGGACGGGGCCGAGCGCAACGTCTCGGCGCAGCAGGTGATCGACGGCGCGCGCCGCCGCCGGGTCCGGTACCGGGCCGCGGCGGCCGGGTCGTCGCTGGGGGTGCTGGGGGTGCTGGGGGTGCTGGCGGTGCTGGGGGTCGCGGCGGGGGCGATCGCCTTCGGCGGGCACTCCGCCGGGGCGTCGCAGTCGGTGTTCATCTCCAAGCGGGCCGGTTCGTCGTCGCCGCCGCCGGCCGTGGCCGCGGCTCCGGCGCCGAAGACCTGCTCGGCCTCGGTGACCGGCACGGTGCCGGCCACAAGCCCGACGACGCAGGACGGTCTGGTCTTCGAGACGGTTTCGGGGAAGACCGCGGGGTTCCCCTGGACTGTCGAGATCCACGTCTTCCCCGACAAACAGTCCCACATCTCCTGGGAACAGAAGCTGCAGCCGGGCACGATTCCGCAGGCGGCGATAGACGGAGAACATCCGGGCGCCATGGCCCAGTTCCGGACGCCGGGCGTTCAGGGCTATTCGGAGTTCGGATTCCCGGGCGGCGGCGACAACCAGTTCTTTGCGATCCAGCGCGGGCTGGGTCTGGGAACCGGCACACCGGACAAGTCGCCGGAGGCGCAGGGCATGCCGAAGGGATTGTCGATTGATGACTACCCGGCGTATGTGACTTCGGGGTGGATGGCTCCCGATGTCGACCACATGTGCGCCCAGTACGCCGGCCATGCCGAATTCGTGCCGGTGTATCGGATTCAGGGCGGCGACTTCTACGTGATCGGCTACAGCGCCGCCGACCCGCCCCAGCAGCTGATCGGGTATGACTCTGCCGGAAAGGTGGTGGGAAACGGACGCGCCGTCAAGGAAGGAACGTTCTTCCTCATGCCGCAAAGCCCTCAAAGCCCTCAAAGCCCACACTGACCGGCGGAGGCGGCCGCACCGACCGCGGACCTCTCGCCGCCATGCGACGACGACGAGAGGCCCGCGCCGGCTGGTCCCGGAGCGTCCCGATCAGGCCCCGCTCACGGCGTGAGCCGGTGCAGGTCCCGCGGGAACAACGCGGTCCGCCGCAGGTTGTCCGCCTCGGTCAGCCGCATCGTCCACCGCTCCAGCCCGAGGGCGAAGCCGCCGTGCGGCGGCATCCCGTGCTTGAAGTTCGCCAGGTATCCCTCGTAGGCCTCCGTGGACTCCCCCCGGGCCGCCAGTGCCGCGACGTAGTCCTCGTACCGGTGCAGACGCTGGCCGCCGGTGATCAGCTCCAGTCCGCGGAAGATCAGGTCGAAGCTGTTCGAGTACTGCGGCCGGTCCGGCTGCGCGTGCGTGTAGAAGGGGCGCTTGGCCATCGGGTAGCCGGTGACGAACAGGAACTCGCTGCCGTGCTCGCGCAGCGCCCATTCGCTCAGTGCGCGCTCGTCGGCCGGGGACAGGTCCGGCTCGTCCTGGCCGAGCATCTCCATCGCGTCGGCGAAGTGGATCTCCGGGATCTGCTCCGGGACCGTCGGCAGCTTGACCCCGAGCAGGTCCACGGCCGCCGCCGCGCGCTCGGCGACCGAGGCGGTCATGCCGGCCAGTGTGTGGCGCACCACCGCCATCACGTCGCGGTGGTCGGCGATGAAGCCCAGCTCCGCGTCCAGGCTCGTGTACTGGGCCAGGTGGCGCGCGGTGTCGGAGGGCTCGGCGCGGAAGACCGGGCCGGTCTCGTAGACGCGCTCGAAGACGCCGACCATCGCCTGCTTGAAGAACTGCGGGGACTGGGCCAGGTACGCCTTTCGCCCGAACCAGTCCAGTGCGAAGACGTTGGCGCCGGACTCGGTGGCCGAGCCGACGATCTTCGGGGTGTGGATCTCGGTGAAGTCCAGGGCGTCCAGCGCGCTGCGGAAGCCGGCGACGGAGGCGGCCGTGATCTGGAACGGGGCACTCAGGTGCGGGTGACGCAGGGTCACCGGCGCGCCGTCCAGGATGGTCGGCAGCGAGGCGGTCACGGTCGGGCGGTAGATGTCCAGCGGCGGCGTCCCGGCCGGGCTGGACAGCAGCTCGACCTGCGGGCCGGCGGCCGGTGCGACGACCTCCACGCCGCCGGGCGCCTGCTCGTTGGCCGTCACGGTCCCGACGAAGGACAGCACGGTCTCCTCGGGGATGTCCCGCAGCTGCTCGGCGACCGCGCCCGACAGGACGGCCTGGGTCAGGCCGCTGCGGTCGCGCAGGATGAGGAACGTGACGTTCTTGAGCTCGCGGCGGCGGTGCAGCCAGCCGGAGACCTGGACGGTTTCACCTGCGTGCGCCGACAGCTCGGCGGCTAGTACACGGTGGACCATTTTGAGCCCTCCCAAGGGCATCGAAGTGATCCCTTGGGGGTGCGGGCGATAAGGGAATCGCGGTACCACCGCACCTTCGCCGCGGTGGGGGCCGCGGCCTCGTGGCGGCCCGTTGACGGGGGCCGGGCGGCGGGGCATTTCCTCCCCGCACTCAGGAGGGTCTTCGCCTCGGGACGCGGGGCCGTCTTCCCAGCTGTCGACGGCTCTCTGGACCCGCGCGGATCTGAGGCTACTCGTCTCCTTCAACGTGTTGCAGGGATCTTAACCCGCTGTGTGATCACGAACAATCGAATACGCCGCTCGCCGTCTTTCCGGTGCCGGGGGCGAAGCCGGGGATGCTGTGGCAGTGGCCTGTGACCCACGCGTCGCGGTCCTTCGCCGCGACGCTGCGGCCTCCCATGCGCATCCCGCTCACCACCACGTAGCGCACCTGTCCGGTGTGCACGAGCCGGGCCAGGCCCTGCACTGTCGGCGCCGGGGCGTCGCTGGTGAAGCCGCCCATGGGCAGGACCGGGACGTTCGCCGCGAGGTAGGACGCGGCCGTCATCGAGCCGTCGACCGCCGCGGCGTAGGGACGGCCGTCGCGATTGCGCTTCAGGAAGCGGATCACCCGCGGGTCCGGTCCGCGCCCGAAGTCGCGCAGGCCGTGCTGGATCTCGTCGTTGACGGCGGCGTTCTTCCGGCCCCCGAACATCGCCTGCGGCGGGCCGGCCGAGGCCGCGACGCTGCCCATCGTGTCCCCGCGCCGTGTGAGCACCGAAGCGGCCCACACCGAGGGCGCCGCGAGCGCCGCGGTCGCCACCGCCACGGCCGAGACGGCGCCCAGCGCGCGGTTGCGCGAGATACGGGCCCAGGGCAGGAGCGCGATAGCCACCACCGCCGCGCCGAGTACGAACCAGCGCAGCCACGGCTGGTAGTGCGGCGTTTCGCGGCTGGCCAGAAAAGCCCAGCCGGCGGTCGTCGCCACCAGCGCCGGCAGCTGCCAGGTCCGGCCGCGGGCAGCGGCGACGAAGGCGACGCCGGCCAGGGCGGCGACCGGGGGAGCCAGGGTCGAGGTGTAGTAGGAGTGGATGCCGGTGGCCGCGCAGAAGGCCAGGCCGTAGATGCCGAGCCAGCCGCCCCAGAAGAGGTAGCCGGCGGTGGTCTTGCGGCGGATCCGATCCGAGCTGAATCGTTGCCTGGTCAGCGAATCCGCGCTTGCTTCTAGCTCCGGTGTGAGATCGGGGCCGAACGCCGACGTGGACTTCCGCGCCGCCCGCCAAGCTGCCCACAACCCGGCCGCCAGCCCCGCCACCGCCGCCGGCACCAGCCAGCTGATCTGCCCCGCCGAGGCCGCCCCGAAGATCCGCCCGAGCCCGGCCGGCCCGCCGGCCCCGGACAGCACCGCGCCGCCGGCCAGCGGGTCGGTGCCGGCGCCCTGGCCGCCGATGCGGCCGAACCCGTTGTACTGGAAGACCATCTCCCACACCGAGTTGTGCACCGAGCCGTCGATGTAAGGCCGCTGCGAGGCCGGGGTCAGCGTCACGAACACCATCCAGGCCAGCGAGACCGCCGCCACCAGCGCCCCGTAGGCCGCCGCGCGCCCCAGCCGCCACCAGCGCGTGCCGGCGCCGAGCAGGAAGCACGTCCCGGCGAAGACCGGCACCACCAGCAGCGCCTGCCCCATCTTCACGTTGAACGCCACGCCCAGCCACATTGCCGAGGCCGCCAGCCACCAGGTCGCGCGCCGTCCGCCGTCGGCCCAGCGCCACAGCGCGTGCGCGGCGACAACCATGAAGAACACCATCAGCGCGTCGGGGATGTTGGTGCGCGACAGCGCCACGGTCACCGGGGTCAGGGTGTAGGCGATCGCCGCCGCGTAGCCCGCGTGCCGCCCGGCCCAGCGCCGCACCGTGACGAACAGCAGCGGCACGCACGCCGTGGCCGCCAGCACCTGCGGCAGCAGCACCGCCCAGGGATGGAACCCGAACATCCGCACCGACAGCGCCTGCACCCAGAAGGCGCCGGGCAGCTTGTCGGTGGTGATGAAACCGCCCGGGTCGAAGGACCCGTAGACGAAGTCGTGCCAGTCCGCGCCCATCGAGCGGACGGCCGCCGTGTAGTAGGGGTGCGTCCGCCCCCGCTGGAAGCCCCACCCGAACACCACAGCCGCCAGCGCCGTCAGGGCCGCGACCAGGGCCCGATCCGGCATTCGTCGAGTAATCCACGCCATGACCCGGACAACGAGCATGATCGGGAGGAGTCACCTGAAGTTACGAAACAGTCATCCAACACAGAAAAAAGGGGCGTCCGGGACCGGCGATACGGATGATGATCATTCATGCTCGGATTCTGCGCGAACGAGCATTGCGGTGAGCGGGTTGCGCGCTACTGTGTCCCCATGCGACAGGAAGACCGCCTCGGAGCCATCCTCGCCCTGCTGGCCGACCACGGTTCGGTGGGCGTCGTGGAGACCGCCGAACGCCTGGGCACTTCCCAGGCCACCATCCGCCGCGACCTGCAAGCCCTGGAAGAGCAGGGCCTGGTCAAGCGCACCCACGGCGGCGCCGTCCCGGCCGGCGTCCTGTATGAGCTGCCCATGCGCTACCGCGGCGCGCGCCAGCAGGAGGAGAAGAGCAGGATCGCCGAGCTGGCCGCCGGACTGATCGACGAGAGCGCGGCGACCGTGGGGCTGTGCGGCGGCACGACCACCAGCGAGGTCGCGCGGTTCCTGGGGATGCGCGGCGGTCTGAAGATCGTCACCAACGCCCTGAACATCGCCGCGGAGTTGGCGCTGCGCCCGGCGATAGACCTGGTGGTCACCGGCGGCACCGTGCGCACCGAGTCCTACGAGCTCATCGGCCCGGTCGCCGAGCGCGCGCTGGAGGGCTTCAACCTGGACGCCTCCTTCCTCGGCGTCGGCGGCGTCAGCGCCACGGCCGGCGTCACCACCCACCACGAGGTCGAGGCGCAGACCAACCGTGCCATGATCCTGCAGTCCGCGCGCGTGATCGTGGTCGCCGACGGTACCAAGGTGGGCCGGCGCGCCTTCGCTCGGATCGCCGAGGCCGCGCTCGTCTCCGACCTGGTCACCGACCCCAGCGCCGACCCGGCCGAGCTGGACGCCTTGCGCGAGCTCGGCGTGCGGATCCACCTGGCGGACTGAGCGGGGGCGCGGCAATTATGCGGGCTCGCGCGAAGTGCGGCGGCTGACCACGCCGTATTTTCTCCTGCTTGATTCTGCTCGACTCGTCTGGCTATCGTTCAGATACAAGCATGAGGATCACGCGCCCTGTCGAGCGCAGCCAGCCTGGGGAGAGACACCATGTCCGGATCCGAGTACGTCGACGCCGAGATAGCGAGCCAGCCGGACACCTGGCGCCGGGCCGCCGCGATCGCCGTCGGCCCGACCGCCGAGGCGCTGCCGAAGAAGGGCGAGCGCGTGGCGGTCGTCGGCTGCGGCACCTCGCTGTACATGGCGCAGTCCTACGCGGTCCTGCGCGAGCAGGCCGGCCTCGGGGACACCGACGCCTTCGCCGCCTCGGAGTTCCCGTTCGGCCGCGCCTACGACCGCGTGGTCGCGCTCAGCCGCTCCGGCACCACGACCGAGGTGCTGGAACTGCTCGAGCGCCTCAAGGGCGTCATCCCGACCGTCGCGGTCATCGCCGACCCGGCGACCCCGGCCCCGGCGCTGGCCGACGAGACCATCGTGCTGGACTTCGCCGACGAGAAGTCGGTCGTGCAGACCCGCTTCGCGACCACCGCGCTGACCCTGTTCCGCGCGCACGTCGCCGCGCAGTCCGGCACCGCCTTCGACGTGGAGAAGATCGTCGCCGACGCCGCGCGCTGCGTCACCGAGCCGCTGCCGGACGGGATCCTGGAAAAGACCCAGTTCGCCTTCCTGGGCCGCGGCTGGACCGTCGGGCTGGCCAACGAGGCGGGGCTGAAGATGACCGAGGCCTCGCTGACCTGGACCCAGTCCTACCCGGCGATGGAGTACCGGCACGGCCCGATCAGCATCGCCTCGCCCGGCACCGTGACCTGGCTGCTCGGCCAGGCCCCGCGCGGGCTGTCCGAGCAGGTCGAGGCGACCGGCGGGCAGTGGCTGGACGGCACCGCCGACGGCCGCGACCCGCTGGCCGAGCTGATCCGGGTGCAGCGCCTGGCCGTGGCGCTCGGCGGCCGCAAGGGCCTGCAGGTCGACACCCCGCGCAACCTGACCCGTTCCGTCGTCCTGTCCGAGGTCTGAGATGCCCGATCCCGAGCAGAGCGCCGCGCCTGAGGCCGCTGCCGCTCCCGTCCACGCCCTCGCGCTGGACGTCGGCGGCACCGGCATCAAAGCCGGCCTGGTCACCCGCGACGGCGAGCTGACGCGCACCTGGCGCCGCGCCACCCGCATCGAGCGCGGCCCGCAGCCCGTCATCGACACGATCGCGGACTTCGCCGCCGAACTCCTCGAGGAGGCCGCGGCCGCCGGCACCCCGGTCGCGGCCGCCGGCTTCGCGCTGCCCGGGATCATCAACGAACAGACCGGCGTCGGCGTGTTCTCCGCCACCATCGGCTGGCGCGACGTGCCGTTCCGCGACCTGCTCGGCGCGCGCCTGGCCGTGCCGGTCGCGATCGGCCACGACGTGCGCGCCGGGGGAGTGGCCGAGGCCCGCATCGGCGCCGGCCGCGGCTCGGCGCGCTTCGTGTTCCTGCCGCTGGGCACCAGCATCGGCGGCGCGATCATGATCGACGGCGTGCCGAACCTGGGCCCGCACGGCATGGGCGGGGAGTTCGGCCACATCATCGTCCGCCCCGGCGGCCTGCCCTGCGGCTGCGGCCTGCGCGGGTGCCTGGCGCAGTACTCCGCGGCCGGCGCGGTCGCGGCCCGCTACGCCGAGGCCGCCGGCACGCCGAACGCCGGAGCCCTGGACGTCGCGGCCCGCCTGGCCGCCGGCGACCCGATCGCCGCCCGCGTCTGGGACGAGGCCGTCGACGCCCTGGCCGACGCGCTGCTCACCACCGCCGCCCTGCTCGACCCGGACCGCGTGGTCATCGGCGGCGGCCTGGCCGAGGCCGGCCCGACGCTGATGACGCCGCTGGCCCAGGCGCTGGCGGCCAAGGCGACCTACCACGTGCTGCCCGAGCTGGTCACCGCCGAACTGGGCGACCTGGCCGGCTGCCTGGGCGCCGGACTGCTGGCCTGGGACCTGGTGCCGTGATAGTCACGGTCACGCTCAACCCGGCCCTGGACATCACGTACACGATCGCGGAGCTCAAAGACGGAACCACGCACCGGCCGCGGGTGCACGCCCAAGCCGGCGGCAAGGGCGTGAACGTGTCCCGGACGCTGCACGCGCTCGGCCACGAGACCGTCGCGGTCCTGCCGCTCGGCGGCTTCGACGGCGACGCGGTGCGCGCGGAGCTGGAGGCGGCCGGGGTGCCGCATCACGCGATACCGATCGCCGGAGCGACGCGGCGCACGGTCACCGTGGTCGAGGAATCGGGGCAGGCCACCGGTTTCAACGAATCAGGGCCCGAAATCACCGGCGCCGAGTGGGCTGAGATATGCGGGGCAGTCGCCTCGCTGCTGGAGACCGCGGTGCTCGACGCCTCGGCGGTGTTGGTGCTGTCGGGCAAGCTGCCGCGGGGCTTGGCCGAGGATGTCTATGCCGAGCTCATCACAGTCGCTGAAAGCCTTGGCGTTCCTGCAATTCTGGACACCGAAGGCGCCCCGCTGCTGGCCGCGCTGGCCGCGCGCCCAGCCATCGTCAAGCCGAACGCGCACGAGCTGCTCGACGCCACCGGCCTGGCCGATCCGCGTGCCGCCGCCGCGGAACTGCTCGAACGCGGCGCCCGGGCCGTGGTCTCCTCCAACGGCCCCGACGGCCTCACCGCCCTGACCGCCGAGGGCACCTGGACCGCCCGCCCGCCGCGCATCGACGGCGGCAACCCCACCGGCGCCGGCGACGCCTCGGTCGCCGCCCTGGCCATCGGCCTGGCCGCAGGCAGCCCCTGGCCCGAAACCCTCGCCGACGCCGCGGCGCTCTCGGCCGCCACCGTGCTCACCGACCGCGCCGGGGTCTTCGACGCCGAGGCCTACCGCCGGTTCCGAAGCGAGATCGCAGCATGCTGATTCCGTCCTCGGCCGCCGCTCCCCGAACCTCTGCCCGCCCGCACACCCTCTAGGAGCCCGCATGCCGCTCAAGCCCACCGGCGAGCTCATCACCGCCGCCCGCGCCGGGCACCGCGCCCTGGCCGCCTTCAACGTCATCACCCTGGAGCACGCCGAGGCCATCGTGGCCGCCGCCGAGGCCGTGCAGTCCCCGGTGATCCTGCAGATATCCGAGAACGCCGTGAAGTTCCACCACGGCCGCCTCGCCCCGATCGCCCGCGCTTCCGCCGCCGTGGCCGAGGGTGCCGGCGTGGACGTCGCGCTGCACCTGGACCACGTCGAGGACCCCGCACTGCTGCGGCAGGCCGCCGACTACGGCTTCGGCTCGGCCATGTTCGACGGCTCGCACCTGGACTACGCCGAGAACCTCGCCGCCACCCGCGAGGCCGCCGACTGGTCCCACGCCCGCGGCCTGTGGCTGGAAGCCGAACTGGGCAAGGTCGGCGGCAAGGACGGCGAGCCCCCGCTGTCCGCGCACGCCCCCGGCGCCCGCACCGACCCCGACGAGGCAAGCGCTTTCGTCGCCGCGACCGGCGTGGACGCGCTGGCCGTCGCGGTAGGCAGTTCGCACGCCATGACCGACCGCAGCGCCGTGCTCGACCACGAGCTGATAGCGCGCCTGCGCGAGGCGGTCGGCGTCCCGCTGGTGCTGCACGGCTCCTCCGGCGTGCCGGACGAGGAACTGGCGCGCGCCGTCGCCGGCGGCGTGGTGAAGGTCAACATCGGCACCGCCCTGAACATCGCCTTCACCGGCGCCGTGCGCGGCTGGCTGGAGCAGGCGCCGGCGAACGCGGTCGACCCCCGCAAGTACCTGGCACCGGCGCGCCAGGAGATGGCGAAGACCGCGGCGCATTTCATAAACGTTCTGTCCCCGGACGCCAACTAGCAGCGACGCTGGCGCCCCGGGGTCGGTGTGGGCCAGCATAAGCGCCACACCCGTACGAGGCGATCACGAAGAACGGCGGATGATGGCGAACCCTGAGATGCCCGGCGCACCGGAGGAGGCGGCGGCGGAGGCCGTCCGGACGAGCGCGACGGCTTCGGGCGGGGCGGCCGGCGAGGCCGGCTCGGCTGGCGAGGCCGCGCAAGCGACGGCCGTGACGCCGGAAGTGCCGCGCCCGCGCCGCGAATCGGCCGAGGGGCAGCAGGCGGCCGGGGACGCGCAGTCCTCGAGCGCTGCGCAGTCTGCCGGTACCGGGTCGCCTTCGGAGGCCGCGCAGCCCGCCGGCGCTCGCCAGCCCTCGAACGCGAAGCCCGCAGAAGCCCGCCGCCGTCCGCCCGCCGCCTACGAGCCCGAACCCGAGCGCATGCCGCTCATGGCGCGCGTCCTGCTCGCCGACTTCGCCGTCGCGGTCATCGCGCTCATCGTGCTGTTCGTCATCGAGGTGCAGCGCTTCGGCGACGCCACCTTGCACCTGCGCCGCGAGGCCTGGGGCGAGGACCTGGTCGTGCTGTTCGCGGTGGCGGCCGTCTTCGGCGCGGTGACGTTCCTGCTCGTGCGGGCCCGCCATGCGCGGGTCGCGATAGTGCAGGCGGTCGTGACCGCCCTGGTCGTGCTCGCCGCCGTCACCTCGGCCGTGACCGGCGATCCCAAGCCGACCTCCGTCGACCTCCCGCCGAGTACTTCCAGCGGCAACCCCGGCTAGCCGGATCGAAGAACGACCGGATCGAAGAACGACCGGATCGAAGAACGATGGGCGGCGGAGTCCCTACTCCGCCGCCTTTTGCGTGTCCTCCGTCGGCACGATCCGACGCAGCAGGTCGCGCAGCGTCTCCCGCTCGCTGCCGCTCAGTCCGGCCAGCGGCTCCGCGGCGAACGTCAGGCCGCCCCACACCGCGTCGAAGGACGCGCGGCCGAGTTCGGTCGCTGTGATTCTCTTCACTCGCCGGTCCTCCGGATCCGGCTCGCGCGTCACCAGGCCGCGCGCCTCCATCCGGTCCACCAGGCCCGTGATGTTCGACGGCTCGCACTTGAGGTGGTCGGCCAGGAACCGCATCGGCTTCGGCCCGGCCATCAGGTTGGCCAGCACGAACGCCTGCATCCGGGTCAGATCGTGGCGGGCCGCGGCCTCGTCGTAGTTGTCGTAGAAGCTCTGCGAGGCCGCCCAGAACAGCTCCAGCACCTCCGCGGTCACGGGGTCGCGGCGGTTGTCCAGGGCGGCGGGGAGGTCGGCGCGGCTCACGGAGCCACGGTATGCGGGCTCCGTCCAGTGCTCAACATCCGGGCCGGCCGTGGTTAAATACTTCATGACATCAACAATAAACCAGTGAAACTGTGGAGTGCACCATGTCCGACCAGGCGCGGCGTTCGCGGGGAGTACTGCCCGCGCTCGTGTTGTCAGTTCTGGCCTTCTCCCTCGTCCAGACCTCCGTGGTCCCGATCCTGCCGACGCTGCAGAAGGACCTGCATGTCGCGGGCAGCGGCATCACCTGGCTGATGACCGCGAACCTGCTGTCCGCGGCGGTGCTCACGCCGCTGCTGGCGCGCATCGGCGACCTGCGCGGCCGCAAGCCCATGCTGGTGGTGGCGATCGCCGGCGTGCTGGTCGGCGGGATCCTCGGCGGCATCGGCGGCTCGTTCGGGCTGCTGCTCATAGCCCGCATCGTGGCCGGCACCGGTGGCGCGATCCTGCCGCTGGCGGTGGCCATCGTCCGTGACGAACTGCCGCGCGAGAAGGTCACCGGCGGCGTGGCGATGGTCTCCGCGGCGCTCGGCGTCGGCTCGGGCCTGGGCCTGGTCGCCACCGGCGTGGTGATGGAGCACTTCAGCTACGAGTCGGTGTTCTGGATGGGCGCCGTCCTGGCCGCCGTCGCCTTCGCCCTGGTGCTGGCCGTGGTCCCGCACGACCCGATCAAGGCCGAGGGCAAGGCCGACCCGCTGGGCGCGCTGCTGCTGGCCGGCTGGCTGTCGGCGCTGCTGATCGCGGTCAGCCAGGGCAACGACTGGGGCTGGGCCTCCACCCGCACCCTCGGGCTGTTCGTGACCGCCGCGGTGGTCCTGGTGCTGTGGGTCGTGGTCGAGCGCCGGGTGGCCTCGCCGCTGGTGGACATCGCGATGCTGGCCAAGCCGGCCGTCGCGGTCACCAACACCGCCGGCGTCCTGGTCGGCTTCGCGATGTACGGCTCGTTCCTGCTGATGAGCGACTTCACCCAGACCCCGAAGGCGGTCGGCTACGGCTTCGGCGCCTCGGTCCTGGCCTCCGGCTGGATGCTGTTCCCCTCAGCGGTCGGCTCCTTCGCCGCCGCCCCGGTCGGCGCGGCCCTGATCAAGCGCGGCGGCCCGCGCCTGCCGCTGGTGCTCGGCGGCGCGTTCACGGCCGCGGGCCTGGGCCTGCTGATCTTCGCGCACAGCTCCAGCTGGCACGTGGTGGTCGCCTCCGGCGTGATGGGCGTCGGCGTGGGCATGGCGTACGCGGCCATGCCGGCCTACATCAACGCCTCGGTCCCGGTGCAGCAGTCGGGCATCGCCAACGGCATGAACGCGGTGCTGCGCACGGTCGGCGGCGCGGTCGGCACGGCCGTCATCGGCGCGGTGCTGACCGCCGACATGAAGCCGGTCGCGCCGGGCGTGAGCCTGCCGTCGATCGACGCCTACACCCACGCGTTCCTCATCGCCTCGGTGCTGGCGGTGGTCGCCGCGCTGGTGCCGTTCCTGGTGAAGGCGCCGCGGATGGCGGCTATGACGACGCCGGACACGATCGACGCGGTGGACGGGGCGCCCGGTACCGAGTCGAAGGCCATGGCCGGTGTGAACGCCTGACCTTCCTCACAACCCGATGGGCCACTGGAAACACCATAAGGTTCCAGTGGCCCTGGTCTGTGTGGCGGCGCAGTAGCCGGCCTGCTCCAGCCGCAGGGCCGCCACCGATCCGGCTTCCGTCGGCGGACGCGGCACATGCAGCTCGATCCGATCCGCGGTCAGCGCCAGCAACTCGGCACCGAAGCGGCGGCGCCAGTCGGCCAGTACCGCAGTGTGTTCAAGCCCTGAGATGCCCGATGCCGCGTCCCAGTCGAGCAGGCCGGGGATCTCCACCCCGCCGTACTCGGCCGCGATCAGGCCGATCGTCGTGGTCTGCGCGACGGAGGACGCCGACTCGGTTTCTGAGGACACCGGGTCGGTCTGTGCCGCAGGCAGTACAGCCTTCCCCCTGGCGAAGATCTCCGCGGCGCCGCGATGCTGCTCCCGCTGTTCCCCCGCGCGCGGCAGCCTGTCTAGGACCGTCGGCGCCTGCGCGTCCACCAGGAACGGCCACAGCCCGGTCATCGCGTGCTCCTCGCGCAGCTCCCGCCACGCTTGCCGCGCCGTCCCCGCCTCGACGGTCACCGCCAGGATGTCAGTGCCGTCCGCGAGCGTGGCCTTCACCGTCGCCGTGCCCATCAGGTCCATGACGGGCACGATAGAGGCTCAGTCCCACGGAGCTGCCAGGGGGTGATCCATCACCAGGGCACGCTCCACTACCAGCGCACGCTCCGCTACCAGGGCACCACGCCGTCGGCCTCGAAGAGCCCTCCGCTGGGCCCGTCGTCCGGCAGCGTCGCCAGCCTGATCGCGGTCACCGCGCCCTGTGCGGGGGTGAGCGTGCCCTGGAACCCGTTCAGGTCCGTGGCGACGTAGCCGGGGCAGGACAGGTTGATCAGGATGCCGGTGCCCTGCAGCTCCTTGGCGTACTGGATCGTGACAGCGTTCAGATACGTCTTCGTCGGTGTGTACCCGCCGCTGATCCCGCCGCGCTCCATCCCGGGCGTGGTCTGGAACGTCAGCGAGGCGACCTGGCTGGACTGGTTGACGATGCGCGGGTGCGCGGAGCGGCGCAGCAGCGGCAGCATCGCGTTGGTGACGCGCATGACGCCGATGACGTTGGTCTCCACCAGCCGCCGCACGACGTCCAGGTCCAGCGACGTCGGATTGTCCGGCCAGCCCTCGGCGATGCCGGCGTTGTTGACGAGCACGTTCAGCCGTCCCGCGCGCTCCTCGATCAACCGCACCGCCGCGGCGGTGCTCGCATCGTCGGTCACGTTCAGCGGCACCAGGAAGGCGTCCGCTCCGGCTGACCGCAGCCGGTCCACCGCATCGGTCCCGCGCTTCTCGTCCCGGGCGCCGACGCCGACGCTGTAGCCCAGCGCGCCCAGCCCGGCCGCGATCTCATATCCGATGCCCTTGTTCGCGCCGGTGATCAGCGCGATCGTCTTCTCGTTCATGACCTCGAGTCTTGTCGCGCCGGCGACGCGGACCAACACCGACTGGGCACCGCAGCCATAGCCGGACGGCATCGGTCCAGGTCCGATGGCGATACCGTGGACGTATGGAGACCCGCGAGCTGCAGTACTTCGCTGCCGCTGCCGAGGAACTGCACTTCGGGAAGGCCGCCGAGCGCCTGGGCATCGCGCAGCCGGCGCTGTCCCGCACCATCGCCCAGCTCGAACGCCGCCTCGGCGTCACGCTCCTGGAGCGCACCAGCCGCAAGGTCGAGCTCACCGAGGCCGGGGCGGTGCTGCTGGCCGAGGCCCGCTCGATCCTCGGCGCCGTGGCCGCCGCCGAGCGCCGCACGCGGGAAGCTGCGCAGGCCCGGCCGCGCGTGGTCTTCGCGGTCAAGACCGGCACCGCCGGCGACCTGGTGGCCAAGCTGCTCGACGCCTACCGGGCCGAGCCCGGCGCCGCCACTGTCGAGCTGCTGCTGTGCGAGGCGCACCAACACCGGCGCCTGCTGCTGAGCGGTCAGGCCGACGTGGCGTTGCTGCATCTGCCCTTCGACCCGGCCGAAGGCCTGGACACCGAGACGCTGTACACCGAGGCGCAGGTCGCGGTCCTGCCGGCCGGGCATCCGCTGGCCGCGCGGACCCAGATCCGGAACGCCGAGCTCGCCGGCCAGCCGGATCTGCCGCCGGCCCGCTGGTGCCGGGTGGACGGCAGCTATCCCGACGGACCGGGGCCCGAGGTACGCAATCTCGGCCAGGTCTACCAGCTGATCGCGCTCGGCCGGACCACGGTGGTCGTCCCCGAGTCCGCCGCCGTCGACCTGCGGCGCGATCTGGTGGCCGTGCCGGTCCTGGACGCGCCGCCGGTGACCACGGTGATCGCCTGGCCGGCGCACAGCCGGCAGCGGGCGGTCGCCGATCTGGTGCGGGTCGCGACCCGGCTGTGAGGGCCCCGGCCGATCACGTGACGCCGCACGGTCTCATGACCCTGGCAGTCTCAGGCGGCAGTCCCTACCCTGCGCCGCATGAACGGACGCTGGAACACCTCCGTGGCCGAGCTCTTCACCGCCCGCGCCGGCGACCACGCCACCGCGCTGGCCTGGACCGGGCCGGACGGCGTCGTGCGGCGCGTGTCCTGGGACGAACACGTGCGGCGCAGTGCGGCGCGCGCCGCGTGGCTGGCTGAGCGGCTGCCGGCGGAAGGGGACGCTGGGGCCGGGCCGCGGCATGTCGGGGTCCTGATGGAGAACGTGCCGGAGTTCTCGTTCCTGCTCGGCGCGGCGGCGCTCGGCGGGTTCACACTGGTCGGGCTGAACCCGACGCGCGGTGCCGCCGAGGTGGTGAGCGATATCCGGCACACCGACTGCGCGCTGATCCTCACCGAGTCGCCCTTCCTGAACATGGTGCGCGACTGCGGCGTTCCGGTGGTCGATATCGACTCCGCGGAGTACTCCGGCTTGCTGCATAAGGGTTTCAGCTCTCGTTTCCACCTCCGGGAGGAACACCGGGAAGCGGACCTGAAGAGCGCTTCTGAGCTCCCCTTCATGCTCATCCTGACCTCCGGCACGACCTCGGCCCCGAAGGCCGTGATCTGCTCCCAGGGCAAGATCGCCTCGCAGGGCGCCAGCCTGGCTGAACAACGCGGCCTCACCAAGGACGACGTCCTGTACTGCGCGATGCCGCTGTTCCACAGCAACGCCGTCATCGCCTGCTGGATCCCGGCGGTCGCCACCGGTGCGAGCGTGGCCCTGCGCCGCCGCTTCTCCGCCTCCGGCTTCCTGCCAGACGTGCGCCGCTTCGGGGCCACGTACGCGAACTACGTCGGCAAGCCCCTGTCCTACATCCTGGCCACCCCCGAGAAGCCCGACGACGCCGACAGCACCCTGCGTCAGGTGTTCGGCAACGAGGCGGCCCCGGCCGACGTCGAGCGCTTCGCTGAGCGGTTCGGGTGCCAGGTCACCGACGGCTTCGGCTCCACCGAGGGCGGGATCTCCTTCTACCGGCTGCCGTCCACGCCGCCGGGGGCGCTGGGCGTGCCGGTCGGGGACGTGCGGATCGTCGATCCGGACAGCGGCCGGGAGCTGGGGGTCGGCGAGGTCGGGGAGATGGTGAACTTCGCCGGTGCCGGGGCGTTCGAGGGCTACTACAAGCACCGCGAGGCCGATGCGGCGAAGCTGCGCCAGGGCCGGTTCTGGTCCGGCGACCTGGCCTATCGGGACGCCGAGGGCAACTTCTTCTTCGCCGGCCGCTCCGGGGACTGGATCCGGGTCGGCGGGGAGAACTTCGCCTCCGGGCCGATCTCGCGGGCTGTGGAGGAGTGGGAGGACGCTGTCGCGGCGGCGGCGTACGGGGTGCCGGACGCCGCGTCGGGGGATCAGGTGATGGTCGCGGTGGAGCTGCGGGACGCGATCGCAGGGTTCGAACCAGAGCGGTTCGAGGCCTATTTGGGGTCCCGGTCGGAGCTGGCCAAATTGTGGTGGCCTCGTTATGTACGGCTCGTCGCGGCGATGCCGAGGACGGCCACGAACAAGGTGGTGGTGCGCTCCTTGGTGGAAGAGGCCTGGTGTACCCCGGATCCGGTGTACGTGCGCGCCGACTCCGGCCGCCCCGGCTACCGTCCGATGACCGACGCCGACCGTGCCGAGCTGGCCCGGGAGTTCGCCGACCATGGCCGCACGCCGCCCCGTGCCCGGTAGATCGTTGTTACGCTGCTTGCTTTCGGGCCCGGGGATCGGCGAGGGAGCAGGTGAGTCGCGCGCATGAGCGCAGAGGGCAGTACCAAGGCGGTTCTGGCGGCGTTGAGCGCCAACATGGGCATCGCCGTCTCGAAGTTCGTGGCCTACGCCTTCACCGGTTCGGCGTCGATGCTCGCCGAGGGAGTGCACTCGGTCGCCGACTCCGGCAACCAGGTGCTGCTGCTGATCGGCGGCAAGCAGGCGCGCAAGAAGGCCGACACCGAGCATCCGTTCGGCTACGGCCGCGAGCGGTTCGTCTACGCGTTCATCGTCTCGGTGGTGCTGTTCAGCGTCGGCGGCCTGTTCGCCCTGTATGAGGGCTGGCACAAGGTCACGCACCCGGAGAAGGTCGACAGCTGGTACTGGGCCGTCGGGGTGCTGGTGTTCGCGATGGTGATGGAGGGCATGTCCTTCCGCACCGCCGTGCGCGAGTCGAACCACCTGCGCGAGGGCAGCAGCTGGATCGGCTTCATCCGCCGGGCCACGACGCCGGAGCTGCCGGTGGTCCTGCTGGAGGACTCCGGGGCCCTGCTCGGCCTGTGCTTCGCGCTGTTCGGCGTCGGCATGGCGGTCATCACCGGCAACGGACGCTGGGACGGCGTCGGCACCCTGGCGATCGGCGCGCTGCTGGTCTGCATCGCGGTGATCCTGGCGGTGGAGATGAAGAGCCTGCTGGTCGGCGAGGGCGCGGGCAAGCACGACGTGGCCGCGATCCGCACGGCGGCCGTGGACGGCGACACCGTCACCGACGTGATCCACCTGCGCACGATGTACCTGGGGCCGGAGGAGCTGCTGGTCGCGATAAAGATCGCGGTCCAGCACGACGACACGGCGCTGGAGGTGGCCAAGGCCATCGACGCGGCCGAGGTGCGCATCCGCGCCGCGGTGCCGGAGGCGCGGATGATCTACATCGAGCCCGACGTGCGCCGGCCGGGCCCGCTGCCGCAGCCCACGACCGGCTGAGGCTCAGCTCACGCCCGCGGCGCGGCGTACCACCGCCAGCGCGTGAGGCGCTCGCGGCCCGGGATCTCGCCGCGCCCGGTGGCCCACAGCAGGGTGGGCCACCGCTCGGTGCCGGCCGGCGCCTCGGGGAAGAGCCGGTACAGCACCCGGTCGCAGAGGTCCTGCGGCGGCGTCCAGCCGATGTGCAGGCCGGCGGCGACGTCGTACATGTGGACCACGACCTCGACGACGCCCATCGCGGCGAAGCCCTCCGGATCGGCCAGCCCCATCGCATGGTGGGCGCGGGTCTCCGGCGGCGCGGTCGCGACCATCGCGGCCAGGAACGCACCGCAGGCCTCGAACATCTGGACCAGGCCCGCGTTGCCGGCTTCGGGATCGGCGAACGTGGTGACGGCCGGGCCGCCCTCCCGCTTGCGCTGCCAGGCGAAGGGGACGTGCGTGTTCCGCGGCGGCTCGCGCGGGCCGAGCTGCGCGGCGTAGGCGAACAGGTCGTCGGCCATGTGCTCGACGGTCTCCCAGCAGTCCCAGCCCAGGGTGCCGGCCGGGACGTGCCAGTCCTGGTCGACGGCGGTCAGCAGGACGTCGGCGGCGAGCGCCACGGCGTGCCGGACGTCGGCGGCGGTGACCGCTGTCGTATTCACGGCTTGAGGCTATCGCGGCACTCCGACAAGTGGTCTGAACAGGTCAGGTATGTGCCTTCATGCCGCCGAACTTTACGCCGCCGAACTTCATGCCGCCGACCTTCACGCCACCGACCTTCACGCCACCGACCTTCACGCCACCGACAGCGCCGCCACGCCCCGGTCGTACCCCACCAGCAGCCGCCCGTCCGGCGTCGCCGTCAGCGCCTGCACCTGCGCCGGGAACGTCAGTTCCGGCCCGACCTGGCGGCCGGAGGCCAGGTCCCACACCCGCACCGTCTGGTCCCAGCTCCCCGACACCGCCACCGGGCGGCCGTCCAGGGTCGTCGTGGTCACCGTCTCCACTCCCGCGCTGTGGCCGGTGAGCGGTGCGCCGAGGGCGCGGCCGGCGGTCAGGTCCCACATCCGCAGCGTGGCGTCGTCGCTGCTGGTCACCGCGATCGGGCGGCCGCCGAGGTCGGCGGTCGCGATGGCCCAGACGGCGTCGGTGTGGCCGGTCAGCGGGGCGCCGAGCGGGCGGTGCGTCGTCAGGTCCCAGATACGGATCGTCGCGTCGTTGCCCGCGGTCACCGCGACCGGCTTTCCGTGCACCGTGGCCGTGGCCACCGCGCATACCGCGTCGGTGTGGCCGGCCAGGGGCGCGCCGGCGGGGCGGCGGGTCGTCAGGTCCCAGACCTGCACCGCGGGTTCGGCCAGGCCCAGGGCGCCGCCGGTGGCGGTGACGGCGACCGGGCGGCCGTTCACGGTCGTGGTGGCGATCGCCTCCACCTTGTCCTCGAAGCCGCTCAGCGGTTCGCCGCGGGGTCGGCCGGCGGCCAGGTCCCAGACCCGGACCGTCATGTCGGTGCCGCTGCTCAGCACCAGGGGCCGGCCGTCCAGGACCGTGGTGGTCAGGGCCGTGCCCCAGTGGCCGGTGACCGCCTCGCCCAGGGCCTGGCCGGTCGCCGCGTCCCAGGCCCGCACCGCCTGGTCCGAGCCGCCGCTGAGGGCGATGAGCCGGCCGTCCACCCGCGCCGTCGCCATGGCCACGACCCAGTCCCAGTGCCCGGTGGGGGACTCGCCGTCGGTGGACCAGTCCGTCCGCCACCGGGTCGGGGGTGCGGCCAGGAGATCGTGAAGCATGAGCGGCACGCTACCGGGGCCGGGCGCTGCGGGCGCCTGACTTTACTCAAACAGAAGTATCAAATTACGTACTTTTACGCAGGCCGGGGCGTCCGGCGCCGCGCCCGGCGCGCCTACTGCCGCGTCCCGTGCCCGATCCGGCCCGACGCCGGGATCACGAAGACGCCCGTGGCCTCGGCGGTCAGCCGTCCTTCGGCGTAGCAGCGGCCCCAGCCGTGGATCTTGCGGCCCTCGCGGTGGGAGAATCCGGCCTCGTAGGTGATCTTCGTGTACAGCGGTGTCGCCCGCCGCAGCGTGATCGTCAGGGTCCCGGTGTAGCCGAACGCTCCCGAGGCCCCCTGCGCGCAGCCGAGGATCTCGTCGAAGCACGCCGCTACCCAGGCCCCGTGTACGCGCCCGGCCGGCCCCTCGTGCGGCGCCGTGAAGTACGCCTCGCCCCGGATCACGTCGCCGTCGGCCCACATGCGCACCGGCGGCGCCAGCGGGTTGCCGCGGCCGTTGATGGTCGAGCGCTCCACCAGCAGGGTGTCGTGGCGGCGGGCCAGGCTGGCGTTCACACCGTCGGCCTCGGCGCGCGGGATGCGCGGCAGCGCGCTGATGCGGTCGGCCAGGGACTCGGCCTCGGCGGCCAGGGCCATGAAACGCGCCGCGCGGTCGGTGTCAGCCTCATCTGCCGCGTCGCTTCCGGCGTCGGAGCCGGCGTCGGAGCCGGCGCCGGAGTCGGAGCGGGAGTCGGCCGGCTCATACCCGGCGTCCCCGCAGTCCACCTGGAACGCCGCGTCCACCAGCCGCCGCACCTGCTCGACCAGCCGGTGCTTGGCCACGCGAGCCGCCGACAGGTTCGCCTCGTCCTCGTCGAGCCAGGCGCGCCTGACGTCGCCTTTCGATACCGCTTCGGTCATGCGGAGTCTCTCCCCATCCGTCGGTGGCCCCGGCCATTGCATCCGACAGTAACGTGTTCTAGTTTGCCCGGGACAGTGCTGCACGATCAGCTCGACCCACCGAAGGGACCGGCGCATGCCCATCGACCCCGAGAAGGCCCTGGCCGCCCCGGCCACCAGCATCGAGCTGGCCTGGACCCCCAAGGACGTCCAGCTCTACCACCTGGGCCTGGGCGCGGGCGTCCCGGCGACCGATCCGGGCGAGCTGGCCTACGTCTACGAGAAGGACCTGAAGGTCCTGCCGTCCTTCGCGGTGGTGGCCGGCGGCGCGCTGGGCTTCTCCCTGTTCGCCAACCCCGGCATCGACATCCAGCTGGTCAACGTGCTGCACGGCGGTCAGTCGATCACCGTGCACCGTGCCATCCCGGCCGCCGGGGAGGCGGTCGCGACCGCGCGCGTCACCGACATCTGGGACAAGGGCAAGGCCGCGGTCATCCGCACCGAGAGCGTGATCGCCGACGACGAGGGCCCCATCTGGACCAACCACTCGCAGATCTTCGTGCGCGGCGAGGGCGGGTTCGGCGGCGAGCGCGGCGCCTCGACCGTGGACAGCACGCCCGAGCGCGAGCCGGACCACGCCGTCGAGGTCAAGACCCTGGAGCAGCTGGCGCTCATCTACCGGCTGTCCGGCGACTGGAACCCGTTGCACGCCGACCCCGGGTTCGCCGCGATGGCCGGCTTCGACCGGCCGATCCTGCACGGCCTGTGCTCCTACGGCATCACCTGCAAGGCCGTGGTCGACACGGTCCTGTCCGGCGACGTGACGCGCGTGACGGAGTACTCCACGCGCTTCGCCGGGATCTTCTTCCCGGGTGAAACGATGCGCGTGAAGATGTGGGACGACGGCGCGGGGCGGGTGGACGTGGTGTCCACCTCGGCCGACCGCGACGACGCGGTGGTGCTGGCCAACACCGTGCTCACCTACAAGAGCTAGGTGAATACCAGAGCTAGGCGAAGGAACCCCCTCATGCGCGCAGCAGTCCTGTTCGAGATCGGCTCCGAGACCCTCCAGGTCCGTGACGACGTCACCCTCGCCGACCCCGGCGCCGGCGAGGTGCGCATCCGCCTGCGCGCCACCGGCCTGTGCCACTCGGACCTGTCGGCGATGACCGGCGTGCTGCCGCAGCCGGCGCCCTTCGTGCCCGGCCACGAGGGCGCGGGGGAGGTCGTCGCGGTCGGCGCCGGCGTGGACCAGGTGGCGGTCGGCGACCACGTCATCGTGTGCTGGAACCCGCCGTGCGGCCAGTGCTCGTTCTGTCGCGGCGGCCAGGGGAACCTGTGCGTGAACATCTTCTTCGGCATGACCATGACGCCGCACTTCAAGGTGGACGGCGCCGACGTCTACGGCTTCGCCGGCAACGGCACCTTCGCCGAGGAGATGGTCGTGCCCTGGCAGTGCGCGGTGAAGATCCCGGACGACGTGCCGTTCGAGATCGCGGCCCTGATCGGCTGCGGCGTCACCACCGGCGTCGGCGCCGTGGTCAACACCGCGCAGGTCACGCCGGGCTCCTCGGTCGCGGTGATCGGCGCCGGCGGCGTCGGCATCAGCGTGATCCAGGGCGCGCGGATCGCCGGGGCCGCCGAGATCGTCGCCATCGACCCGGTCCAGAGCAAGCACGAAGCCGCGCTGCGCTTCGGAGCCACCAGGGCCGTCAGCCCCGAGGACGCCGACGCCGCCAAGGCCGAGGTGACCGGCAAAGCCGGGTTCGACTACGTCTTCGAAGTCGTCGGCCGCTCCGCGCTGGTGAAGCAGGCCTACGGCCTGACCCGCCGCGGCGGCACCGTCACCGTGGTCGGCGCGGGAAAGATGGACGACACCGTCGACTTCAACATGTTCCAGCTCTTCTTCGACAACAAGAAGATCCTCGGTTCCTACTACGGCGGCGCCGACCCGCGCCAGGAGTACGGCCGGCTGATCGCGCTGTGGCGCGCCGGCCGGCTGGACCTTGAGGGCATGATCACCGCCCGGCTCAAGCTCGACGACATCAACCAGGCCCTGGAGCTGCTGCGCACCGGCGCCGCGATCCGGACGATCATCGAGGTCTGATCTGTGCCCGAAATAGAGATCTGTGTCCGAAATGGAGATCTGACATGAGCACCTCCCTCACGGGCCGCGCAGCGATCGTCACCGGCGCCGGCCGCGGACTCGGCCGCGCCGAAGCCCTGGAGCTGGCCCGTCAGGGCGCCGCGGTCGTGGTCAACGACCACGACCCGGCCATCGCCGAGCAGACCGCCGCGGACATCGCCAAAGCCGGCGGCCAGGCCGCCGCCTCCGCCGGCGACGTCTCCGACTTCGCCTACGCCGAATCCCTGACCCGGCTGGCTGTCGACACCTTCGGCTCGCTGGACATCGTCGTCAACAACGCCGGGATCCTGCGCGACCGCATGGTGTTCTCCATGTCGGAGCAGGAATGGGACGACGTCCTGCGGGTGCACGCCAAAGGCCACTTCGCACTGACCCGGCACGCCACCGCGCACTGGCGCGAGGCGTCCAAGGCCGCCGGCGGCCCGGTCTTCGGCCGCATCGTGAACACCTCCTCCGAGGCCTTCCTCGCCGGCGCCGCGGGCCAGGCGAACTACGCCGCGGCCAAGGCCGCGATCGTCGGCCTGACCACCGCCACCGCCAACGGCTGCGCGCGCTACGGCGTGCGGGCCAACGCGATCTGCCCGCGGGCCCGCACCAAGATGACCGAGGAGGTCTTCGCCGGCTTCGAACCCCCGGCCGAGGGCATGGACCCGCTGGCCGTCGAGCACGTCGCCCCGCTGGTCGCCTACCTCGCCTCCCCGGCCGCCGACAAGGTCAACGGCCAGGTGTTCGTCGTGCACGGCGGCATGGTGCTGCTGATGCAGCGTCCGGTCGTCGAAGAACGCTGGGACTCCGCCCAGGAGACGTTCACTGTCGGCGAGCTCGAAGACGCGCTCGGTCCGTACTTCGAGGCGAAGAAGCCCGGTGAGAATTTCAGTGCCACGGACGTGTTGTCGATGCGTCGCCATTGAGTTCTATCCTGTGCTCCCTAGGCCTTATCACTTGGGGGTTCGGGCAATGGCCGACACAGACACGTTGTGGTTCAGCAACAACCATCGGGACTATTCGAACCAGTACGGCAACGACGCCGGATTCGAGTTCGAGTTCTACTGCCAGCGCTGCAGCGACACCTGGCGCAGCGGCTTCGAGCCGTACAAGGCGGCCCGCGCCGCCGGCTGGATCCGCCGGGCCGCGAACATGGCGCACGGCGCCACGTCCTCGATCGGCTGGGACGTCGCCAACGGCGTCGACGGCCTGGTGGAGAGCGGCTGGCACAAGGCGCGCGACGCCTCGTTCAAGGAGGCGATCGTCGCCGCCGAGAAGCACTTCAACCGCTGCGGCCGCTGTACTTCCTACGTCTGCGTGCGCTGCTACAGCCCGGACCGGGGCCTGTGCACGAACTGCGCGCCGGACCTGGCCGCCGAGGTCGAGTCGGCACGCACCCACGGCCTGGTCGACGCGGCCACCACGAAGGCCCGCGAGGTCGGCGCAAGCATGGCCGCCGAGGTGGACGTCACGACGCAGAAGCAGCTGGTGTGCCACGCCTGTGGACACGAGACGCACGGGGCGAAGTTCTGCCCCGAGTGCGGGGTGAAGCAGGGCGCGCCGGGGACGTGCGGCGGGTGTGGTTCGGAAGTGGGGATGAACGCGAAGTTCTGCCCGGAGTGCGGCCAGCCGCGGTAGATGTTCTCGGGCGAGCCGCCGGGCGGGGAAGTCTCGCAGCCCGGCGGCCGCCTCGAGCTGGGGCGTACATAGCCGCGCACAGTCGCGAGAGGGCGTCTAAGGTCTGCGCGTGACCACAGCCCTCGTCCTCGTCGACCTCATGCCGCGCCTGCTCGAGCTGCCGGTGGCCCCGCACACCGGACCCGAGATCCTCGACCGGTCCCTGCGTCTGGCCGAAGCGTTCCGCGCCGCCGGCCGGCCGGTCGTGCTGATCCGCGTCGACCGGCCGAACGTGGCCGAGCAGCCGCCCGGCAGCGGCTTCGCCGAGGGCCTGGTGCGGCCCGGCGACGTGACCGTGGTCAAGCGCAGCATCGGGGCGTTCGCCACCACCGACCTGGACGCCCGCCTGAAGGAGCTCGGCGCCACCACCCTGGTCTTCGGCGGCCTGATGACCACCATGGGCGTGGAGTCCACGGCGCGCGTCGCCTCCGACCTGGACTACGAGCTCGTGTTCGTCGAGGACGCGATGGCCGCGCCGACCGCCGAGGAGCACGAGGTCGCGGTGCGGGTGGTGCTGCCGCGCTTCGGGGAGGTCGTGACGAGCGCGGATTATCTTCAGCAGTAAGGAAACGCGTAAGGAATCGCGCAAGGGAACCGCTCGGGGCCGAAGCCCTCAGGGCTTGATGATCGTCTTCCCACGCGCCCCGCCATGTTGGATCCGGGCCACGGCCTGCGGCGCCTGCTCCAGCGGCACCTCCTCCTCCACGAACACCCGCAGCGTGCCGGCGTCGACCAGCTCGGCCAGGGCCGCCAGCAGTTCGGCGCTGGGCTTCACGCCGAAGGCGATCTCCTCCACGCCGGACTGCACCGTGCCGTGCTCGCGCGTCGCGCCGCGGGTGCTGACCGCGACGCCGCCGTCGTGGACCAGCTTCTTGTTCGCCTCGAACGCCTCCGGGTCCTTCGACACCAGGTCCACCAGCACGTCCACGCCCTCGGGATACTCCTCGCCCCGGACGCGGCCGGCGACGTCCTCGGCGGTGGCGTCGATGGTGACCGCCGCGCCGGACAGGCCCAGCCGCACGCTCTCATCGCCCCGGGTCACCGCCAGCACCCGGGCGTCGCGGGCCGAGGCCAGCTGGGTCAGGAAGGTGCCCACGCCGCCGGCCGCGCCGATCAGCAGCAGGCTCTCGCCGCCCCGGACCCGGGCGGCGTCCAGGATGCCCAGCGCGGTCAGCCCGGCGGTCGGCAGCGCGGCGGCGGTCTTGAGCTCCAGGGCGTCCGGGGCCGGGCTCAGCGGGCCGTTCTCGTCGACGGCCACATATTGGGCGTAGGTGCCGGCGGCGCGGCCGAAGACCGGGTCGCCGACCGCGTAGCGGGTGACGCCCTTACCGACGGCCTCCACCCGGCCGGCGAAGTCCACGCCCATCACCAGCGGAAGCGGCGGGCGGCCGAAGCGGCCGGAGGCGATGATCGTGTCCACCGGGTTCACCCCGGCGGCCTCGACCCGCACCAGGACCTGTCCCGGTCCGGCGGCCGGCTTGGCCACCTCGAGCAGTTCGGGCGTGGCCCCGTAGTCCTTCACACCGACCGCGCGCATCCTGGTGCCTCCCTGGTCTCCTCGCAGCTTGAGACGAATCTGCGGCCTGAGGCGCGGCTTCGCGAGCCGAGTCGGTCAAACGGGCGGGTTCGGATCAAGTACTGCGCGGCCCGGTAACCTACTGGGCATGCCGCAACCCGCCGCCACCGACGTGGAAACCGCCGCGCCGACCCTCCGTGAGGTCGTCGCGATCCTGGAGCGGGTGTACGACCCCTCCTGGGCCGAGCCGTGGGACGCGGTCGGGCTGGTGTGCGGCGACCCGGACGAACCGGTCAGCACCGTCGCCTTCGCCGTGGACCCGGTGGCCGCGGTGATCGACGAGGCCCTGGAGCGCGGTGCCGACCTGCTGGTCACCCACCACCCGCTGTTCCTGCGCGGCGTCCACGGCGTCCCGGCGACGACTTTCAAGGGCCGCCTGGTCCACCGGCTCATCCGCGGCGGCACCGCGCTGTTCACCGCGCACACCAACGCCGACTCCGCCGACCCCGGCGTCTCCGACGCCCTGGCCCGGGCCCTGGAACTGCACGAGCTGCGGCCCCTGGAGCCGCGCGCGTCGAACCCGGAGCTGGGCATCGGCCGGGTCGGCGAGCTGGCCGAGGCCGAGCCGCTGAGCGCCTTCGCCGCGCGGGTGGCGGCCGCGCTGCCGGCCACCGCCGGCGGGGTGCGGGTGGCCGGGGATCCGGACCGTCCGGTGCGCCGGGTGGCGGTATGCGGCGGAGCGGGGGACTCGCTTTTCGGCGCCGTGCGTGCCTCCGGGGCCGACGCCTACGTCACCGCCGACCTGAGGCACCACCCGGCCTCCGAGGCGCTGGAGGCCGGGGGACCAGCGCTGGTGGACGTGGCGCACTGGGCCAGCGAGTGGCCGTGGTTGGACCACGCTGCTCAGACGCTGCGTTCCACGCTGGGCGCCGCCGGTACTAACGTGGAGACGTACGTCTCCACGCTGGTCACCGATCCGTGGACCGCGCACCTGTCGGCAGGCTCTTAGCCGGCCGTCGTCCGGAGCGTGAAGACAAGTCAAGAGAGAGGCACTGCCCTGAACGCGAACCCCGCCGACCAGCTCCGTCTGTTGGACCTGCACGGCCTGGACGTGCGCCTGGCGCAGCTGGCGCACAAGCGGCGCACCCTGCCGGAGCTGGCCGAGGCCGAGAAGGTGGACCGGCGCCTGGCGGACCTGCGCGACGTCCTGGTCGCCGCCGAGACCGCAGAGGGCGACGTGGCGCGCGAGCAGAAGAAGGCCGAGGCCGACGTCGAGCAGGTGGTGAACCGCGCCACCCGGGACCGGCAGATGCTGGAGTCCGGCCGCGGCTCGGCCAAGGACCTGGAGAACATCCAGCACGAGTTGCAGACCCTGGCCCGGCGCCAGTCCGACCTGGAGGACGTGGTCCTGGAGGTCATGGAGCGCCGTGAGACGGCCCAGACCCGGGTCGCGGAGATGACCGTGCAGCGCGACGAGGCCCAGGCCCGCCGCGACGAGGTGGGCGCGGCCCTGGCCAAGGCCTCCGAGGAGATCGACCGGGACGTCACGGCCGTCACCGCCGAGCGCGCCACCACCGCCGGCGTCATCCCGGAGGACCTGCTGGCGCTCTACGAGCGCATCCGCTCCGACAACGGCGTGGGCGCCGCGGCCATCCGCCAGCGCCGCTGCGACGGCTGCCGCCTGGAGCTGGACATCAGCGAGGTCAACGCCATCAAGGCGGCCGCGGCCGACCAGGTCTTGCGCCACGACTCCTGCGGCAGCATCCTGGTGCGCGTCCCGGACTCGGGCATCTAGGCCCGGACCGGCGGACCGGCACAGCGATCATGGTGCACACGCTCATCGTCGAGGCCGACGGCGCCTCCCGCGGCAACCCCGGGCCGGCCTCGTACGGCGCCCTGGTCGCCGACGCCGCCACCGGCGAGGTCCTGGCCGAACTCGCCGAGGGCCTCGGCGTGGTGACCAACAACGTCGCGGAGTACCGCGGCCTGATCGCCGGCCTGCGCGCCGCCTACGCCCTGGACCCCGGCGCCGAGGTCGAGGTGCGCATGGACTCCAAGCTCGCGGTCCAGCAGATGAGCGGGGTGTGGCAGATCAAGCACCCCGACATCAGGCCGCTCGCGGTGCAGGCGCGCACGGCGTTCCCGCGTGCCGGCGCGGTGCGCTACACGTGGGTGCCGCGCGCGGAGAACAAGCGGGCTGACGCGCTGGCGAACCTGGCGCTGGACGATCCGGCGGCGGCCGCGGCGAAGGTGGCCGAGGCGCAGACGCTGATCGCGGTCACCCGGGCGGCCAGAGAGGTCGCAGGCAGCTCGGCTTCAGGTGGAGAGTCGGCTTCTGGAGGCGGCTCGGGTTCCGGCGGGGGCTCGGTTTCCGGAGGCGAGTCGGCTTCCGGCGGCCGGTCGAGCACCGGATCGGCGACGCACCACCAACCCAGCTGGTCCCCGGCCCCCGACATGGGCCCGCCGACCACCCTCCTGCTCCTGCGCCACGGCGCCACCCCGCTCACCGCCGAGCGGCGCTTCTCCGGCGCCGGCGACCCCGAACTCGCCGACACCGGCCTGCTCCAGGCCGCCGCCGTCGCCCGCCGCCTGGCCGCACGCGGCGGCATCGACGCCATCGTCGCCTCGCCGCTGCAGCGCACCGTCCAGACCGCGCAGGCCGTTGCCGACGCGCTCGGCCTGCCGGTCGAGACCGACCCCGGCTTCCGGGAGACCGACTTCGGGCTCTGGGACGGCCACAGCTTCGCCGAGGTCCGCGAGCGCTGGCCCGCCGAGCACCGCGCGTGGCTGGCCTCCACCGCCGTCGCGCCGCCGGGCGGAGAGTCCTTCGACGCCGTCACCGACCGCGTGCTGGCCGCGCGCGACGCCCTGCTGGCCCGGCACGCGCGGCGCACCGTCCTGGTCGTCTCGCACGTCACCCCCATCAAAACCCTGATCCGCGACGCGCTCGGTGCTCCGCCGGAGTCCTTGTACGCCATGGAACTCTCACCGGCTTCGCTGTCGGTCGTCACGTGTTATGCCGACGGCCGCAGTTCGATGCGCCTGTTCAACGACACCGCGCATCTGGCCGGTTGAGGCCGGGCCGGACCGATCTTGCCGGGCCTGCCTCGCGTGGCGGTGATCGTGGATAGACTCCGGCGTCATGGAACGGATGGGCCCGCGGCGCGCGGCACAGGAGAACGGGGACGGAACAACCGCGGGACGGGTCGGTGTCGTCCGGGCCACGGCGGTGACCGTGGCCGTGGTCGCGGCGCTCGCCGGCTGCTCGGTCACCGTCAAGCCGAAGAACGCCGCCGCCAGCAGCCCGCTGTCCTCGACCCCGACACCTTCGGCGGTCTCCTCCAGCACCACCCTGAGCACCGCCGCGCCGTCGTCCACGTCGGCGGCCCCCAGCACCCCGGCGCCCTCGGACGTCGACCACACCGTCTGCGGCAACGTGCGCGACGTGCTGGCGACGCTGAAGGACAAGCTGGCCACGGACAAGGACTCGACCTCGCGCAGCTCCCTGGACTACCGCAACGCCGGCACCGCCCTGCGGACCCAGGACGCCAAGACCGACAACGCCGACCTGAAGGCGACGCTGAAGACGGTCGGCACCGACTACCAGACCGTCGGCCACGACATCGCCAACCACGAGTCTTCGGACGCTGATCTGGGCAAGGCCCTGGACGCCTCCAAGCCGCTGGCCACTCTGTGCGGCGGGGGCGGCAGCAGCGCCGGCGGCAGCAGCACGGCCACCAGCACCGCCACCACCAGCAGCTCGTCCGGCTGATCAGGCCACTGAGTCGACCACCACGTCGATCGTCCACGCCGTCCCCGGCCTGGCCGGCGCCGCGGTCTCGGTGCGCAGCCCCAGGTCCTGCAACGCCTCGGCGAGTTCCTTCGGGGTGTCGACCACGACATCCCCGACCAGCAGGGCCCGGGCCAGCCGGCCCTTCGTCGCCTTGTTGAAGTGGCTCACCACGCTGCGCTTGGCCACGCCGTCCACGATCCGCTCGTGCAGCACCCGCACGGTCGCGGTGCGCTCGGCGGCCGTGGCCGGCGCCTTCCACATCCCCGCGTACATCGACGAGCGCAGGTCCACCACCAGCCCCGTGGCGACCGCCGGGGCCAGTGCCGGGGTGAGCGCGGCGCGCCAGAGCCTGGCCACCGGCCCGGCCTTCGGCAGCGTCACGCCGCCGGAGCAGCGATACGCCGGGATCGCGTCGCCGGGCCGCACCACGCCCCACAGCCCGGAGAACGTCAGCACCCGCTCCTCGGCGCGCGCGAACGCCGCCGGGTCCTCGCGGCGCAGGCCGGGCAGGTCCAGCGCGTCGTAGAGGACGCCGGTGTACCGGTCGGCGGCCGGCAGCGTCGGGGCCGTGGCCAGCTGCCGGTCGGCGGCCAGCTCGCCGGCCTGGTTCGGCGACAGGCCCAGCACCTCCAGCGCCGCCGCCTCGCGGCCCTTGGCCACCCGGGCCAGCTCGGCCATCAGGGCTTTGCGGGTCTTGGCGAGCTGGGGGAAGGCCAGCGCGGCCAGGTCGACCGCGGGGCCGTCGCCGTCGGGGGCCTTGCCTTCGGAGGGCGGGAGCAGGATCAGCACGGCGATCATTCTGGCGCATCGGCGGGCTCGCGGCGGCTTCCGGTGGGCTTCTGACGGCTTGTGGTGGCCCGCGGCGGGCTTCCCCGGCGGGCTCTTGTCCGGCCGGGGCTTGCGGAGTGACAGTTAGCGATATATCGTTGAGCTATCGAAGAACACCTTCGGAAGTCGTTTCGTCGATGGGGAGGCCGAGATGGTCGAGGAACAGCCGTCCGAACAGCGGCTCGGCGCGTCCTGCCGGTGGCGGCGCACCGAGCGCCGGACCCGGGGCGCCAAGGAGATCGAGCTGGAGATCCGCCTGCGTGAGCGGCAGCGGGCGCGCCGGTACGCCGACCGCGGGGAGCGGGACCGGCTCCGGTACCTGCCGCTGCTCCCGGTCGCCGCACCGGGACAGGATTCGTCATATCGTTGAGAGGCGACGACAGTCGCCGGTGAGTGAACTGGAGGCGGCGATGGCCGGCGAGCAGGACGAGAACAGCACCGAGGAGCAGCTGCGCGAGCAGCTTGAGGCGCTCAAGGAGCAGAGCCAGCGCCTCCGCGAGGAGGCGGCCGAGCGCGAGCGGGAGCTGAAGGCCCGGCTCCACCAGGAGGCCCGGGAGCGCGAGAGCGAGACCCGGGGGCGGCGCCACGACGAGCGCGACGAGCACCGCGAAGACCGCCGGGGCCCGCGCCGCGGCGGACGCGGCGGTGGCTACTGGTCCACTCCGGGCGGACCGCCGCTGCCGCCCATGCCCCCGATGCCCCCCGGCGGCCCGCTGCCGCCGATCCCGGGCGCCGGCGGCACCTTCACCCCGTTCGACGTCCTAGGCGGGCTCGGCGCGATGTTCGGGCCGCCGCCGGGCGGCCCGGCCGGGCGGCGCCGGCACGGCGGGCGCGGCCGCGCCGGACGCGGCGACGTGCGCATAACGATCCTGATCCTGCTCGACGAGGGGCCGGCCAACGGCTACCAGCTGATGCAGGAGATCGAGCAGCGCACCAACGGGCAGTGGAAGCCCAGCTCCGGCTCCATCTACCCGGCGCTGCAGCAGCTTGAGGACGAGGGCATCGTCCAGACCACCGAGGGGGAGGGGCGCAAGATGTTCGCGCTGACCGAACAGGGCAAGACCTACGTGCGGGAGAACCGCGCCAAGTGGACCCCGCCGTGGGAGGGCATGGAGGAGGACGAGGGCCCCTCGGAGGAGGCGGTCAAGATTCGCGACGTCATCGCCCAGCTGGCGATGGCCTACATGCAGGTGATCCAGGTCGGCACCGACAGCCAGCGGTCCGAGGCCTCGCGGGTGCTGGTCGGCGCCAGGCAGGCGCTGTACCGGATCCTGGCCGGGGACTCCTCAGAGGACTGACGCACCGGCGCCGGGCGGGGAAACCCGTAGCCGGCGGCGGCCGGGCGCGGCGGCGAAAGCGCACGCCACGCCCGGATCCGCCGCGCCGACGCGGGCGTGACGATGATCGCAGGACGCGTGCACCGGCGGGGCGGCACCCCATAAGGTGCTGGCATGCCGCAAAGAGTCCTCACCGTCGAGGCCGCCGTCCCGGCCGCCGACCTGCGCGCGGGGTTCGACGCCATCCGTACCGAGCTCCAGCTTCCCGGACCCTATCCGGAGCAGGCGCTGGCCGAGGCCGAGGCGGCCGCGAAGGCGCCGCGGATGCCCGCCGAGGACGCCACCGGCCTCCCGCTGGTCACCCTGGACCCGGCGGAGTCGATGGACCTGGACCAGGCCATGCACCTGGAACGGCGCGCGGGCGGCGGCTACCGGGTGCACTACGCGATCGCCGACGTCGCGGCGTTCGTCACCCCCGGCAGCATGCTCGACCTGGAGACGCACCGGCGCGGCGAGACGTACTACATGCCGGACATGCGCGTGCCGCTGCACCCGGAGATCCTGTCCGAGGGCGCGGCCTCGCTGCTGCCGGGCCAGGAGTGCCCGGCCCTGCTGTGGCAGATCGACCTGGACTCCTCCGGCGACAGCACGGACGTCGAGGTCCGCCGGGCCCGGGTGCGCAGCCGCGCCAAGCTGAACTACCAGGACACCCAGGCCGCCCTGGACGCCGGGAAGGCCGAGCCGGTCCTGGAGCTGCTGCGCGAGATCGGGAACCTGCGCCAGGACCGCGAGGCCGAGCGCGGCGGGATAAGCCTGAGCGTGCCGGCGCAGGTCGTGGTCGCCGACAACGACAGCTGGTCGCTGGAGTACCGCACGCCGCTGCCGGTGGAGAACTGGAACGCCCAGATCTCGCTGCTGACCGGCATGGCCGCCGCCGAGCTGATGATCTACGGCGGCATCGGCCTGCTGCGCACCATGCCCGACCCACCGGAGTTCGCCTACCACCGCCTGCACCGCGTGGCCCGCGCCCTGAAGATCCGGTGGCAGGAGGGCGTCAGCTACAGCGACCTGATCCGCAAGCTGGACCCGGCGGTCCCGGCGCACGCGGCGTTCCTGCAGGAGACCACGACCCTGATGCGCGGCGCGGGATACACCGCGTTCGACGGCGGCGTGCCGGAGCAGGCCGGGCACTCGGCCCTGGCCACGACCTACGCGCACGTCACGGCACCCCTGCGCCGCCTGGCCGACCGCTACGCCGGCGAGGTGTGCGTGGCCCTGTGCGCCGGCGCGGAGGTCCCGGACTGGGCCCGCTCGGAGCTGCCGAAGCTGCCGGCGGTGATGGAGGGGGCGGATCGCCGCGGCTCGGCGGTCGACCGCGAGTGCGTGGACCTGGTCGAGACGGTGCTGCTGAAGGACCGGGTCGGCGAGGAGTTCGACGCGGTGGTCATCGACCTGAACGAGCGCATCGACTGGGACCACAACGGCAAGCCGGACGTCGGGATCGTGCAGCTGACACAACCGGCGGTGCGGGCCCGCTGCGACGGCCACGACCTGCCGCTGGGGCAGGAGACGCGGGTGCGGCTG